>SUWI01000241.1 GCA_015061565.1 Lentisphaerota bacterium
CGGTTCGATGCTAATGTAATGATTCAGTTGATTGTTCATGTTACTCCTTTTTTGTGATTGGCGTAAAATGAACTTTCAGCTGACTTTTTTCAAGTAATTTTAATTTTTTATTTTGAAATTACCTCAAAATACCTTTTTTTTCAAAAAAAAGCGGATTTTCCCCTTGTTTTTTTGCCGGTTATGGGCTATCATTACCGGGTATAGTAAAATCAAAGAAAAGTGAAACAGAAAGAAAAATAACCAAAGAGGTGTCTGAAACAATGGCAAACGACAATAACAATTTGAATGCGGTACAGGAGCGTTACGCGCTGTCCGTGCGGCTGGCTGCGGTAGGCCTCGGGGTCTCCGTGGTGTTGTCTGTTCTGGTCTTCCTGGCCGGACCCGTGTATGAATGGAGCGGATTTGCAAGTTTTTCGCTGAGCCTGATCCCCTTTGTGCTCGCGGTGATCTTTTCCCTGATGGCAGTGATCCAGGGGCGTTTTTCCGTGGCGGCAGTCCGGGATGAAGCCGAAAAAATCCTTCTCCAGAAGCGCAAGGAAAGCAAGACTTCTCTGCTGGATATCTCTGAAGATGTGAGATTTACCGCGGGAAGAAACCTGCTGATATTTGAAAAATACATCCCGTCGACGATCGCGCTGATCTGCAGTCTGCTGATGGCCGCCGCGCTGGTTTATTTCTGGCGGAATTTCATCTTCCGTCCGGAAACTGCCGTGGCCAGCATGTCGACGCTGGTCCCGAAACAGCCGATCCTGATGGCATTCACCTCGGCGCTGTGCGCTGTGGTCAGTGTGTTTCTGGGGATCTTCCTGGCCGGGCAGTCCCACGTGACCGAATACCGGTGGCTGCGTCCGATCGGCGCCTGGCTGATGTTCGGCGCCCTGATCATGCTGTTCTCGCTGATTTCGTCGATCCTGGTCGTGCTGAAGCTGACTCCGTGGGATGAATTCCTTTCGAAAGTCTCCTTTTTCGCCCTCGCGGTGCTGTGCATCGAACTGCTGCTGAGTTTTGTCAGCGAGTTTTACCGTCCCCGCAACCAGATGGAAGACCGTCCGGTGTATGAAAGCCGCCTGCTTTCGATCTTCACCGAGCCGGGCGGGATCATGCGCAATATCGCCGATTCGCTGGATTATCAATTCGGATTCAAGGTTTCCAAGACCTGGATCTACGGTTTCTTCGAACGTTCGATCCTGCCGGCGCTGCTCCTGTGGCTGCTGCTGTTCTGGCTGTTCACCTGCATCGCGGAGGTCGGACCGGGCGAACTGGGCATCCGGGAACGGTTCGGCGCGGTGATCGTCAAGACGCCGCTGGAACCAGGGATCTATCTGAAACTGCCGTGGCCGATGGAAAATATCAGCCGGGTTTCGATCAATGAGATCCAGTCGGTGGTGATCGGAGACGTCATCATGAAGGATGGCAAAGAGCTCAAGCCGGCCGTAGTGCTCTGGACCACGGAACACGGCAAAAGCGAGGAAGAAGCGTTTTCCGGCGGTTACCTGGTGGCCAATGAGCAGGGCGGTTCGGAAGTCGCCAAAGCCGTCTCCATCCTGGAAACTTCACTCCCGATCCAATACCGGGTCCGGAAAAGTCAGGTCTATCAATATCTGTTCAAATTCAAAGATGTCCCGAAACTGCTGAAGGCCATCGGCGAACAGGAATCCACCCGTTATTTTGCCAGCACGGACTTCATCAAGGACATGTCCTCGGGCCGTGAGAAAATCGTGGTGGAACTGGCCAGACGCGTCCAGCGCGAATCCGACAAACTCAATCTGGGGATCGAGATCGTCTGCGTGAACATGAACGATGCGCACCCGCCGGTCAAAGATGTGGCGCCGGCCTTCCAGGATGTCCTGGCGGCCAAGGAACAGGCGCGGACCATGGTGTTCGAGGCCAATGCCGAAGCGGAAAAAGCGCTGGCCGAAGGCAGCATCAAAAACATGACGATCACCACCGAAGCGCAGGCCTACAAATACGAAGTTTCCAACGTGGCCATTGCGGAAGCGTTCCGGTTCCGCCAGCAGCTGGCGGCCTACAAGCAGCAGCCGATGCTCTTCAAGCTCCGGACCTATCTGGATTTCCTCGAAAACGACTGCAAGGATCTGCGCAAGTTCATCCTCTCTTCCAATATCCCGTATCAGATCTACGAGCTGAACATGGAAGAAAAACCCGCGCTCGACCTGCTCGACGGCACGGATATCAACAAGATCGGAAAGTAAAAACAAATAATATAACACAGTGGAGAAAAAAATGTCTACAAACAGTTCGGAAAAAGTTGCAAAGGTACCGGTTTACTGGTCCACCATTCTGCTGGGATTGATCGTCGCCGCCATTTTCCTGGTGGCTATCTTTTCCTATCAGGTCCAGGAAACGGAACGCGCTCTCGTGATCACCTGGGGAAAAATCACCGGCGAACAGGGCCCCGGCCTGCATCTGCGTCTGCCCCTCCCGATCCAGGAGATCGTCAAATACGATATTCGCGAACGCTGTTTCGAAGGCAATACCGGCAACTTGGAAGAAACCATGACCAAGGATGAAAAGAACGTCATCGTCGGGATTTACACGATCTACAGCATCAAAGATCTTCAGCAGTTCAAAAATGCGGCCAAGAGCCTCGAAGCTGCCGAAGAATATCTGAGCAACCGCATGCGGACCGTGAAAGGCGCGGTCATCGGCCAGTTCCGTTTCGATCAGATGATCAACACCGATCCGAAGAAAATGAAACTGACGGAGATCGAACAGGCGATGTTCAAGCAGATCGCGCCGGATGTGAAAGCCCGGTATGGTCTGAATGTGGTGAAAGTGGGGATCCGGACCATCAGCGTGCCGAGCAAGATCTCCACCGCCATTACCGAACGCATGAAGAAAGAACGTGAGACCGCGGCGTCGATCGACAAGCAGAAAGGCAAAGTCGAAGCGGAAAAGATCAAGACTGCCGCCAACCAGAAGAAGCGCGAAGAAATTACCAGAGCCGAAGCCCAGGCCAAGAAACTGATGGCCGAAGGCGATGCCGAAGCCGCGCGCGAATATGCCGTGTTCAGCCAGAATCCGGAACTGGCCGCTTTCCTGCGCAAACTGGATTCTCTCAAACGCATCGTCAAGACCAAGACCACGCTGGTGCTCGGAACCGATTCCGCTCCGTTCGATCTGTTCCGCATGAACGTCGGCGAACTGCAGCAGAAAGCACCCGCCAAAACCGCGGCGAAATAACCTTCTTCCGGAGAAAACAAGATGGCAAACGAATACAACAGATATGGAGACGCTCCTGGTGCTGCTGACGGCGGTCAGTTCTCTACCGGAACGGCTGCCCTGCTGAAGCTGGCAAAGGCTCTTTTCTGCCTGCTGACCACCGTGATCGTCATTATGATCATCTGGTTCTTCACTTTCGGCGGCGCAGTCATCGTCGACGGGACCAAGGAAACGGTCCTCAAACTCTATTTCGGCAAATATCAGGAAACCTATACCTCCGGGTATCACTGGTGCCTGCCTTATCCGATCAACACCATCGTCCGGGTGCCGAAAAGCAACCAGACGATCCGCAGTTTCACCTTCATGCCGGCCGACCGCAAGTCCCTGATCGAACGTAAGAAGGAGGGCGGTTCCGGTGAAGGCGGCGAACTTACCCCCGGCAAAGACGGTTATCTGCTCACCGGCGACAACAGTATCGTCCATACGGAATGGGAACTGGTCTACAAGGTCGACAATCCGCAGAAATATTACACCACATGCCTGACTCCGCTCCAGCCGCTGGACCCCGATGAAGTGGTCAAGAGTTCCACCGGCGAAAACCTGGGCACCCGCGGCGCCACCACCATGATCCGGAACATCCTGGATGACTGCGTGATCAAAGTCACGGCCCGCTGGAATATCAAGAATATCCTGTATGACCGCACGAATGAATATATCGCGGAAGTCAAATCGCTGCTGATCAGACAGCTTCAGGACCGCCAGATGGGCGTCAGCGTGGAAAGCCTTGCTCTGCCGGTGAAACGTCCGCCGCTGCAGACCATCGACGCCTTCGATGAAGCCGCCAGCGCCAGCACGCAGGCCTCCATCGAAACGGAAACGGCCCGGGCTTATGCCATTGAGACCGCCAACAGCGCCAAATCCGAGTCTGCAGAGATCATCGCCAATGCGCAGTCCTACAAGGAACGCGTGGTTTCGGAAGTGGTCGCCGACAAGGTATATTTCACCAAACTGCTCCAGGAATACAAGAAGAATCCGAAATCGGTGCTCGTTTCGCTTTATTCCACTACGCTGGCCGATGCGCTGGCGCAGTCGAAAGACAAATATGCGATCGGCATCAATCCGGGTCTGCGTCAGGAAGTGCGGCTGAAACTCAACCCCGAACCTGTCATCAAAAAGAACGCGGAAATCGCGAAGGAAGTGAAGTGAACCATGAGCCACAATCACGACGAACATCATCATGAACATGGTCCGGGATGTGCCTGCGGCCATACTCATCACCATCATGAGGTAAATCCGGATGAACCGACCCGCTGCATCTCCTGCGGCGCCCCGATCGGTGAAGGCGTCGGACACGGCCGTTCCATGGGCCGCATCGGTTTCGCGGTAGTCGGCGGCTTTCTGATCGTCAACTACTATCTGCTGGGCTGGCTGATGCCCGAACTGCAGTTCGCAGCCTCGCTGAGCGCATTCCTCGGCGCGGTCATCCTGGCCCTGCCGATCGTGGTCACCGCGATCAAGGACCTCTGCGAAGGCCGCGTTTACATGAACGAACTGGTCGCGCTGGCCATTCTGGCCGCGTTCACCTCCGCCGACTTCAGTGCGGCGGGCCTGATCGCGTTCTTCCTGCTGGTCACGATCATCATCGAAACCCATACCGCCAGCGGCGCCCAGCGCTCCATCGAGGAACTGATCCGCCTGACTCCGCATACCGCCAGAAAACGGATCGACGGCAAAGAAGTCGAAGTCGATGTTTCCGAACTCGCGGTCGGCGATATCATCAATGTGCGCCCGGGCGACAACTTCCCGGTCGACGGTGTGGTGGTCCGCGGCCAGTCCGCAGTCAATCAGGCCTCCATCACCGGTGAATCGCTCCCCATCGACAAAATGGAAAACGATGAAGTCTACGCCGGCACGCAGAACCTCTCCGGAAGCCTGGATGTGAAAATCACCAAACTCGGCGCAGACACCACGCTGGGCAAGGTCCAGGACATGATCCTGTCCGCGGAAAAGAGCAAAACTCCGATCGTGCGGCTGATCGACAAATACGCCGGATTCTATACTCCGACCATTATGATGCTGGCGATCATCACCTGGTGGCTTTCCAACGGCGATATGGCCCGCGTGATCACGCTGATGGTCATTGCCTGCCCGTGCGCGGTGGTTTTGGCGACTCCGACTGCGACGGTGGCCGCGGTCGCGGCTGCCGCCCGTCTCGGCATCCTCGTCAAGAATGTCAGCCATCTCGAACTCGCCGCCAAGATCAAGGCATTCGTATTCGATAAGACCGGCACGCTGACGGAAGGTCAGCTGGCGGTGGCGAAACTGGGTCCGGTGGACGGTGTCGAACCCGCGCAGCTGCTGATGGCGGCCGCCGCGGTGGAGATCCACAGCAACCACCCGACCGCTCTGGCTATCCAGAAACTGGCCAAAGAAGTAGGCATCAAGCTCCTCGAAGTCACGGATTTCAAAGAAACCCCGGGAACGGGTGTGGAAGCCGTGGTCGCCGGCAAGCCCACGCTGGTCGGACGTGCCATCTGGCTGAAGAAATTCAATGTCGAACTGCCCGAGATCAAGCCGGAGGAAACCCACGGCATGAGCGTGGTTTATGTGGCCCAGAACGGCAAACTGATCGGCTGGATTGGTTTCCGCGACCAGATCCGCAGCGAATCCGCCGAAGCGATCCGCAACCTGAAGGAACTCGGTGTCAAGCGTTGCGCGATGGTCACCGGCGACCGTGAATCCGTGGCGGAAGGCGTGGCCGCGAAACTTAACATCGATGAATTCAAGGGCGATTGCCTGCCGGAAGGCAAAGTGCAGTATATCGAAGAACTCAAGAAGCATTCGCTGGTCGCATTCATCGGCGACGGTGTGAACGATGCGCCCGCGCTGGCGGCCGGCGACCTGAGCATCGCCATGGGAGCCATCGGCAGCGATATCGCGATCAACAGTGCGTCCATCGCCCTGATGACCAACGATCTGCGCCGCATCCCGATGCTCGTCGGACTGTCACGCAAATCCAATTCGATCATCCATCAGAACGTGGCTTTCGGTCTGCTCTTTGTCCTCTGCGGCATCATCCTGTCGGTCTTCGGCTGGATGGGACCGATCGCGGCTGCAATGCTGCATACCCTGAGCACGCTGATCATTATCTTCAACAGCGCGCGTCTGCTGCGCGCCAGCGAAGAAGCCACCAGCGTAGCCAACAATCTGAACTCCTGGCGGCGCAATCTGCAGCTGGAAACGGCAAAAGAATAAAGGGAGGCGGCTGTCATGGCGGAAGCAGAAGTAAAAGTTCCATCCGATCTGGTGGTCAGTGCGGTCGGACTGGTCAAGGAATTCCGGGATTTCTGGAACCGGCCGAAAGCCAAAGCGGTCAACGATCTGGATTTCGAAGTTCATGAAGGCGAAGTGCTCGGTTTGCTCGGCCCGAACGGCTCCGGCAAATCCACCACGGTGAAAATGCTGCTTGGACTGCTTTATCCGACCGCCGGACGGCTGACCGTCTTCGGCAAATCCCCGCGTGACGTCGACACCAAACGGCTGATCGGGTACCTGCCGGAAGAATCGTATCTCTACAAATATCTGACCGCGTATGAAACGCTGGACTTTTTCGGTTCGCTGTTCAATCTTTC
Source organism: Lentisphaerota bacterium (assembly GCA_015061565.1). Classification (GTDB taxonomy): domain Bacteria; phylum Verrucomicrobiota; class Lentisphaeria; order Victivallales; family UBA1829; genus SIG94. The sequence goes on from SUWI01000241.1 coordinate 6,816, forward strand.
CGCGCTCGAACGGCGCAAACGTACCGAACAGCTGCTGGAAATGGTCGGGCTTTCCCATGCCAAAAACCGTCCGGTCGGCGAATTTTCCAAGGGCATGACCCGCCGTATCGGTCTGGCCCAGGCCATGATCAACGACCCGGCCCTGCTGATCCTGGACGAACCCACGTCCGGACTGGATCCGCTCGGCTGCCGCGAAGTCAAAGACCTGATCCATCTGTTCAAGAAACGCGGCAAGACCGTGATCGTGACCAGCCATCTGCTCAGCGATATCGAAGACGTCTGCGACCGGGTGATCATTCTCTACGGCGGCCAGATCCGCGCGCAGGGCACCCTGAACGATTTGCTGACCATTCAGGGCACGGACCGGATCACCACGCCGCAGCTCCGCCCCGACGTGCTGGAAAAAGTCCTGGCCATCCTGCGTTCTCAGCTTTCCGAAGAACAGTTCCGGATCGACCATCCGCGGATGTCCCTGGAAGAATTCTTCCTCGATGTGGTCAACAAGGCGCAGGCCGAAAGCGTGGAGACCTACGGC
>SUWI01000242.1 GCA_015061565.1 Lentisphaerota bacterium
GGCGATGATCTTTTCGCGGACCGTTTGCGGACACCGCATCAGCGGCATGGTCAGGCCCAGCGCCATGATTTTTCCCTCCGGTCGGAACACCGGAACGGCAAAGGCGATGATCTCCTGTTCCGGATTTTCCATCACCGAAATCGCGGACTGACGGATTTTCCGGCCGGCGTTTTCGAGCTGCGGCAGAGAATCGATGCTGTCCCATTGCGCTCCTGGGAAACCGATCCGTCCGCAGAGGTCGGCACGCTGTTCGGCAGAGAGATATGAAACCAGAATGCGGCCGGAAACGCTGTGATACAGCGACAAGGCAGCGTATATTTCCACGGCATTGACCATCAGGGTGCGCTGATGCTGGGACTGGACCACGACCGCGACCCGGTCGGCACGCAGTTCGGTCAGCACGCCGGATTCGCCCGTGGCTTCCGCCAGCGCATGCACTTCGCGGCGGAACGATTCCAGTTCGGCAGCCGGATGGCTTTCCGGTCCGCACAGGCCGCGGAAACGTTCCGTCAGTTCATAATGGCTGCTGCGCGAACGGCGGATATAGCCGAGTTCGATCAGCGTCCGCAGGATATTGCAGAGCGTACCCTTATTCAAGCCGGTAATGCGCGCCAGCGACTCCAGGGAAACTTCGCCGTCCAGACTCAGCTCCTCCAGGATCGCGAATACCCGTCCGATCACTTGTATCATCTCTCGTTCCCTTTTTCATTTTCATGCCTGAGGCGGATAATATAATGCCGTTTTTTTATTTTACAATATAAAATATCAGGAAAAACGATACGGGGACAGGAAAAATATCGCGGATATTTTCGGTTTCGGAGGGGAAAAATCCGGTTTGGCGTGCTATATTATAATGATTGAATATTGGATCGAACTTGACAACCAAATAAATCAGGAGTGAAAAAAGGATTATGCATCCGTTCAGAACACACACCTGCGACGCCCTTCGGAAAACGGACGTTGGCAGCAAGGCCCGGCTTTCCGGGTGGATCCACAGCGTACGCGATCACGGCGGAGTGATCTTCATCGATTTGCGCGATCATTACGGCAAGACCCAGATCGTAGTGAACCCGAAGATGAGTTTTTATCAGGAACTGGAACGCTGGCGTGTGGAAACGGTGGTATGCTTCACCGGCACCGTCGTCGCCCGCACCCCGGAGACCGTGAACCCGAAACTCGCCACCGGCGAGATCGAACTGGTCGCGGAAGACATGGAGATCCTGGGCGAAGCCGAAGTGCTGCCGTTCCAGATCGCGAAAGACGAACAGGCGCCGGAAGCCCTGCGTCTGAAATACCGTTTCCTGGACCTGCGCCGCGAAAAACTGCATGAGAACCTGATGCTCCGTTCCAATGTGATCGCGGAAATGCGCAAACAGATGCTGGAACTGGGTTTTCTGGAATACCAGACCCCGATCCTGACCAGCAGTTCTCCGGAAGGCGCCCGGGATTATCTGGTGCCGAGCCGCGTGCATCCGGGCAAATTCTATGCCCTGCCCCAGGCGCCCCAGCAGTTCAAGCAGCTGCTGATGGTGGCCGGATTCGACCGCTATTTCCAGATCGCGCCGTGCTTCCGCGATGAAGACGCACGCGCCGACCGCTCCCCCGGCGAATTCTATCAGCTCGATATTGAAATGAGTTTCGTGACCCAGGAAGATATTTTCGGCATTCTGGAAAAAGTCATCACCCACATTTTCACCAAATTCAGCAATAAGAAAGTGGAACCGTTCGTGCGGATCCCGTACCGGGAATCCATGTTCCGCTTCGGTTCGGACAAGCCGGATCTGCGCAACCCGCTGGAAATGATCGACGTGTCCGACGTGTTCGCCAACAGCGGCTTCAATGCGTTCGCGCAGGTCGTGAAAAACGGCGGCGTGGTGCGTTCGATCAAGGTGCCGGGGATCGGCCCGAACCAGCCCCGCAAATTCTACGACGACATGATCGCCTTCGCGCAGAGCGTCGGCGCCAAAGGCATGGCCTATATCATCTTCAACGAAGACGGCGAAAAGAGCCCGATCGTGAAGTTCATGAGCCGTGAAGAACTGGACCAGCTGCGCAAGCAGGCGGACATCAAGCCCGGCGACGTGATGTTCTTCCTGGCGGACAAAGAGGCGAAAGTGATCGAGATCGGCGGACAGGTCCGCACCGAACTGGGCGTCCGGCTCAACCTGATCGATCCGAACGTGTTCAAGTTCTGCTGGATCGTGGATTTCCCGATGTTCGAACTGGACGAAGAGACGAACAAGATCATCTTCAGCCACAACCCGTTCTCAATGCCGCAGGGCGGAATGGAGGCGCTGACCACCAAAGATCCGCTGGACATTCTGGCGTATCAGTATGACATTGTGTGCAACGGCGTGGAACTTTCCAGCGGTGCGATCCGGAACCATCGTCCGGACATCATGTACAAGGCGTTCGAGATCGCCGGCTATCCGAAAGAGACCGTGGACGAACGTTTCGGCGGCATGATCCAGGCCTTCAAGCTCGGCGCACCCCCGCACGGCGGCATTGCTCCGGGCGTCGACCGGATCGTCATGCTGCTCGCGGACGAGCCGAATATCCGCGAAGTGATCGCCTTCCCGTTCAACCAGCAGGCCCAGGACCTGATGATGAACGCGCCGGCGGAAGCGGACATCAAACAGCTGCGCGAACTGCGGATCATCCCGCTGGATCCGGAGCTGAAATTCGAAGAAACCTTCAAGCGTCTGCGTGCGGAAGCGCAGAAGATCCGGGAAGCGGGTCTCGCCGCGCAGGACGCCGCGAAGAACTGAAACCTCCCGGCATAAACGGAACGGCATCCCATGAATTACGGCATCTACCAGAGCAGGAGAGAACGGAGCAGGAAATCATATTTTCTGCTGCTGTTCCTGGTCACGGTATTTGCCGCGGGGATCGCCTATACGCTCTGGCGGGCCGGCGGTGCCGTTTATGATTATTTCATGCGGTCCTCCCGCTACGACGCGATCATCCGGAATGCCGGTCTGCGGAACCATATCGATCCGGCGCTGATCAAAGCGGTGGTCTGGCGGGAAAGCCGTTTCGACCGCCGTGCCCTCGGACTCAAGGGCGAGATCGGCCTGATGCAGATCATGCCGGGTTCGGGTTATGCCGCCGCGGACTGGGCCAGGGCCCACCGCTGCCGGGTGCCCTCCAAAGGCGCGCTTTACGACCCGGAACTGAATATCGATATCGGTTCCTGGTACCTGGGGCGGGCATTTTACCGCTACCGCAAATACAAAGATGCCATGGCCCTGGCGCTGTGCGAATACAATGCCGGTCCGGGCCGCGCCGCAGAATGGAAACCGGCCGCCACCGACCAGCCGGTCATCGACCGGATCACCATTCCGTCCACAAAACAATATGTCAAAGAGATCCTGAAACGGTATGACTACTATAAAAAAGAGGAATCCCGTTCAGCGGGGAAAGGTGTGCGATGAAAAGATTTTTCTGGTCCGGTATCATGGTCATTCTTCTTTCAGGAATTATGCTCAAAACGTTATGAAACGATATGAATTTTATAAACGAGAACTGAACTCGGAAAGGAATCCATTATGAAACCCATTCTATCCACCGCGACTGCCGCTCTGCTGCTGTTTTCCGCTATGATGCAGGCAGCACCCGCTAACCCCGGAAAAATTGTCAGGATCGATTTCCGCAATGCAAAACAGGACGGCCAAGCAGTCACCGGCTGGACCTACAAGGGGAAATTCGCTACCGACGATGCGGTTTTCTCCATCGTGAAAATCGACGGCGTCAAGGTACTGAAAATGGCTTCGGACAAAGCCACCGGAACGATCCTGTATGACATTGCCAATATCGATCTGGAAAAATATCCTTATATGCGCTGGAAATGGCGCGTCGATGTTCTTCCGAAAGGCGCGGACGGGATGGATTCGGACAAAGACGACCAGGCGATCGGGATCTACATCGGCACCGGCAGCACCTTCTCCCAGGAGAGCATGGCATACCGCTGGGAAACCGTCACTCCGAAGGGGAAAAGCGGCTTCGTCAAATACGGCATGGGCGCGGTCAAGGTCCACTGGTGCTGCGTCCGGAATGAAAAAGACGGCCTGAAACGCTGGTATGTCGATGAATGCAATCTCGGGAAGGATCTGAAACGGATTTTCGGGGGAAAGATCCCGAAGAAAATGGCGATCACCCTTTCCGCTAACTCGCAGTATACCGGCACGTCCTCGGTCGCCTATCTGGAATATATCGAATTCGCCTCGCAGCCGCTCAGCGGCAAATCGGCTTCGAAAGGGAAATGAACATGAAATTCATCGATAAACTCAATTCGATCTGGGCTCGGAACAACTCGCTGGTCTGTGTGGGATTGGATCCCGACTTTGCCAAAATGCCGGACTGTGTCAAATCCGGCAAAAACCCGATTTTCGCCTTCAACCGCGCGATCATCGACGCCACCTGCAAAGATGTCTGCTGCTACAAGCCGCAGATCGCCTGTTACGAGGGGCAGTGTGCGGAAGAAGACCTGATGATGACGCTTGACTATATCCGGAAGAAATGTCCGGAAGTCCCGGTCATCCTGGACGCCAAGCGCGGCGACATCGGCAACACCAGCAAAATGTATGCGAAAGAAGCTTTCGAACGTTACGGAGCCGATGCGGTCACTCTCAATCCGTATATGGGCATGGATGCACTGAAGCCGTTTCTGGATTACGCCGACAAGGGCGCGGTGATCCTCTGCCGCACCTCCAATGCCGGAGCCAAAGAGATCCAGGAACTGAAACTGGAAAACGGACTGCCGCTCTACAAACATGTGGCGGAGCTGATCGCCGGGCCGTGGAATTACAACGGCAACAACATGCTGGTGGCCGGAGCCACCGCTCCTGCCGAACTCGGCGAGATCCGCAAGATCGTCGGCAGGACTCCGCTGCTGGTGCCGGGCATCGGCGCGCAGGGCGGCGATCTCGAAGGCGTCCTGAAGTTCGGTCTCACGCCCGAACAAACGGGACTGGTGATCAATTCCTCCCGCGGCATCATCTATGCCTCGAACGGCGAAGATTTCGCGGAAAAAGCCGGCGAAGAGACCCGCAAGCTCAAAGCCGCGATCAACAGCCTCCGCTGATCTGGTTCTTCATAATCATTCATCCGGCGGAATGCATGAAAAATGCGTCCGCCGGTTTTTCATGCCCGGTTCCTGATATGGGCCGATAAACTTTTCTGTATAAGTTTCAAGTTTCATGTTTCATGTCCCTGTGAACCATGTAATCTTTCCGGTGTTTTTTTCCTGCGTATGTTTCTGTAATTTCGTGTATCGTATCAGTGGAGTTGGGGAGATGGTCTGTCCGGAATCCGCGAACTTTTTTTACGGAGAATACGGAGAATACGGAGTTTCGCGGGAATCCATGTCGACCCCCGGAAAACCAGGATTTTCATTCTGCTTTTCTATTCAGGTGCGCTCCTGTCTTACGCGTCCTCCGTATTCTCCGTATTCTCTGTATCCTCCGTTTCAGTTCGCGAAGAGAAATTTTTTCATACCCAACTTCTCTGACGCGATACTAATTTCGTATCTTTTCATGTTGATTTTTGATTTTTATCCTTGAATCTTATTATCAGTGATTCATTTCCCATCCAGCTTGAAAAAGCAATTTTTCTGTCCCCTCCCCGGACCGGGCACAAAAAAAGGGAAAGCCGAAACTTTCCCCGTCTGACGGTCTTTACTGCAGCGAAGCCCCCCTGCCCCGCAATAGCCTGACGCGATTACTTGATCGTAACTTCTTTTCCGGCTGCGGCGGACCGGTAAATGCCGTCGAGCATCTTCTGCACGGCCAGACCGGCCTCGCCCGGAGCGCCGAGCTGGGTTCCTTTCGTGCAGGCGTCCACCCAGTTCTGCAGTTTGATCTTGAACAGGCTTCCCCAGCCGTCCTGATTGGAAATGAAAGTCGGGGTCATATTGACCATCAGGTCATTTTGGTCGCAGTAGATCTCGCCGTTCTCCCAGGAGCAGCCGCCCTTTTCGCCCAGGGCGGTGAAATTCATGATGCTGTTTTTGGGGATGTGAGCCACGAACGAGGATTCGATCTGCAGGATCGCGCCGTTGTCGAAACGGATCTGTCCGATGGCGAGATCTTCCACAGTATAGGTCTTGTGGTCCCAGTCCGGCCAGGAGCAGCGGGTCTTGCTGGGCTTGTTGCCGAAATAGGTCCAGACATTGCCGCTGGCGGCGACCGGTTTGGGAGCGCCCATGAATTCGTAGGCGCATTCGAGGATATGCACGCCGATGTCGATCATCGGGCCGCCGCCCTGGAGTTCTTTCCGTCCGAAGACGCCCCAGTTCGGAATGCCGCGGCGGCGGAGCGCCTGGCATTTCACGAACATGATCTTGCCGAACTGGCCTTTGTCGCGCGCATTGATCAGGGCCTGCGTATTAGGGCTGTAACGCTGCTGGAAACCGACCGCGAGTTTGACTTTGTTCTTTTTCGCGGCGGCGATCATCTTTTCGCATTCGGCGGGATTCATGGCCATGGGTTTTTCCACCATGGCATGGCAGCCGGCGTTGCAGGCGTCCACGACCGGAGCGCAATGGACGCCGTTGGGCGTGCATACGTCAACCCCGTCGGGCTTGATCTTTTTCAGCATTTCCTTCCAGTCGGTGAACAGGGCTTTTTTCGGGAGCCCCCATTTTTCCTCCATGATCTTCAGCCGTTCCGGATCGATATCCACGCCGGCCACGATCTCCACTTCGGGAATGTTCTTGTAAGCTTCCAGATGGGTCTGTGCGATCCCGCCGCAGCCGATGACCGCCACGCGGAATTTTTTCCCTTTGAACAATTTTTTCGTTGCTTCGATCTTGACCGAACGGCTTTCCATGGCCATTTTCTGAAACTCCTTATTTGCAGATTGGAATAACGATGCTGATTATTTCAGGCAGCGGGTCTCACCGCTTTTGAGCTCGACGACATCCCCGGATTCGAGACGGAACCACAGAGATACGGCGGTCGGATTATACACGATCTCCGCATCCGCGGAGGTCTCCAGCTGTTTCACGGCAGTCAGATAACGCATGATCTCTCCGTTCGTGGCATACCAGATATTCTCCTGTCCTGCCAGTTCGGAGCAGACCTTCTCGATCAGATCCCAGTTGTTATTGTTGTTGAACTCGTAGGAATGTCCCCAGATATAGAACAGGGTCAAGGCATAACGGGTGTTTTTGAACCCTTCGCAGAAATTCAGCGCATCCCGGTGATGACAGGTCGGATGCCATTGGAGAAAATCATCGGGGATCCAGAACCTTCCCGTCGCCTGCGTCGTCCGGGAATACAGGTAGCCGGCGACGGGAAGGTTCTG
>SUWI01000009.1 GCA_015061565.1 Lentisphaerota bacterium
AACCGCCGTGTACGGAACCGTACGCACGGTGGTGTGAGAGGACGGGACTGGCGAGGTTATCCCTCAAAAGTCCCTCCTACTCGATATCCTGCATAGCTGCATCCCATATCTCCGACCAGCAGACCGGAACGCGGCGTTCCGGCCTTGCACAAGGCACCGTTGCACATGAAGGGGTATGATGTAAAACCTTTTTTTGAGGCTGACAGTAAAAATTTTCAAAGAAATTCATTGTTTCGCTTGACAAACGCAATTCATGCATGTAAAGTAATTTATGCAAAGCAAGATCGTGTTTTTCAAATCAACCTTCTAAATATTGAGGTCGTATTATGAAGAGAGCCTTCCTGTCTGTTGTTGCCGTTCTGACGTGTGTGTTTTCGCTGGTTTCCGCCGAGAAGATCAATTTTCAGCTTCATCCGCTGTGGAGCGCAGGCAAGGCATCGCTTACTGAAGACGGATATGTGATTTCGCGCAATCTGGATACGGTGAATTTCTCACCGGAAGTGCGTCTGCCGATCCAGCTGGTCTATCGCTCGGCTTCGGAGAAGACCGGGATGTTCGGTTATGCGTGGAGTTCCCCGCAGCTGGAAAGTTCGGCGAAATTCGACAAGGACGGCGTGCTGTGGACGACCCCCTGGGGCGAAAAATTCAAGTTCTATCCGAAGAATGAAAAACAGCCGAAGGATGCGGTCAAGGTCGCCTTGTATGAGGAAGCGAAAAAAGGTCGCGGCTTCTATTCGCCTTATACGCAATGGGAAGCGGATACCTCCGCCGGCTTGAGGAAATGGAAGGAAGCCAAAGACTGGACCTTCCGCGGAAAAAACGCTTACCGTGGCTGGCAGTTCGTTTACCGGGATGGGAAACTGCATCGGATCGTGACGCCGACCGGGCGGGAAGTAGTGTTTTCGTATGACCACGGCAAGCTGACCTCTGTGTCTCAGGAGGGACAGTCTTTTGTGGAAGTTTCTTATTCCGGGACTGCCGTCACGGGACTGAAGATCAACGGGATAGATTATGCCTTGGGCTACAAAAGCACCAAACTGCAGATCCTGCCGAAAACCGAGTCCGGCAAACTCATTGCCGCCAGCCGTCCGGGACTGGTTTCAATTCAGCGGGGAAATTTGAATCCAACGCTTTTCGCATACGACGATTACGGATTCCTGAATCAGGTGCGGCAGGGGGAATACATTGATAATCTGAAAATCCAGCATCAGAATGTGGCGCAGCGCAAAGCGGAAATTCTGGCGAAGAAAGCGAAGAAAACTTACGGTGGCCCGGTAAACGGCAGGATTCTGTCGGACGTCAATTATCGTTATGTCTATCCGGGCAACCGGACCGGCGTGGTCAAACTGACCGATCAGCTGAATCGGACGGCGAGTTTCGATCTCAATGAAAAGACGGGAGTTTTCCAGTTGACGGAGTTCTCCGGCAAGAAATATACTCTTAAATATTTCATGCGGCTGGATGTTGCGTATCTGGGCAAGATCCGCAATGTGGTGGATTCGCGCGGCCGGGATGTGCTGGATGTCCGCTACGACCGTTTGACCGGGAACATCATCCGGGTCCGGGACATGGCGGGCAACGATGTCAATTACAGTTACACGCCGAACGGCGAACTGAAACTGGTCACGCGCCGCGCGGATGATCAGGACGATCCGGAACCGGTGATGTCCTTCCGTTATGCGGGGAGGAATGTGCCTGCGGCGGTTTCGCAATTGAATGCCAAGGGTCAGGCGGTGGTGACGACTGACATTCAATATGATGGAAACAGCCAGCCGGTCAAAATCAGCAACGGGCAGACCACGACCAAAATCGCCTACAATAAGTTCGGCTATCCGGTGCGGATCGAGAACACGTTCGGACAAGTCCGGCTGCTTCAGCTGAACAGCTATAACAGACTTGTAAGTTCGACCGATCATTACGGAGTCAAGACGTATTACTCTTATACTCCGGCCGGGCTGATTGCCAAAATCGAACGCAAGGACGGCGATACTCTGCTGAACTCCATCGCCGTGGCCTACAACGGCAACGGCCAGCCGGTCAGCTACACCGACCAAGCCGGGCGGGTGAAGCGGTTCGAACGCGACGCCTTCGGGCGCGTGGTCAAGGAATTTTTCCCCGATGACACCTGCGTGGAATACGGTTACAATAAAATCGGTCAGCTTCATCGGGTCCTGGATCAGAACCGGCATCAGATCACGTTCAACTGGAATCAGTTCGGACTGGGACAGAAACGCACGGCGGTCGGTCAGATCACCGACTATGTGCCGGACAAATTCGGGCTGCTCGCTCGCACGGACTCAAAACTGAACGGAAAGACCGACCGTTCGATCAAGTATGAATACGACAAGCTCGACCGCGTGGTCAAGGCGACTTACGGCAACGGGGAAGTGGCGACCTTCCAATATGATTCCTGGGGAAAGCTCATTGCCTCCAGTCGTGGGAAGCGGAAAGCCACGTTTGTTTACGACTATTTCGGGCGTCTGGTCAAGAAGACCGACGGCGCGGTCGAGACCCGCTATCTTTACAACCAATACGGACAGCGGACCGGACGCCAGCTGAAAAACGGTTCCCTCACGCTGACGGAATTCAAGACCTACGACAGGTTCGGGCGTTTGATCGAGATCAAGTCCGGCGACAAAGTCGTAAAGTATCTTTATAGCGGGAAGAATCAGCTCTCCGCTCAGGTGATCGACGGGGTGCCGGTTGAGTTTACCTACACCAAATACGGTCAGCTGGAAAGCAAGACCCTCGGCGGCAAGGCCGCGCCGGTGGCGACTTTGAAGTATTTTTATGCCAAGGACGGGATGATCGTCGGTCGCGTGGTGGCCGGCAAATATCAGATGTATTCGTATGACAAGCGCGGTCAGCTGCTCCAGGTTGCCGACATGCAGGGGAAAATTGCCGAGAAATACGTTTACGATCCTGCCGGGAACATCCTCAGCAAGACCATTGACGGCAAGACCACCACTTTCACTTATGACAAGGCCAATCAGCTGGTTTCTTCAACGACTGACGGGAAAGTCACCAAATATCAATATGATGCCGCTGGTCGTTTGATTCAGGAAGGCAACAAAAACTATGAATACGGCTGGCTGGACAAAGTCCTCTCTGTTCAGGAAAACGGAAAGAAGATCGCCTCGTTCGATTATCAGGTCGATGGTCAGATCGCGCAAGCGGTCCACGGTGGGAAAGCCGAAAACTTTCTTTGGGATGAGCTCGCGCTGGTCCATCGCGGAGAAACCAGTTTCATCAACGAGCCGTATGTCACGGGCGGCAATCCGATTCTGAGTTCCAAACAGGGCGTCATGTTCAATGATATGCTGGGAACGACCCTCGGAACTAAATCGGAAAAATACAATCCCATCCAGATGACCGCTTTCGGTGAAACCAAAGACCCCGATGCACTGTTCACCGGCAAGCCCTATATCGGCGAACTCGGCTACGCTTTCCTGTTCCGGAACTATCGCGCCGACAAGGGAAAATGGCTCATCTCCGATCCCCTCGGTTACCCCGATGGGTGGAATAATTTTGCGTATTGCAATAATCTTTGTTTATCATGTGCAGATTTCTTAGGTTGCTGGACTCTGGTACATGATTCTGGATTACCCCCAACCCCATCGTCTATAACATCTTCCACTAGTTGGACTTTGGGAGAGAATCATTCGGCTTTCGGGATATATTCTGTGACCTCGTACTCATGGACTCAAATCGCCTGTAATGGTGGTACAAATTCAACCGTATCTATACAAACAGCATACGCGAGAACAACCTCAACCACAACAATTAATCAATATAGTACATCATTATCTCAAACAATTACGATGTCGGCTAATGCTAAAGGCGGATTTCCTAATATTGCAGAATTCTCAGTGGGAGTATCTAATACTCTGGCTGGTACAATTTCCGGCAGTATTGGTTTGCAAACAGGTTCATCTAGCACAGTATCTGTCTCTTTAGGATATTCTATAAATGTCGAACAAGGAATTTATGCTGAGTTAATTGCATATCAGCTTGTTGCAACTACAACCTATTTTGCAAAATATATGCCAGCTTCTGAACCTTCGCAGCCGAATCCTCCTATTCAAGATTTGGGGGCCATTGTTTCTTTTAGTGCCAATTTAGCTCAATTTGGGTCGTCTCAAAAGAGATACGCGGAGTAATGAAAAATGAGACTTTTTTTTATCAGTATAACTATTGTCTGTTTTTCTGCTATGTCTGGGCAATTGGAAGAAAAATGTGTGGTAAATGGAATCAAGATTTCAACATTAAGGTATTCCTCGATAATCCCATATTCTAAAGAATTATTTGGCATTAACCATCATTTTCCATCGCCAGTGAAAAAATTGCAGAATATTGTTAACAAAACGGACGATGGCAGTTTTATTGTTTTTTCTAATACGGAAATAATATTTATTGCAAATAAAAAAAATGGTGTTTTTAACGGAAAATTATCGATTTATCCAGATGGTATTTTTTCTGTTCATGCTACAATAAAAAATGGAATTTTGAATGGAAAGTGTAATATGACATTTCAACCGTTTAAATATGCACATGGTTCAAAATTATCGTCCTCAGTCAACTATGATTTCAGAAAAATTCCAGTTCCCCATGAGCAATGGATTTGCAATGGCAAGCAAGATTTTATTCTAAACACAGAAGGATATTTTATGGATGGTAAGAAATTTAATGGATCTTTTCTACAAATAGAACCTTATATGGATCTAAGAATAGTAACAATACAGAATTATTGTAATTTTATATTGATATCCAAAAGCAATCCTGTTGTTTATAAGATTGTTCCATGGATAAATACTTTTTAAGACAAAGGAAACAACTCCATGCGCCGGAAAGGGGAAACAGTTTATGTATCTAGTCAAATTCACTGTGTTCGTCATTCCTCTTCAGCTTTTTTTTGCGCTTCATGCCGATATGATCAAGGTCAAGACGCGGGCGCCGCAGAACCAGCAAGCTGTGTTCCAGTATCGGGTACCGCGTAGTTATAATCCGTGGAAAACATGTCGGGTGCTGGTGATCTTCGGTGGACGCAATACGGACGGCAAAGCGGATGCCTCCGGCCGGATGGGCTGGGGAGAATGGTGCGATAAACACAATATCTTTCTGGTAGCTCCCGGCTTGAAAAATGACAACTACTGGGAACCGCAGGTCTGGTCGGGACGTGCGCTGATGCGTGCACTGACTTTACTGAAGAAGAAATACAACATCTGCACGGACCGTCTGCTGTTTTACGGATATTCGGCGGGCAGTCAGGCAAGCAATCTCTTTCCCGCCTGGCAGCCGGATCTGTGTCATGCGTGGGGGAGCCATGCCTGCGGAGAGTATTCTATACGCTCGGTCCATTGTTGTGATATATTCGAAAAAAAATGAGCCTTCGACATAAAAAATCGACGAGGAGGTGAAAATATTCATAAAAAATGAACTAATTAATTTCCTTCACCACGAACTTCAATTTTGACAAGTCAAGGAGAAAAAATGAACAAAGCCCAGAAATTCTTTGAAAGATCTCAGTTGATTAACAATCAAATTTGGGATATAATGGTCAAGCAAGCTATTGCCTTTTCTGAAGGGAAACAACTTGCTGGTTCATTTGATTTACAGGAATTGAATCAGGTCATAGCTGATCTGCTAAATTTACAGAGAGATATTGTAAAAACATATGGCGTTCCCCCGAAGTCATTACAAGATTATTTCGATGCGAGTTTGAGAATGGCAGATGATATCAAGAACGGAACATTGCTTTTATAGTTCCAGCATAACAAAAATACGGTGATATGACTAGGGATAAGCTGCGCGCATTGCAGAATCAGTCAGGAAGTTCCAGTTTATCCTGAAAGGTTATTATGGCATGCGATTAACTAAAATATCCAAATATTTCGTGGTCGGCATTTGTCATTTGTTTTCTGTGGTTAATGCCGATACGATCAAGGTCAAGACTCGTGCGCCACAGAACCAGCAGGCAGTGTTCCAGTATCGGGTGCCACGTGGATATAATCCGAGGAAAACCTGTCGGGTGCTGGTCATCTTCGGAGGACGCAACACCAACGGGATAGCGGACGCTTCCGGCCGGATGGGCTGGGGAGAATGGTGTGACAAGCATGGAATCTTCATTGTAGCGCCCGGTTTGAAAAACGACAACTACTGGGAACCGCAGGTCTGGTCGGGACGTGCTTTGATGCGTGCACTGACTCTTCTGAAGAAGAAATACAACATCTGCACGGACCGCCTGTTGTATTACGGATATTCGGCGGGCAGTCAGGCAAGCAATCTTTTCCCTGCATGGAGACCGGATCATTGCCGGGCGTGGGTGAGCCATGCCTGCGGAGTTTTCCATACTCCCAGTCAGCGGATGCGGGACGTGCCGGGACTGGTGACCTGCGGCGATGCGGATCAGGCACGTTACATCATCAGCCGGAATTTCGTTGAAAACGCCCGTCGCCAGGGCTGCAGCATCATCTGGAAAACATTCTCGAACCTGCCGCATCAGGTTCCGATGGAATCGCTGAAACTGGCCCGCGCTTTCCTGCTGTTCCACCACGAGCAGCATCTGACCGATCTTGGATATTTTCGTCCGCAGACCAATACCGCGAGCCGTGCCTTTGTCGGCGACGATCAGGAGCAGAAGTTTTATCCGGAGAAATCTTCCCGCGCGAAGAACATCTACACCGAGGACCGGGTCATCCTGCCCACGCTCGCCATTGCCCAGGCTTGGGGTCGGCAGGGAAAATAGGACATGAGAGTGATTTGGATTGTCATCGGATTCCTGATCTGCATAAATATTTTTGCTGAGGATTTCCGGATCGACGGCATCCGCTTTTTCTGCCGGGTTCCGGCGAAATACAATGGACATTCCCGGATTCTGGTCCTGTTCGGAGGGCGGAACTGGCCGGGGAACAAAACCTTGCAAAGCTATCGGTTCGATTCTCCGGCGGACAAACATCAAGTGTTTCTGCTTTCACCGTCCTTCCACGACCGGAATTACTGGGAACCGGAAAAATGGTCCGGAAAAACGCTCCTGAAAGCGATAGCGGCAGTGGAACGGAAATACGGTCTGACACCTCAAAAAGTGTATTTCTACGGCTATTCGGCAGGTGGACAGTGTGCCGCATTGTTTTACCACTGGATGCCGGAACGGGTCGGCGCTTGGGCCGCCCATGCCTGCGGAGTATATCCGGATCAGCCGGTAAAGAACGCGGCGCCCGCACTCATTACCTGCGGAGTGAACGATGCGGAACGTTATCAGATCAGCCGTCATTTTGTCTATCGTTACCGGGAGGCGGGCGGCGAACTGCTCTGGAAACCTCTTCCGGACACGGGACATGAACTCTCGAAGGATGCGCTTGATCTGGCGCACGCCTGGTTCGATGCGGTTTTCGCAGGAGCGAAGCCAGTGGCATACGGGGAAGACGATCTGCGGAAAATCAAACCGAAGAAACGGATCGACGTTGAATACCGCAATCCGCTGTATTCGGAAAAGATCCGGGAACTCTGGCTGAAATGATGGAATTCACTTACAACGGTCTGGTGCGCTGCGGATTCGGCTTTTACAATCCGAACCATGCGGCGGCGCTGTTCTGTTTCATCATGCCGTTTTTCTGGGGCTGGAAACGTCTGATCTGGCTGGGGTATCTGCTTTCCGCTTTGCTGCTGATTCCGCTTTCCATGACCTTTTCCCGCACCGGGGTGATCGTGCTGGTTTTGGAGCTGTTCGCTTTTTATCTGCTTTCCGGCAGGAAAAATCTGAAACTGCTTTTGGCCGGAATTGCAGTGTTGATCTTATGCGCCGGTATCTGGGGAGTGCTCTCACGTTTTACCTGGGACAAAGCCATTTCAAACCGACCGGAAATCTGGCTGGCGGGGCTGAAAATCTATGCGGCCAATCCGTTCTTCGGTATCGGACTCGGGAATTCGGGATTGGTTGTCAGCACGTTTCTGCTGGACGGAATCGTCTGCCGGACGCTGGTCAATTCGCATTTGACGCTCCTGGCTGAAGGTGGACTGCTGATCGGTTTTCTCTGGTTCGGTTTGATCTTTTACGCTCTGCTCAACGGGATCCGGAAACCGGCAGTCTGGTGCGCCTTTGCGGGGCTGACGCTTTCCGCTTTCTGCGCCAGCGTGTTCGATTGGCCGATTCTGTTCGATTTTCGGACCTTCGGCGAACTCGGAATGGCCAATTTCCTGCTGTCATGGGTTCTGCTGCTTGTCTATATCGCCGCAGGATGTATTTTGGCTTGGGGTCGAATCAACAGAAAATGGCTGCTGTCCGCGGGAATCGCCGCACTGGCGACGGCGCTTCTTCCGCTGGCGTTTTATTCAAGTCAAACGCCGGTCGTCCGCGATGGCATGGTGCGGAAATCCGGTCGGGAAATGTCGCTGGTGTTATATGACGACGAATGGAATCCGCGTTCCGTCCTGCCGTATCTGAAAGATGGTTATTTCCTGCCGCTGCGCAGCGGAAAAGTCAAATGTCCCCAAACTGTCAGGACGGTCTGGTTCTTCGGTCAGGCGGCGGAATATGCACAGGATTATCCGGATGCGGAAAAGACCTTTGTTTCCCCGCCCGAATTTTTCGAGTTGCCCGAAGGAGCAAAGAAGATTGAATAACTGTTTATTCTCTGAAACGGTTTGCCGGGATCAGATACATTCGTCGCGCCGACCGTAACGGCCGGCCCACATGTCGGACAGGGTGACGGTTGCGCTCCGGCTTTTCCGGGAATACGGGATCATTTCGCCCCACAGATCGTCCAGGTTGATCTCCGCCATGCAGGTGGAATAATCGCCTGCTCCGTAATAGAGCCGGATGATATTCCCTTCCTCCATGATCGCGCCGCAGGGGAAAATCACATTTTCACGCCAGAACAATTCCATGTTGCCGGTTTCATAATCCGCTTCAGGCACCAGCAGCGGTTTCGGTGTCATGGCGAGGAGCTGAAACGGATCATTTTTGTCCAGCAGGACCGCTCCGCAAGTGTAGCGCGAACACCATTTCGAACCATCCGGATAGGTGATTTCCCGGTCCGGATCGTTGTCAACCGCATGGAAGAAAAGCACGTATCCTTTCTCCGTTTCGACCGGCGGCGCGGCGGCGCCGATCTTGAAAGTGGCGAACGGCACATCCTCCACGCCCAGCAGGAGTTCCGATTCACCCCAATGGATCAGATCCGTCGAATACGATGCCCAAATGCAATATTGCGGTTTCGGAGCGGCGACAGGCAGGATAACCGGACGCTCCAGACGCCAGTATTTGCCGTTGATCTTATACGGGCACAGCATCAGGTTCCGCTGGGCGGGAATACCGAGGTAAACCACCTCGAAATCGTCGCCGCCTTTCCATACGGCGAATCCGGGGCGTTCCCCGTGCAGGGAATTGAAACAGAAACTCAGATAAAGCCTGTCTTCCAGCACGGTCAGCCGGGCGTCGTTCACCCAGCCGAGTTCCTGTCCTTTCCAATGAAATACGCACGGCTTGTCATGAGCGGTCCAATGGAGACCGTCTTCGCTTTCCGCCAGGCCGGTGCCGGAATCGAGGATGCCCTCGGCGGAGTCGTTGCCGCGGAATCTGTCGTACCGGAACGCCATGTAATAACTGCCATGGTATTTCGCCGTTCCGGCATTGAATGCGAGGTTGCAGGGGAACGGCACGGCGGATGCGGTCAGCAGCGGATTGAGGCAGCAGCGTTTCACGATCGGCGAACTTTTCAGCGGTCCGACTGATGCCTCCGGTTCGAAAGGATTGAGGTATTTTTTCATGTTGACTTTCTCATTCGTTGAGAGCGGTATGAACTTTCAAAAATCGTCATTTTGCGGCGGTGATGTGGAACAATCCGAACTTGCCCGGTTCCACCTGAAATTCGAATTCACGGCCGGCTGAAAAACTTTTACCCGTATTCAGATCCAGGACCTTTGCCTTGCTGTACGGCAGCATGACCACGGTCGACGGTTCGGCCTTGAGGTAATTTCCTGCCAGAAGCAGCAATTCATTGTCCCGCCGGACCAAGCTGCAGAGCATTTTGCCGGTGCGGTCCCTGACCTCGGAATAATCGCCGTTGATCAGCAGATCCTCATAAGGGGCAAGTTTCATGACCGCGAGCGCATGGTAATAAAAATCCAGCGGCGAATCGGTGAAATAGCTGAACTGGAAATACAGGATGCCGCCGGCGCCGTTCATCAGCGCTTCCAGGACGATCGGTTCGACCCAGCGGGAGTCATATTCCCCGTAGCATCCGGTGGTGAGCCAGGGCATGATGTCGCGTCTGCCGATCTGCCGGTAATTGCTCCGGACCGACCGGTGGATTTCCTCCGGATGGGCGCCCACATACAGACTGGGCTGGGCGCTTTTGACGATCCCCGGATAAACATCGTTGAAACGGCAGATCCCGTACCGGCTTTCGCAATCCAGACCATACAGGTGCAGAACGGGCATGGGAATGCCGGCTTCTTTCGCCGCTTTGTCCAATGCGGCGGAGATGTCGGAAAGCAGACGTTTGCCGCAGCTGTACATGTATTCGGTCTCGCTCAGTCCGGATTTTCTGATGGCTTCCACGCAGCGCGAACATTCTTTGGCGGAACGGCGGAACGCACTGCCGAAACATTCGATATCCAGCAGCACATGGTCCGGTTTGCTCATGACCGCACAACGGGCGATCCGTTCCATTTCCTGCCGGTAGAATTTGCCGGTGTAACTGGGGCAGACCAGTTTGGACGCCGGATCGGTGATACAGAAAGTTTCCGAACCTTTCTTGTGTTTCCAGAGGAATTCATGCACGGACGAGTCGTTCATGAAAATTTTCAGTCCGGCCTGCCGCAGCTGATCATATTTCAGGCTCATCCGGGCCTGCACGGCCTCGGAACGGCCAACGTAATAACGGGGAAACACACCGGCGCTGTTGAAACCGAAACGCTGATAATTCTTCAGGAATCCGGGATAGGCGTCCAGGAGCGCTTCCGAGTTCATCCATGCCAGACATATCGGAATTTTCCGGAAGGTTTCGAACTTCGGCAGCGTGACGATTTTGAGGGGCAGGGACTGCTTGAAACCGGTTTTGCCGTCATACTCCACATAAATGTTGGCCGGAGGCAGACGGTCCGGAGTGTCATTGCCGCTGAGGATATAAATATATTTGAGCTTGAGTTTTGCATTGACCGGCAGACGGAACCGGCTGTATTTGACTCCGCCGACGGTGATTTTTTCCGCTTTGAAATTGTGAACGGTCAAGGGTTCCGGCAGTTCCAGAACGACCTCGGCTTTCCCGATTTTTCCGGGTTCCGTCCGATAATCGGTGATCTCGATCTCCTGCGGAGCTGCCACGCCTTTGACGACGGCCAGTTCCGGCACGCGCGGACCTGCGGTCAGACCATCATTCGGGATACCGATCCCTTTGCCCTGATAGGCACGGTTGAACCCGGCATCTTTTTTCTCCGCGGCAATGACCGCCATTTCATCGCTGAAGAAATGCACATCGAGCGTAAGTTTCACAATGATATACCGGGCATCCGCATTGACCGGCAGCCGGAAGGTCTTGCAGACACTTTCGCTGAAGGGACGGTCCTCCGGATAGTAATAGGTCGTGACAAAGTCGCTTTGTGCGGCTTCGGCGGGAGCCAGCTTGTTCATTTCCGATGCGGCAAAGAAAGTTTTGCCGTCTTTGGAGACCAGCACCTCGAATTTCTTCGGCCAGCGGAAATGGGTGACTGCGCCGCCCAGGGCACGCAAGGCGATGTAATCCACGGGGGCAACTTTCCCCAGATCTATCCGCATGAGCACTTTGCTGAAATCCTTTTTTCCGCTGCCGTCGAAAAAGCCGACCGCCTTGCGGTCGAACCAGATCTTGTCGTCATTGTGGCTGGAAAGCGAGCCGTCGGTGAGGTCGAGTTCATCGTTGCCCGCTTCCCCTTTCCGGTCTTCCGTCAGCGGATAAGCCGACCGGGGAATGAATTTGATCCGTTTCCCCAAGGCCAGATTCTTCCGGTTCAGGGTCAGGTCAAACCACATCCGGCGGTTGTCCCGCACCGTCGGCGTGGCGGCCGCAAAAAGTTCTTCCGGGATTTTGTTGGCGGTTTCCAGTTTGACCGGAAAAGGCATGGTGAAATAACTCTCCACGCCGTCAAGTTCTGCTGCCGCGATCAGCCGGATTTTGGCCGCGGCTGTATCCAGCGAATAGGCATCATCAGTGACCTTCACGCTGGCGGCATAACACTTTTCATTTTCGTTGTAAACCATCTCGATGGACGGTTCCTTGCATAGCCGGAAATCCTGCAGGTTCCGGCTGCCGCGCGCCATGATGAAGACCCGGACCTTTACCGGATTGGCGCACCGGGCCGGGCGGAAGATTCTGAAGAGAAGCGTATCTCCGGCTTTCAACGCGCCGGCGGCGGGCTCCTTGACTGCAGTCAGACTGTTTTCCGGAGCTTCCGAAATCTCATAGCTCCGGTAATTGATCCAGGCGCCGGCTTTGTTGCGCGCACCCCATTGGTTGATGGAAAAGGCGAAGGACTTGTCGATCCGGGGCGAATAGGTGTTGATGCCGGAAAAGATCACACCGAACGAACGACGGTCGAAATCCGACACGCTGCCGACCCAGGCATTCGAACCGGAATTTTCCATGCCGTCGACTTTGATCTGGAGATATTTGCCCTCGGGTATGGGTTTCAGATATTTCCAGAGCTGTCCGAAATTTCCTTTGGCATGGGGCAGGACGGCCGCCCGAACGCAGTCCCCGTTTTTTTCGCAGCCGATCCGCAGCTGTTTCCAGTTCGCCAGATCATCGGTGAAATTGATCGGTCCGCCTGATATTGAAAGGACGATCCCCAGCAGGAGAACCATCGCAAATATTTGCTCTTTTTTCATAAACAGGAATCCGCCTTTCATTTGCAATTGGCGATGCATCCGTTGGAATCTTTGTTGCAAGGCCGTTCATATCCGTTTTTCAGTTTTTCCACCTTGTCGGAATCCGTGCTCCGCAGCCGGAATTCCGCATGACCGTCCAGATATGAACTGTTCATCCGTCCGGTTCCATGACGGTTGCTGGTATAACCGTCCGCGATGATGGCATAACTGTCTTTCCTGTTGCTGTCCATCTGCATGACGACGGCGGAAGGTTTTTTGGCGGAAGACATTCTTCTGACCGGGGCGGTGTAATGCATGAAGTAGATATTGACCCCGTAGTGGCTGTATTGGAATTTCGGGCTGGCCCCGGTCGGAGTCTGTTCGGTCGGACAGACGAAAATCTTGTAATAACCGGTCATGGCCTGGCCGTTGCTTTTGGCGGGCGCTTTGGAATTGATCGTCTGAATGAGGACCGACCACCACATATTCACCGCATTCCATTTATTGTAAGCCAGACCGCAGGGAATATGTTCGCGGTTGTTGTCCGCATACAGCAGGGTCGCGGAAGCCATGGTTTTCAACTGCGAAAGACAGGTGATCTTCCGGGCCGTTTCCCGTGCCTTGTTCAGCGCCGGCAGCAGCATCGCCGCCAGGATCGCGATAATGGCAATCACGATGAGAAGTTCGATCAATGTAAAATTCCAGCTTGCGGATTGCTTTTTCATTTTTCCCCTTTCGGTTAATGTTTTCACGTTTTGGAATAATTATAATCATTTCCTCCGGATCCTGCAACCCCCGGCCGGGGAAAAGTCTCCATAAAAAAATACCGCTGAAAAAATCAGTACGGAAAATCAGTACGGTTTGCAAATCATGATTTCCTATGTTATATTGACGGCAGAAGCAAACAGGAATATCGGACAATGAATCCAAAACCGGGCATACGCAACCGGAAAATCAGCCGCGTCTGCGAGTATCTGACGAATACCCTGCTGCAGCTGCCGTATGGAGGGCGGCTGCCGGGGATTCGGACGGTCATGCGGGAGACGGGGACCGGACAATTCACCGTGACGCACGCGCTGAAGCACCTGGAACAGCAGGGACTGATCCGGATCACGCCGGACCGCGGATCTTTCCGGCTCGAACCGGCGGAGACCATCCGGGAAATCCGGCTGCTGCACTGGTCCACCAACGCATTGCACAGCTCGGATTTCGTCGGGATCATCTTTCAGCGGCTGCAGGAACATGCGAAGGCCGCGAACTGGAAGATCACCATCGAAAACGCCGGGGTTCGGCCGCCGGGAAAGCTGGCGAAGGAACTGCTCGATTCGGGAATATCCAAGGTGATCGTCTACGGCGCGGCCCAGCCGGATTTCGCCCGCGAGCTCAAGGGCTGCATGAAACTCTGTCTGGAACTCCTGCCGAGGCATGCGGAACGGCTCGTCACCGAATTGCGCGATTCGCCCGAAATGACCGTCCTGCAGATGGATTATCTGCTGAAACGGGGCTACCGCCGGATCGGTTATCTGCATTTCTGCGGCAATGACATGTATCAGTATCCCGTCCAGATGCACCGCCTGATGGATTATTACCGGATCATGGCCGAAAACGGCCTGCGGGCTGATCCCGACTGGGTCTTTTCCTGTCCGGAACCCTTCGAAAATCTGGAATCCGGACTGGAACGGATCATGCGGTCTTCACCGAAACCGGAGGTCCTGATCGTGCCCGGGGTGTTCCTGAACCGGCTGTATGCTTACTGCCGCAGACACCGCATCCGGATCGGCAGGGATCTCGCGGTTTTCAGCCAGGATGAGATCGATGAAGAACTGTCGCCCGAGCCGACCACGATCACGAACAATCCCGTCGAGATCGCCGAAACGTTCTGGCCGATGTTTCAGGCGGCGGAACGGGGCGAAAAAGTGGAAAGCGCTTATACGGAACTTTTCATCCGCACCGGCCAGA
The DNA here is from genome assembly GCA_015061565.1 of Lentisphaerota bacterium. Classification (GTDB taxonomy): domain Bacteria; phylum Verrucomicrobiota; class Lentisphaeria; order Victivallales; family UBA1829; genus SIG94. The sequence continues at coordinate 14,801 of SUWI01000009.1, forward strand.
CCGTGCCGAGCCTGAAATCGAAGTCCTGACCCCGCCTGATAAATCCATGTTTTTCAGTCTTTTCCCGGCGTGTCATCCAGGTCGGGATAGAGATATTCCTCGCCGCAGTAATTGCAGTAGGTGCGGAACCGTCCTTCGGCTTTGACCAGATAATCCGGCACCAGCGGAACTTTGCCGCCGCCCCTGGGCAGGTCGATCACGAAATGCGGATTCGCCATGCCCGAACTCCAGCCGCGCAGGGCTTTCACGATCTCGATCCCTTTCGACAGCGGCGTCCGGAAATGTTCCGTGCCGTAGATCAGATCGCACTGGAAAATATAATACGGCTTGACCCGCGCCTCCAGCAGTTTCCACATGAGCTCGCGCATCACTTCCGGATCGTCATTCACTCCCTTGAGCAGCACGGTCTGGCTGCCCAGCGGTATGCCCGCCTCCGCCAGACGGTTCAATGCTTTGATCGCCGGTCCGGTCAGTTCGGCCGGATGGTTGAAATGCACATTCACATACAGCGGATGGTATTTCTTCAGCATCCGCACCAGTCTGACGGTGATGCGTTCGGGCAGCATGGCGGGCGTGCGCGTCCCGATCCGGATGATGCGGATATGTTCCGCCGCCCGGACGCCTTTCAGGATGTATTCGATCCGGTCGTCGTCGAGCAGGAACGGATCGCCGCCCGAGATCAGCACGTCGCGCAGTTCCTTGTGTGCCCTGATATAGGCAAGTCCCTCGTCGATCTGTTTTTTTCCCACGCGGAACGGCGCGCGGAATTTCCGTTTGCGCGTGCAGAAACGGCAGTACATCGCACATTCGCCGCTGACCAGGAAAAGACAGCGGTCGGGATATTTCTGGACGATGCATTCCTCCTTGCCGAACCGGACCTCGCCGAGGGGATCGTCCAGCAGGTCGCCGCTCGCGGTCAGTTCGCGCCCATCGGGGACGCATTGGAGGAAGAGCGGATCGCCGGGGGATCCGATCCGTTCCAGCACGGGCCGCGGGATCCGGAAAGGAAAGACTTTCCCCACCTTCCGCAGTTCGTCGGCGGACAGCTGAAAACGTTCCGCCAGTTCCGCGGGATCATGCAGTGCATCCCGCAGGATTTTCTTCCATTTTTCCACGTTCCATTCCCCGGTTGAATGAGCGTAATATAGCACAGTTCGGGTCAAAAGCAATCCCCCTTTCCGCGAACCGCGGGGGAATCGGAAGTGCTGGGCCAAAGGCCCAATAGGACTTATAAGTCTTATAGGGCTTATTTTAAAAAACCATTTGAAAAATATAATTGTGCAATTATGTTATCAACTGAATATTTTGGTTTCTCATGCAATATTCCGGCATGGGAAAACGTTATAAAGGATATCGATCGGAAAACATTCAACCTTGGAGAGAAAGATGAAAAAAATCATACGGCTGATCCTCGGATTGGCGATCCTGGCGGTGCTGGTTTATCTGGCAGTTCTGGCTTATCGGAAATATGCGGGTCCGAAAGACCGCGTGATGTTCCGTACCGATACGATCCGCAAAACCGATCTGGTGCGTTCGATCACCGCGACCGGCACGGTGGAACCGGAAGAACTGGTCAACGTCGGTGCGCAGGTGCAGGGCATGATCACGAAATTCGGACCCGACACCAAGGGCAAGCCGGTGGATTACGGTTCGATCGTCAAGGAAGGCGGCGTGCTGGCCTGGATCGACGATTCGCTCTACGCGGCGGAACTGCGGTCCGCACAGGCCTCCCAGCTGCAGGCGAAAGCGTCGATCAATTCGGCGAATTCCAACATCCTTCAGGCGAAAGCGCGTTTGCAGCTGGCCGAACTGAATATGAACCGGGCGAAACAGCTGCGTCCGACCAACGCGATCGCGCAGAACACCTACGATGAAGCGCTGGCCGATCACGATGTGGCGAAAGCGAATCTGGCGGTCGCGGAAGCGTCGCTGGCGCAGGCGCAGGCTCAACTCGCGTCCGCCAATGCCGCGCAGGAACGCGCCGCCCGCAACCTTTCCTACTGCGTCATCAAATCTCCGGTCAACGGCGTCATCATCGACCGCCGCGTGAACATCGGCCAGACCGTGGTTTCCAGCATGAACGCGCCGAGCCTGTTCCTGATCGCCAAGGACCTGAAACGCATGCAGGTGTGGGTGTCCGTCAACGAGGCCGACGTCGGCCAGATCAAGGTCGGACTGCCGGTCCAGTTCACCGTTGACGCCTTCCAGAACCGCATGTTCAAGGGAACCGTCCGCAAGGTCCGCCTGAACGCTACCATGTCCCAGAACGTGGTCACCTACGTGGTGGAAGTGGAAACGGACAACTCCGACGGCACGCTGCTGCCGTACCTGACCGCGAATGTGAAATTCCTGCTGGCGCAGCGCCAGGGCGTGCTGGCCGTCCCGAATGCCGCTTTCCGTTTCAGCCCGAGCGAAACGATGATACCGCCGGCTTACAAGGGGGAACTGGACAAGCCGCTCGACCGCAAGAAACGCGAACGCCGGATCTGGGTCCAGCATGGCAATTCGATCAAACCGCTGGTCGTGACCGCGGGTCTGAACGACGGTTCCACCACCGAGGTCAGTTCGCCCGAACTGAAGGAAGGCATGGTCGTGGTGACGGGACAGGAGATCCAGACCGCCGCGCGGCAGATGGCCGCGGGCGCCGGCGGGGAAAACCGCAGTCCCTTCCTGCCCTCCATGCCGCGCCGCCAGAGGACCCAGAGGAGAGGGGCACGATGAGCTTGATCGAACTGCATGACATCCGGAAGACCTACTCGCTCGGCGAGATCGATGTTCCGGTGCTCAAGGGCATCACGCTTTCCATCGAAAAGGGCGAATACGTCGCCTTGATGGGCGCCTCGGGTTCCGGCAAGAGCACCCTGATGAACATCCTCGGCTGTCTCGACCGGCCCACTTCCGGCGATTACCTGTTCGACGGACGCGAAGTCGGACGCCTTTCCGGCGACGAACGTGCCAAGCTCCGCAACAAATACATCGGGTTCGTGTTCCAGAGCTTCAATCTGCTGCCGCGGACCAGCGCGCTCGAAAATGTCTGCATGCCCCTGTATTACACGGCCGGCGACATCTCTTCGCGCGAAGCGGCCAAACGCGGCCGCGCCATGCTCGAACGGGTCGGACTGGCCGACCGCATGCACCATGAGCCTTCGCAGCTTTCCGGCGGGCAGCAGCAGCGTGTGGCCATTGCCCGTGCACTGGTGAACCGGCCGCCTGTTCTCTTTGCCGATGAGCCCACCGGCAACCTCGACTCCAAGACGAGCGTGGAAGTCATGAAGCTTTTCGAAGAGCTGAATCAGGAAGGGATCACGATCATCCTGGTGACCCATGCTACGGAAGTTGCGGACTGCGCCAAACGGACGATCCATATCCAGGACGGTCTGATCGTGAGCGGAGCTTTCAGCTGAGGCAGGGGGAAATCATGGGCAGAAGATCGCAGAACAACCGGGGAAGAAGCAACCCCTACGACTGCAGCCTGGATCTGCACGGCATGTATTCGCAGGAGGCGATGGAGCTGGTCGCGAAAATGATCAGTTCGCATCCGCATTGCAGCATTCTGATCATCCACGGCAACGGCACGGGCGTGCTGCGCAATGCGGTCCGCTGCGCGCTGAAAGCACATCGTTTCCCGACGGTCCGGGATTATTTTTTCGGTGAAGATATCGGCGCGCCCGGTCTCGACGGGTCAACCGTAGTTTATACTTGAATCAGGAGACAGATCATGTCATTATGGAGAACCATGCTGGTGGCGCTGGTGGCGCTGAAACGGAATCCGACGCGGGCTTTGCTGACCGCGCTGGGCATAGTGATCGGGATCGCGGCCGTAATCGCGATGATGGAGATCGGCAACGGCTCCTCGCGGGCGATCCGCACCTCGATCGAAAACATGGGCGCCAATTCCATCCTGATCATGCCGGGTGCGCCCCGGCACCCCGGCGGCGTCCGCCAGGGTTCCGGCAGCGGCGTCTCGCTGACCCCGGAAGACTGTGAAGCGATCCGGCAGGAATGCCCCAATGTGGCACTCGCCGTTCCCATCGTCCGTGCTTCCGCGGTCCAGGCCGTCGTCGGCAATAAAAACTGGAACCCGCAGCAGTGTTACGGCGTCGGGCCCGATTATCTGAAGATCCGCAACTGGGATCTGGCGGAAGGACGCAATTTCACCGACCGCGAAGTCGAAAGCCGCGCCCGCGTCTGCCTCGTCGGCAAGAAGATCGTCAATGAACTGTTCGGCGGCGAATCCCCGGTCGATTCCGAGATCCGGATCAAGAACGTCACCTTCACCGTCATCGGCGTCCTCAAGGAAAAAGGCGCCAACATGATGGGCTTCGACGAGGACGATGTGGTGCTGGCGCCGTGGACCACCGTCCGCCTGCGTATCACCGGACTGAAAACCGGAACGATCTCCAATACCACCAGCACCGCTTCCACTTCTCCGAGTTCGCTTTATCCCGCTACCGGCGTGGCATTCTATCCGGAACAGGCGGACAATCTGGCCACCGATACGCTTCTGGTCCCGAAATTCGCGCAGATCGACCAGATCATGCTCACCGCCACCGATCCGAAGAACGTGAACAAGGCCATCGCCGAACTCACCCAGGTGCTGCGCGAACGCCACAATCTCCGGCCGTATCAGGAGGATGATTTCTGGGTGCGGAATTCCGCCGCGTTCATGGAAACGCTTTCCGGCACCAGCCGCCTGATGACCAATTTGCTCATGGTCGTGGCGCTGATCTCGCTCGTGGTCGGCGGCGTCGGCATCATGAACATCATGCTGGTCTCCGTGACCGAACGCACGCGCGAGATCGGCCTGCGCATGGCCGTCGGCGCACGTTCCCGCGACATCCTGAAACAGTTCCTCGTGGAATCGATCCTGCTGTGTCTGGTTGGCGGCATCGTCGGGATCCTGCTCGGCCGCGGCGCCGCTCTGCTGGTGAAGACCCATCTCAAGTGGCCGATCGAACCCAGTCCCGAAGGCATGCTCACCGCTGTCGCGGTCTCTGCCGCCGTCGGTATCATTTTCGGCTTTTATCCCGCGTGGAAAGCTTCCCGGCTCGACCCGATCGAAGCATTGCGCTACGAATAAGGCGGGAAAACTGGGAAAACTGGGAAAACTGGGAATACTGGGAATACTGGGAATACTGGTCCCCCTCCGATGTTCTCGCGTCATGCCATGTTTTGCGCGCAATCCTAGAATTCCCAGTATTCCTAGCATTCCTAGTAAGTTCGCGCCACACACCTCCCTCGCACGGCCGCCGTCTTCCTGCCGGCCGCCGCATTGCTCCCCATCCGGAAAATCCCTCTTTTTTTCCGTTTTTCCCTTGAATTTTCCGCATTTGCAGATTATAATTATCGGTGAAATAAAATCAGGAGGTTCAAATATGAAACATCGTCTTTTCACTTTGGTGGAACTGCTTACCGTCATAGCAGTTATCGCAATCCTCGCCGGCATCGCCATTCCAGTGGTTGTCGGCATGCAGTCCAAAGGACGCGAAACATCAGCCCGCGCCGACATGAACGCCATCAAAATGGCCCTCACCCAGTTCAAGGCCGATTATTCGATTTTCCCGGTAGCGCAGCCAAGTCCGGCGGCAGATACTTTGCTGAAAGCCGCGTTTAAATCCGGAGATACGAATAATGATACAGAGAACGATGCCATGATTGCTGAACTGACCATGATTCAAACCACACCGGGAACCGGAGATGTGCCTAGTGATCTTACAAGTATTACCTACAACAAGAAAAAAAGAAAATACCTGGATGCTCCTGCCAAACCGGTAACGCCCGTAGTCGGGACGAAGGGTTTCATGAAACTCGACCCCTGGGGCAGACGCTACAATATTGCTTTGGATACGGATTATAATAAGAAACTGGTCCTTACCACCACGTTTCTGGGTGCTGATACCGCGGAAACCATTGTCGGCGACATTGCGATTTATTCTTATGGAACAGCCGAGGATGATGGCGACTTGGATGCCTTCCTGTATTCCTGGAAAACCAACGCGAAATGATGAGGTGCTGACATGACGAAACGCAATTATACCCTGATCGAACTCCTCACAGTGATTTTCATTATCGCGGTGCTGGCCGGACTGATCATGCCGGCGACGTCGCTGGTACGCGGGAAAGCCAGACGGACCTCATGCGCTTCGAATCTGAAACAGGTTGGTGCTCTTGCCATGCAGTTCAGCAATGACCGGGACGGACAGATTCCTCTTTACAAGGTTGATTCCAGTAAAGTATATTCACTTCGAGACAAAACAATAGAAAATGCTTACCGCAACAAACTCAGATTCAGCAATCAAGATAATGCCAAAACCAACCTGACGGCATCCAATGGAAAAGCCTTGATGTGGACTGCCGGTTTGGTCCGTTATGCCAAGTACAACATGAACGTCTTTTTCTGTCCGTCCGATGAACGGGACCTGAATATATTTGAAGAGGGCAAAAATTCTTCCTATTCTCTGAATTATGGAAATGACGACCGTCCGGGTGGGACATCAGGCGGTACTGCCTTTGTCAAGATGAGCGCGGTTACCCGTTCTCCCGCCGGAGTCATTCTGTTTGGAGAAACCGATGCCGGTCTTTTGGGCATGGATTCAACGAAATCCGCCAGCAGTTTCTTCAGTACTTATTTCAAAACACCATTGGCCCGTAAACCGCATTCCAATGAATTCAATACCAGTTATCTGGATGGACATGTGGATTTTGTTCATACCTCCGATCTGCAAGCAGCATTTGACAAGGATGCCTACAAGATCAAATAAGTTTTTTGTCCATACATGAACTCATTCACCTTTTCCCCTGTCGGCGTGGTCCGCTGTGCGAACCGGTATAAGTATGAGGCGGCGCGGCAGGGGGTTTTCACACCCGGAAATCAGGCGGAGATCGAACTTTTTCCGGGTCATGATTACGAAACGGCATTGTCCGATCTGGACGGGTTCGAACGGATCTGGGTGCTCTTTGTATTCGACCGCAATACGGACTGGAAACCGAAAGTTTCACCGCCGATAACGGGGGGACGGAAACGGTACGGGGTGTTCGCGACGCGTTCGCCGCACCGTCCGAATCCGATCGGTCTGAGCTGCGTGAAACTGGAAAAAGTCGACGGACTGAAACTGGCTGTGAGCGGACATGATTTTCTGGACGGGACGCCGGTGCTGGACCTGAAACCGTATATTCCGGCGGCGGATGCGTTTCCGGAGGCGAAAGCGGGATGGCGGGACGAGGCGGATGCCGCGGAACTGAAGGTGGAATTCACGGAGAACGCGCTGAAAAAAATGGCGTATGTGGAAAAGCTCTGCGGGCTGGATCTGCAGAATTTCTGTTCCGTGCAGCTGAGCCATGCGCCGACCTCGCCGGAACGGAAACGGATCGAAGCATTGGCGGACGGCCGTTACGGGATCGGCTGCCGGACCTGGCAGGTGATCTATCAGGTCAATGACGACGGCGTGCAGGTGACGGATGTGCGGTCGCATTATGCGGCGGAGGAATTGACTCCGGGTGCGGAAGATCCGTATGCGGACAAAGATCACCACCGGGAGTTCCGGAAGGAGTTCGGCGATGGGGATTGAGATCCGGCTGGCGAAAGCGCGGGGATTCTGCGCAGGGGTGGAGCGGGCGCTGAACAAAGTGGAGGAAGCGTTGAAAACGGGACCGTTTCCGGTGTATGTGCTGCATGAGATCGTGCACAACGAAACGGTGGTGGACGGACTGCGGAAACGGGGCGTGATCTTCATCGACGATCCGGCGGAAGCCCAAAGCGGAGTGCTGATCTTCAGTGCGCACGGGGTGAGCCGGGCGGTGGAAAAACAGGCGGCGAAACCGGGCGTGAAAGTGGTGGACGCGACGTGTCCGATCGTGAAATCGCTGCACCGGCGGATGGAGGAATTCGCTGCGGCGGGAAAAACGATCATCCTTTTCGGGCGGAACGGCCACCGCGAGGTGGAAGGATTGCTGGGCCGGGTCGAGGTGCCGGTGAAGGTGATCGAATCGGAAGCGGAGCTGGAAGATTTTCTGCAAACGGCGGACTTGAGTAAACCGTATGCGTGTCTTTCGCAGACGACGCTGAACGCGGCGGATGTGGAACGGATGACGTCGAGGCTGAAAGCGGCGCTGCCGGACGTGACGGCGGCGTCGGAAGTGTGCCATGCCACGCGGGAACGTCAGGCGGCGGTGAAGGAACTGGCGAAAAGTTGTCCGGTGATCCTGGTGGTGGGGTCGGCGCGGAGTTCGAATACGCGGCGGCTGTATGAGACGGCGCTGGCGCAGGGAGTCCGGGCGCATCTGCTGGGCAATGCGGCGGATTTCCGTCCGGAATGGCTGAAAGGAGTTTCCCGGGTCGGGATCACTTCGGGCGCGTCGGCGCCGGAGGAACTGGTGCGGGAATTGTGCGATAGGATTCATCTAACCCAAAAGGAGGAATAAAAGATGAAAAAAGGAGATGTCGGTGCGATCCTGTTTCTGGTCGCGTTCGCGTGTGCAGTGGTGTTTTTCCCGTGGACGGTGACTTTCACGGGGAAAGTGGAACTGGGAAAACTGTCGCAGGGATTTGACAATTTCGGCAAATTCACGGCGCATTTTCCGTATCTGATGGGTTTCTTCAAGGTCGGTCTGCTGGCGACTTTCGGGGAAATGCTGAAAGTGCGGATGAAAACCGGATCGTGGAAAGTGCCTTCGCTGATCGCGCGGTTCATCGTGTGGGGCATCGTGGGACTGCTGTTCACGTTCGTGTTCGCGATGTTCGCCAAGGGCGTCGGCGCATTGATCGGAACGCCGTTCTGGTTCGGCCGTATGACCTTGAAGCCGAATTTCTGGGACAACCTGCTGTTCGCGTTTTCGACCTCGTTCTGGCAGAACGTGATCTTTGCGTATCCGATGATGCTGGGGCATGAATGGTGCAACGAAGTGATCAACCGGAAACGGTTCGTGGGCGGAGCGGAATTCCTGGAAAAACTGAACAAGCCGGTGTGGGGCTCGTTCATCCCGAAGACGATCATCTTTTTCTGGATCCCGGCGCATACGGTGACGTTCCTGCTGCCGCCGGATTACCGGGTGCTGATGAGCGCGGTGCTGAGTCTGGTGCTGGGCGCGATCCTGACTTTCCGCAGCGGCAAATGAATTTGAAACCCTGATAATAAATAGGAGAAGAAAATGCCGAAAATCACCTTTATGGGAGCCGGCAGCACGATATTTGCGAAAAACGTGCTGGGCGACTGCATGTGCCGCGAGGCGCTGAAAGATTCGGAAATCGCATTGTATGACATCGATGCGGACCGTCTGAAAGAATCGAAGACGGTGCTGGACTGCCTGAACAAAAACATCAATGCGAACCGGGCGAAGATCAAGACATATCTGGGAGTCGCGAACCGGAAAAAAGCGCTGAAGGATGCGAATTTCGTGGTGAACGCGATCCAGGTGGGCGGCTATGAGCCTTCCACGGTGATCGATTTCGAGATCCCGAAGAAATACGGACTGCGGCAGACCATTGCGGACACGCTCGGGATCGGCGGGATCTTCCGCGCGCTGCGCACGATCCCGGTGATGCTGGATTTCGCGCACGACATGGAGCAGGTATGTCCGAATGCATGGCTGCTGAACTACACCAATCCGATGGCGATGCTGACGGGCGCGATGCTGCGCGGGACAGGCGTCAAGACGGTCGGCTTGTGCCACAGCGTGCAGGTCTGCGTGGAAAGCCTGCTTTCTTCCCTGGGCATGTATGACTATAAGACGCAGTACAACAAGGGCATCACGGCCAACGACCTCGGCTACCGCGCCAAGATCGCCGGGATCAACCACATGGCCTGGCTGCTGGAACTGACCAAAGACGGCAAGGACATTTATCCGGAGATCCGCAAGAAAGGTCTGGCGCTGGTGAAAAAACAGCGCGGCCATCTGGAACATCCGGAAAAATGCGGCGCCAACCTGATCCGTCTGGAAATGATGAACCGTTTCGGCTATTATGTGACCGAATCGAGCGAACACAACGCCGAATATGCGGCGTTCTGGATCAAGTCGACCTACCCGGAACTGATCCGCGAATACGGCATCCCGCTGGATGAATATCCGCGCCGCTGCATCAACCAGATCAAAAACTGGAAACAGCAGTACAAGGATATCTGCAAGAACGGCAAGGTGGAACATAAGCTGTCGCGCGAATACGGTTCGGGGATCATGGAAGCGATCACCACGAACAAACCGTATCAGATCGGCGGCAACGTGCTGAACAGAGGTTTCATCGAAAACCTGCCGTCCGACGCGGTGGTGGAAGTGCCCTGTCTGGTGGATTCCAACGGCGTCCAGGGAACGTATGTGGGCCGTCTCCCGGTCCAGTGTGCCGCCATGAACATGACCAACATCAATGTGCAGCTGCTGACGATCGAAGCGGCGCTGACCCTGAAGAAGGATTACATCTATCAGGCGGCGATGCTCGATCCGCATACCGCGGCGGAACTGAACATCGACGATATCGTTGCCATGTGCGACGATCTGATCAAAGCGCACGGCAAGATGCTGCCGAAATACAAATAAACGTTTCGGCTCCGTTTTCCGGAACCGGTTTCCCGTTTGCCGCGGGGAGCCGGTTTTTTTATGCTGCTGCGACTTTTTTCCGGCAGTGCCGGATCTGACTCTCTTTCCCGGCTTCCAGCGGTTTCTGAACTCGAATTTAAGAAATTTTGAAAAAAACCGGCGGGGGCATCTTGACAATGATATACAGTAGTTATTATAATATAAAGCAGAGGACAGAGAAGGAGCCTGATCAAATGCAAAAGCGTTATCCGGAGATAGCAGAACTGATCGCCCGGGAATATCTGACCGGGAGTTCGCCGGGTCGTTTACCGGGTTCAGCCCGGCTGGCGGATCGATTCGGCGTGAATCAGCGGACAGTGATGAAAGCCCTTCAGCTGCTGGAGAAAAAGAATCTGGTGACCATCTGCGGAACGAGCGGGGTCTATCCTGCGCGGGAGCAGAAACCGGTTTGCAAACGGAACGGGATCCTGGTCATTGTCGGAGTCGGATCGACTTCCGAGCTGGCGGGGTTCATCCGGGAAAAACTGGCGACTACCGGATTCCGCCCGGTGTTTCTGGATTTTTCCCCGGAAGTGTTTGAAGAAAATCCTGCTTTCGTAAGGAATTTTTCGGCAGATGGTTTCCTGTTCCGTTTTTCCAAAAATTTCAATCTCGAAATAGAAAAATACCTGTGCGATCTGAAGATCCCGTATGTTCTGCTCAACCGGGGGAATGGAACCAGACAGATCGATTCATCGAGCAACGATCTCGAGATGGGCTGGGCGCTGATCCTGGATCATCTGCTGAAGCAGGGCTGCCGGCGGATCATGTTTCTGGATAACAAGTCGTTCCTGCCCCAGTATGAGGAGAGGCTCCAGGAAATTTTCCGTACCCGGCTGGGGGACCGTCTGTTCGGCGGGAAATGTTTTTTTACGGATTGCTGCCGGAATCCGGAGAAAACGATCAATGCGCTGGTGGACGAACTGCCGAAACTGCCGGAACCGCCGGATGCGATCGTAACGGGGAGCGGCTGGCTCGCGATCGCGCTGCTGAAAGCGTTTCCTCCGCCTCGGCGCTTTCTGATCGGGGCGAGCTGGGATGGCAACGATCTGCCGCCGCGGGACCTGCTGTGCGCGTTCCATGATGCGCATGACCGGGTCGGATGGGCGCTTGACCGGCTGATCCTCCGGATTTCCGGAGACACGCAGCCGTCTGAACATCATATTTCGCCGGTCCGGATCCAAATTCCGGAACCGGATCAAATAAACACTGCTAAAAAGAAAGGTTGTTAAGAATGTCAACGCATCGGGATGGTTTGGATTCCATCAGTCGGCCTGCAGGGAAAACCGAGCTGCAGGGAGTTCGTCTTTTTACGCTTATCGAGCTTCTGGTCGTGATCGCCATCATCGCGATTCTGGCGGGTATGCTGCTGCCTGCTTTGAATGCCGCCAGGGAAAAAGCGCGGAGCATCAAATGCACGTCGAATCTGAAGCAGATCGGTTATGGCTACGCCATGTATGTCAATACACATCAGGAGTATTATCCCACTACGCAGAACGGCGCCAACTGGTGGCAGGCGATGTTCATCAAGGATTACGGCTGCAGTGAAAAAGTATTTATCTGCCCGACCGAAATTTCGGTTTATTCGTCTTCCACTCATCAGAGTTATCATTACGGCCATCCGCTGTATATTCTGGGATCGGCCGGCCAGACCAGCCCGCTGATGTACCGGAAACAGATGCTGCTGATCAACAAGGGAGCGGATGCCGAAACCATCATCTCGACCGCTGCCGTGCCGACGGTCTCAGCAGACGGGAGCGGCAACAAGCACCCGGCTATGGCCCGGACCGGCGCGCCTTACATTCACCGTCCGGACAGCAAAAGATACTTCCCGGTGTCTGCCGACTGTTACTACTACGCGCCGTATGCGCGGCATGACCGGAAAGCGAATGCGCTGCTTTTTGACGGGCACGTGGGAGTCATTACCTCCGAGGATATCCTCAACTGGCGCTCCTGGGCGCCGTTTACCGTCGCGGGTTCGACCAACCTGATCGATGCCGCCTGGTCCGAAAAATGAAACTGATCACGCTGGGCACTGCGGCCGGCAATTCTTCGCGGACGCGTGCCAATGCCTCCAACCTGATCATCAGTGAGGGCAAGTACTACCTGATCGATGCCGGCGAGCCGGTCAAGGCGCTGATTTTCAGCCGCGGCATACCCTATACCGACATCGGCAAAGTCTTCATCAGCCATTGTCATGAGGACCATCTCGGCGGCATGGTGGGGCTTATGAACTGCTTTATCCGGGAACACCGCAAAGCGCCCGATTCGGCAATGACGGTTTATCTGCCCGAGATGACCGCGGAAAAACCGCTGCTGGATTTCATGACCGTATTCCACCGGAAGATCCCGGAGGGGAAACTGGTGTTCGAACCGGTCACGGTGGGAAAATTTTATGACGACGGAAACGTGGCGGTTTCCGCGTATCCGACCGATCATCTGGAGGGAGCCGGCCCCTCGTATGCTTTCCTGATCGAGCACGGCGAGGAGCGGCTGCTGATCACCGGCGATTTGCGCTGGGGCGATTTCGGCGATTTCCCCGCGGCGGCGCTGGACCGGCCCGCGGTATGTCTCTGCGAGGCGGTCCACTGTCCGTTCGAGGTCATCGTGGAAAGAGTCCGCGGTCTGCCGATTCGGAAACTGATTTTTACGCATTATAAAGAAAGTCTTCTGGGGGAGGATCATGATTTTTTCCTGGAAAAAACGAAAGATTTTCCTTTCCCAGTCCAGCTCGCCGAAGACGATGAAGAATTTACCCTGGAGTCCTGAACATGAATAAAAACAATCCCAATGCTTACGGGACCGGAAGCGATTCGGACCGGATCGAACAGGCATTGGCCTTTGCCAAGGCGAACTCGCTGCCCCTGGAGATCACCGCCCGGGAAGCAGCGGACGGGAGAACCCACTGGCTGATCGACCGCGCAGTTTGTCTTCCCGGCGATACCGAAATGCAGATCATCAACTGCAGGATCAAGCTGTCGGACCGCTGCCGGGACAATTTCATCCGGAGCGCGAATTGCGGGATTGGCATCGACCCGATCGTCCCGGTTTCCGGGATCCGGATCAAAGGGATCGGACAAGCGGTGCTGGAAGGCGCCGATCATCCCCGCGCGACCGGCGATTCCGCGAAGACGATCGGGGTTCAGACTTATGGAACGGATGCCGGCAAACCGGGCGAATCGGAAAAAGGCGACTGGCGCAATATCGGCGTCCTGCTGGCGGAAGTTTCCGATTTCACCCTGGAGAATCTGAGCATCGTCAATTCCCATTGCTGGGCGGTTTCCCTGGAATACTGCCGGCACGGCGTGGTGAAGGATCTCCGCTTCTTCTCATACGGGACCATGTATATAGACGGCAAACCGAGGGTGGTCCTCAATCAGGACGGTCTGGATCTCCGGCGCGGATGCCGGCATATCCGGATCGAAAATATCTCCGGCTGCACCGGCGACGACCTGATCGCCCTGACCGCGATCTCTTATCCGGGCGCCGGAGTAAAGCCGCCGGGCGGACTGCAGTCGACCATGATCACCGGGAACCGCCCCGTCGGGGAGGAAGACGACGTGTTCGACATAGAGATCCGCGAGGTGCACGGCTACAGTGCCGGAAACTGCCAGATCATCCGTTTCCTGAATTCCTGCGGCATCCGGATGTATGATATCCTGCTGGAAAACCTGGAAGACTGTTCGCCTGCGTACCTTTATGACCATGCCGCCGTGCGGATCGGGGATGCGAATCCCCGCTGGGGCGGGGTGACGCCGCTGGGCGACACCAGGAATTTTACGATCCGGAACATCATTTCCAATTCGGCAAATGCCGTTCTGATTGCCGGATCGCTGGCCGATTCTTCCATTTCCGGCGTGGAACTGCGGTCCGAGGGGTTGGGAAAAATCAAAATCACTTCCGGGCCCGAATATGTGAAAAATGTTGAATTCGCACAATAAAAAACAAGGAAAGGAACCGAACTCATGAAAACCATTTCTTCCATCGTTCTGCTCGCCGGCCTCGCACTGTTTCTTGACGGACAGGAACCGAACCTGATCAAGAATCCCGGGTTCACTGCCGGCACCAACTGGTGGTACAACAGTCCGATCTTCTCAATCGCCAAGGAAAACAACAACCGGTATTTCCGGATGGTTTCCGCGACCGAGGTCAAACCGGTGTTTGCGGAACAGACGCCGCCGATCCCGGTGGAAGCGGGGAAAAGCTATGAGTTTTCCTGCCGGTTCAAGAGTATGCTGAAAAGCGGTGAGGTATATTTCATGTTTCTTGTCCGCGATGCCGGGAACCGCTGCATCCGTATCCTCAATTCACCGAAAATCACGGAAAAAACCGGATCGGAATGGGAAAACCTGCGTTACGTCTTTGTCGTTCCGGAGAAGGGGACTGTCATCCAGATCCGGATCTATGCGGGAATGTCATTTTCGGGAGAGGTCCAGCTTGACGATCTGGTCCTGAAGGAAGGGAACGGCGAACTGAAACTGCCGGAATTGCCCAAAAAACCGAAGCTGACGGGGAAACCGGATGCCGGATTTCTGGCTTCGGCTCTGCAGCTGACCGATTTCCGCGCTTTCCCGGGGAACGGCGACGGCAAAGCGATCCAGAAAACGGAACTTTATCTGGCTGGGGCGGAAGACCAGCTCTGCGGTTTTTTTAAGTTATTTCATGGTAAAGACAAAGCCTTCATAAAAAAAAAGTCTCCGCGTGACAATGAATCCCTGCTCTGGAAGAACGAAGTCCTGGAATTGTTTTTCACCCACATCAATTCCGATGCTCCGCTGTATCAGATAGCCTTCGATCCGCACGGGCAGATCTATGATGCGCAGGGAGAAAACCTGAACTGGGACAGCCATATCCGGATCAAATCCGGCGAACCCGGTCCGGAATATACCTGGGTCCAGTTCGAACTGCCGCTTTCCGATCTGGGTTATCATTATGAAAACCGGGGTGCGGGGATCCGGTTCAGCCTGAATGTCGCCAGAAACCATTCCACTGTCGGTGCGGCAGAATTCCCGATCTCCGTGTGGACTCCGGTCCAGCATTTGCGCGAGGCAAAGAATTATCATGTCTTTTCCGTCCAAAAAAACGCTCCCCCCGAACGGATCTCCGCCCGTCTGTGCGGTTCTTCCCTTATCCAGCTGTCTAAAGATCCCGCCCGGTGGTGGAAGGTGAAAGACCCGCTGTTCAAGGAATTGATTTCGGATCGTCCGGCGCCCTTTCCGGGCTTGAGGATGTTCAGCTGGAATATGCCGATCGCCCCGCACCGCAACCGTGCTTATGCTTTGCAGTACGGACGGACCTTCGACCGTCAGGAACGGTTTGCCGAATATGACCGCAGCGGCATCCGCCATCTGGAAATGTACCATCGCACCCCGGACAAGGAACTGCTGCCGTGGATGGACGGCAAACCCGGCCGGAGCGTCATGCTGCTCTATTATACCGGCAGAAACGGATTCGATCCCTACTGGATGTTCGAAGGTCTGGCGGACGAAACCGCAGAGGAACTGAAGAAAAATCCCGCCCGCTATTCCGGCGTAGCCATGCCGGATGAATATCTGCACGGTCTGGATTCGATCCTGGCCGCCACGGCCGCGAACCCGAAGACCGCCGCTTCCGTCGAAGCGATCCGGCGTGAGATCCGGGAAAAATACGGTTACGGGAAATATGATATCCCCTCTTCGCCGGAAACCGATACGGAACCTTTTGCCCGGCTTGCCATGCGGAAGTATCTGCTGGCGAAAATGGTTCTCGCCCAGAAGAAAATGATGGAAGTCTGCCGGGAACACCAGAAAAAAACCGGATATACCGTTCAGGTCATTTCCTCGGATCCCACCTCCCAGATGCGGATCCAGCATCAGAGCCGGATCGCCCCGTATGTCGATATGGTCAATGTGCAAAGCGGTCCGGCCAACAGCGACTCCCGTCAGAGAAGCGGGTTCGGGGCCAAGCTGGTGACGGACCTTTCGGGAAAACCGGCGTTCTGCTATGTGCATCTGGAAAATCTGAACAACGTCAGTTACGATGCGGAAGCCTCGGCGTCCCTGCTGAGCGAAGCGTTCCGCGCCGGTGCCATCGGCGTGGCGCTCTATCCGGTCGACTGGGCCGGAGTGACCCGCCGCCAGGGCAGCAGCAACAACGATGCCTACGGCCATCGTCCCCGCTGGGATACCATCCTGGATACCGCCAAAATCATCAATTCCATGAACCTGTTGAAAATTCCGGAACCGGATTATGCCGTATTCGTTTCCAACGACAGTGCCTTGAGCCGCCGGAGATGGGAAGCGCCGCCTTATGAGGCTTATTACAATCTTGCCGGACCCGGCGCCCGCACCTGGTTCCGGTTCATTTCCGATATCCAGCTGATCGACGGCAAAGAGAAACTTTCCAACTGGAAATTCGTGGTGATCCCGAAAGCGGACATTGTTGATGAAGCACTTTATCCGCATTTCGAAAAATATGTGAAAAACGGCGGGACTCTGGTGTGTTTCGACCCCGATTTTTCCCGCTTCCGGCCCGATGGGACCGATGGCCGTGCTTTCACGGAAAAACTGTTCGGCGTCCGGACCGCAAATACCAAATACTATGACCGGATCGTGCCTTCCACGCAGGACGGTCTGATGAAAGGAATGAAACCGGCGATCCCGTTGGCTGCCGGAAATCTCAAGCTGGAAGGCAAAAGCGTCAAGGTGCTGGCCGCTTCCCCCGCCGGCGATGCCGTCATCACCGAAAAAGATTATCCCCGCGGCGGACGTGCCGTCATGATCGCCCGCGAACCCAGTTATACCGATGGAAGCCGGCCCCAATGGCAGGAATTCAACAAGACGCTGCTGGTCAATCTGGGCGCCCGGACCGGTCAGGATATCTGGCGGTTCACTTTCCCGCATAAGAAGGAAGTCAAACCCGTCGTCAAAGGCACCTGCCTGACCGGAAACCATTTCCTGTGGTGGCGTGACAAAGCGGAAAAGGTCGCCAACGCCCCGATCGCGAAAGACGCCCGCTACACCCTGACTCTGGCGCCGGATGCCCTGAAAGCGGGAGACAAACTGGTCTTCGATTTCAAGAACGGGAATCTGACCAACCGTGAAAAGGCATTTTCCGCCGGAGATCTTTTCAATGAACTGAAAAACCGTTTCATTATCCGCGAAGGAAAAATCCGGCTGGATATGTTTGCCGACACTTTTTCCCGCGGGGATGCGTTCCAGATTCGGATCGACTTCGGGAAAAAGGTTCCCGCCCGCCGCGTGAAAATCTTCTGGAGCGGCACCTTGCCGGAAGTCTCCGTAACGGCTCCCGACGGCAGAAAAGCCGTCATCCCCGGCGGAAAAACGCCGGATGTCCGGATGAGTGAAACCGCACTGCCGGCCGGCGCTCCGGTCAGCAGTCTGGTCCTGTCCCTCGGCGCCCGGCCGGAAGGGGAAAAACTGATCCTCAGCGAAATCGAGGTCTGGGATTGAACAATGCAGAATGAAGAAAACAATCCTTTTCCGGACGGATGGAAAAATCAGCATCCGACTTTGGAACAGTTCGAATTAGTGTATGACCGTGCCGGTTCCCTGCAGGGAAAAACCGAGGGACTTTACCCTGAGGTTTATCTTTCCTTCACGATTCCGGCGCCGGAGACGCTGCCGGACGAAGACCGCGTCCTGATCGATGCGCGATCCGGTAACAACGGCTGGTTGTGCGTGCTTACCATGCAGGGGCATCTCCGCCTGACCCGGCGGCTGGACGGCAAAACCATTCTGGAAACCGGGTGTGCCGCCGGGATCCTGGATGTGCCTGAACTTCAGATCGAAATGATCCTTTCCAATATAGTCTGGCCGGTGCGGTTTACCGACTGGGCGAACGATGATCCGCTGGATTACTCCATGGCGGAGATCCTGGTCAACGGACGGGTCTGCAGCAGCATCAATATGCGGGAGCCGGATCTGGCGGTGGTGCCGTTCCGTCTGACCGCAGCGGAGGAATGTTCCGGGCTGCGGGTCTATAATACGATCCGCCGGGATCTGGTGCGTATGCCCGATGATGCGGGCGGGCCCGTCGTGGATACCGGTTTCCCGGATGCCTCCCGGGTCATGACCCGGTTTGACCGCCGCAATCAAGTGCTGCATCTGTTCACCGGAACGGAATTTATCCGGACGGATTCTTACTGGTATTTCTGCCGGATCGCCGGAGAAGGCGGACTGGTCCGGATCCATCCGACGGAACTCCAGGGTGCGCCGGGCATGGCTCCGGCGTGTTTCCGAAGCAAAGACCGGCAAAACTGGGTCCGCTGCGACCTGCTGGAATCCACCGATGAAAGCGGACGGAACCGGCCGCTGATCCGGATCCCCGCCGGCACCTGGTATCTTTCCAGTTCCATCCCTTTCATGACGCTGGAACTGCAGCAGCTGCTGGATGAAGTCCGGGAACTGCCGGATTTCGAATGTCGGGAGATCGGAAAGTCTGCCCTGGGCCATCCGATCCCGCTGATCCGGGCCGGCCATGGGAAAACGCAGGTCTTTTTCACCATCGGGCAGCATTCCCCGATGGAAATGCTCGGCGCCCATATCCTCAAGCGGATGCTGAAGCATTTTGCGGAAGATCCGCAGCTGCGTGACGAATTTTCGCTTCTTGCCGTCCCGATTGTCAATGTGGATGCGGCTTGCGGCGGCAGCGACGGCTGGAACGGCGCCGGCTGGAACACCAACCGGTGCTGGTTCAAGGATCTCCAGCCGGAAACCCGCGCGGTGGAAGATTTCCTGATGCAGTCCGGGATCCGTCCCGATTTGCTGATCGACTGGCACGCCGGCGGCCACTGGCGCGGCCACTCCGTGCTTTATTTCGATGATGAGATCATCCGGAAATATGCCGGGGAGGCGGCCCTGTCCGTCATTTCCCGGCGGGATCAGCTTTGCTGTCTGCTGGAAAAGGAATGCGGTTTCCGCCGGACGGAACAATACAGTTTCCCGTTCCGGAACTGCTGCGCCCATGACTGGTATCAGGTCCGTTTCCCCGATGCGGTCAGTATTACCATTGAACTTTCCGTTACGACCTGTTTCGATCCGGAAAAAGGCCGTTATATCAAAGTGGATCAGAATTCGCTGTCTTCCTGCGGCGATGCGATGGTCCGCGTGCTTAAACTGATGGAGAAAAAACATGGATAAGAAAGTTGTTTTTCCCTTGATCGGAGCCACGATCCCCAGCGGGCTCAAAGCGGCGGAAGATTTTGTCCGCCTGAAAATGGGCAACCTCGCCGGATTTGCGCTGCCGGCGGACAAGGAAGAGGCCAGAAAGGTCCTGCGTTTCTTCCGGGAACATAAGATTTACATGATGCTGGGGGAATTCATCCACCGCGATCCTTCCCTGAAACGGTGGTGCAGCGTCGATCTGCCGCCGGAGGAATACGCCTCGATTTTTGCCGAAGGCGGCGAATATCTGGTGGGCCGCGGCACCATCGGCGAGGTCGGCGGACTGCTTTACTGGCCGCGGGAATACACGCTGGACGGCGCCATCGGGGAATATGCCAGTCTGCCGTCTTGCGACACCGTCAGCGGGGCGCACCGCCAGTTCATTGATTTTATCAAAGAAAGGCTGGAATACGAGCGGACGAAAATCGCCCCCGGCCCCTTTATCAATACCGATTCCAGTCTGATTTTCCCGTGGCTGGCGGAAGGCGGCGCCGATATCCTCAATCTGGAAATGATGCCGGGCGATCCGCTGCTGTGTCTGAGCTCGATCCGCGGCACAGCCAAGGCAACCGGAAAACCCTGGGGAGTCCATATCGCCATCTGCTGGTACGGCGGCTGGCAGTTCGATGAGATCTGGCTGAAACGCTGGAAACTTTCCCTTTATCTGTCCTGGATGTCCGGCGCCCAGTTCTTTTATCCCGAATCCGGGCATTATTACTATCACAGCCTTGCCAACAAGACCTACGGTTTCCATACTCCGGAAACCAAAGCGATCCGCCGCATCCTGCGCGAAGTCATCCGTTTCAATACCGTCCATCACCGTCCGGAATCCGGCCCGGTGGTCCGGTTCGGCGTCATTCACGGACAGGACGACGGACATCCGGGGATCTGGAACCCGTACGTCTGGGGTCAATACGAGGACGGTCACGAATGGGAATCCGGGCCGGCGGAACACAGCTGGTTCCTGCTCCGTCTGCTGCGCCGTAAACAGGATCCGTTCCGGATCGAACTTTTCGGCGACCGCGACACTTCCGGGAATCCGCCCGACGGACAATATGACATCGTGCCGGCATTCTCGGATCGTTTTTCCGACTACAAGACCCTGATCTTCCTCGGTTACAACCGGATGGATGAAACGCTCTACCGGAAACTGATCCGCTTTGTCAAAGAAGGCGGCCATCTGGTTCTCGGTCTGCCGCATCTGAACGTTTCCGATGTCCACGGGGAAATCAAACTGTTCCAGGACGGCGACCTTTCGGAACTCTGCGGTCTGAAAGTCACCGGACGGAACAAGGGTCATGTCCGCGGCATCCAGTTCCTGCGCCAGCCGGCCGCTCCGGGGTGCGTCATTCCCCTGCTGGCGGCGCGCGCCGATCCGATGTACAACGGCAGGATCGAAACCGCCGAGGTCGAGATCTGCGATCCGGAAGTCCGCATCCTCGCCGGAACCACCTCCGGACGCGGCACCAAATTCACTCTGGAAGGTTTCGACCGCCATCCCCTGCTGACCGAACGGAAACTCGGCAAGGGGTATGTCTGGACCGTGACCGCATTCTCGTGGCCCGGCGATACCGGCATACGTTCATTTTCCGAAACCCTGCTCCGGACCCTCGCCGCGGCGGCTCGGACCGAGTTCCCCGATCTGCTGGCGCCGGACTCCGTCCGCTGGGCGGTTTATGAAACTCCGGCAGGGAAGAATATCTATATGCTCAATACCGATACCGACCTTTCCGCCGCGGTCCGTTTTACCGACGGGACCGAAAAATCAGCGGAACTGCGGATCGGGGCCGCCGACATGCGCCTGGCTTTCGTGGTCGGAAAACTGCTGATGGCTCCGGAAGACCGCACCTGCGCTCTTGCCGGAACGGCTCCGGACCTTACGCTCACCACCAGGGAACAGACCGTGTTTTTCCATAACTTCGGCGATGATCCGCAGCAACTCCGGATCAACGGCAAGACCGTCGTCGTCCCGGCCCATTCCGGCGTGGAATCGGTCATTCCGGCTTTCCTGGCGGACCAGGCGGAACAGTTCGATGATTCCTGCCTGGAGGAAGAGGATTTTGAACCGGCGAAACTTCTCATGTCATAAGCAATCGAAGGGAAAATCAAATGACCAAAAAGCTCGAGGAAATCGATCCCGCGATGGGTTTCGTCACGGTCAACCGGGACGGAATGGACTGGCATACCGTGGACAGTCCCGGATTTGAATTGAACGGATTTTACTGGCGGAAACCGGGCGAGATCCTGCGCCGGCTGCCGGAATCGGTCAAAATCACCGAAGAACTGGATATTCTGGCCTGGAACACAGCGGGGGGAATGCTCCGGTTCCGGTCGGATACGTCGGATATCCGGATTGCGGCCCAGCTGGACCATGCTTTCAAAAACAGCGATATCGGGACTGCCGTCGGCGGCTGCGGATTCGATCTGTACCTCGGCCAGGGCGCGGCGAAAACATTCCACCGCGTGACCCGGTTCGATGCCACAGCTGACGAATATACGGTACCGATTTTCGGTCCGGCTCCGGTCAAAAAAATCCGGGAGTTCACGATCCATTTCCCCTTGTATTCCGGATTGAAAAAACTGGAATTCGGGTTGACGCCCGGGGCGCAGATCCTGCCGCCGACTCCGTGGCCCGATCCGCGTCCCATCGTGTTATACGGGACCAGCATCGAGCAAGGGGGGTGTGCGTCCCGGCCCGGCATGTGTCCGACCAACCAGATGAGCCGTCTGCTGAACCGTCCGTTCCTGAATTTCGGTTTTTCCGGCAATGGACGCGGTCAGAAGGAAGCGGCCGAGATCCTTGCGGAAATCGCCGATCCGGCCATGTATGTTCTGGAATACGATGCCAATGCCGGAGATGCGGCCGGACTGCGGCAGACCCTTCCCGTTTTTGTGGAAACGCTCCGTCTTAAACATCCCGACACCCCGATCCTGCTGGTTTCCAAGACCCCGACCGCCGGTGAACTGAAAGACGATGCCGGATATCCGGAGAGCCGGCGGGAACTTACCGAAACGCACCTTTCCGTTCTGGCGCAGCGCAGGGCCATGGGCGATCAGAATGTGCATTTCCTGGATGGGACTGCCCTGTATGGGCCGGATCCCACGGAGTGCACCGTGGACGGCTGCCATGCCACCGATCTCGGCTTCTATTTCGAATCCCGGCGCATGGCTCCGGTCATCGCCCGGATCCTGGGATGATTTCCCGCGGTCTCAATCCGAACCCAGGACCTTCAGCTCTTCCGGAACGGGTGAGCTGAAGGTCTTTTCTTTTCCGTCAAACGGATCCGTCATTTTTAATTCAAAAGCGTGAAGTGCCTGTCTTTCAATGACTAATAATTTTTTGTCGGCATCCGTCATTTTTCCGTCAGAAAAACGGGAGAAGATGGTATCGTCGGGACCGTAGAGCTTGTCGCCGACCACCGGAAAACCCAGGGAAAAGAGGGTGGCACGGATCTGATGGAGCCGCCCGGTATGCAGACGGCATTCGATTT
This sequence comes from Lentisphaerota bacterium, assembly GCA_015061565.1. Classification (GTDB taxonomy): domain Bacteria; phylum Verrucomicrobiota; class Lentisphaeria; order Victivallales; family UBA1829; genus SIG94. The sequence goes on from SUWI01000009.1 coordinate 38,022, forward strand.
CGGAGATGCCGTTTTTGACGGAAAGCAGCCGGAATTCGGTGTCGGAACTTTCCGCAGGGTCGGACAGCGGCTTGTCATACGAGAAATGACGTTTTTTCCGGATGCTGCTGACCGGATCGGCAAAGAGCCAGCCGGCGGCGCGGAAAGGTTCTGATGGAAAAATGCCGTAGACGTAAGCAATATATTTTTTAGTGACGGATCCTGCGGCGAGGGCGGCGGAAAGCTTTCCGGCCGCGGCGGGAGTGCGGGCAAAGAGGATGATGCCCGAAGTTTCGCGGTCCAGCCGGTTGACGGGAAACAGTTCACCGAATTCCGGACGGAGCAGCATCAGAAGCGTATGGTTGAAGAAGCGTCCGGAAGGATGGACGGGGAGATTTCCGGGTTTTTCCACGGCGAGATACTGCGGTTCGTCGGCAAGGATGCGGAAATCGGTGCGGACCGGCGGTTCGGGAATGTCCGGGACGATGAAATCGACCGTCTCATCGCCGTGCAGGATCCGGGCGGGCCGGGTGCGTTCGCCGTTAAGGACGATCTCGCCGCGGCGGACAGCCTGCTGCCATTCGGAGCGGGAACGGTAGGTGAAGCGGGCGGCCAGCCAGGCGTCGAGCCGGCAGCCTTGTCCTTCGGGACCGGGCGTGCTGCGGATGATGCGTTTTTCCTGCGGGATCATAAACGGTGAAAGATGGCATTCCCAATGGGATTCGAACCCATGTTACCAGGATGAGAACCTGGTGTCCTAGGCCTCTAGACGATGGGAACAATGTTCCTGTTAGCTGTCAGATGCAAATGGCATTCCCAATGGGATTCGAACCCATGTTACCAGGATGAAAACCTGGTGTCCTAGGCCTCTAGACGATGGGAACACATCGTTTCTGCTGCTGACAAATGGCATTCCCAATGGGATTCGAACCCATGTTACCAGGATGAAAACCTGGTGTCCTAGGCCTCTAGACGATGGGAACACGTCTCAGTAAAACAGAACGCGATAATATAATGCCGATCCGCCGAAAGTCAAGCGGGGATTCAAAAAAAATTGAATTTTGGACGCCTTAAACGGGTTTGAACTCGAACAATTCCACCGAGTTCGGCGTAAGCACGACTTCACCTGAAAAAGTCCCGCCGCCGGCTGCCGCATCGCGCGCTTCCTCGAGCCGGGCGTGACGGGAAATCTGTTCGCGTTCCCAGACGGTCGGCTGCGCGGGAGAACCGAGGCGGCTCCAGGCGGTGAAGGCGTTGCTGAACACCTGGTCGATCCGCCAGCGCCGGAGTTCATAGCGTTCCGGCAGACCGTCCGCCTCGAACGGAATGGCCTCTGTCCTGCCGAACCGGCCGAACTCGGAAACGTGATTATAAAAGGCGACAACCACGGTGCCGTCCGCGCGGCGGGTCGCGATCACGCCGGTATCGCGCGGCAGTTCAGCCTCGCAGGGCAGGCGTTCTTCGCCGAGTTTTGCCGCGAGCGCGAAGGCGTTGCCGATCGGTTTGCACCAGCCCCGGGCGGTGAAAAAGGTCCGGTGTCCGTCGAAATCTCTGGAATTGAAATCCTGTCCGGAAAGACAGATCATCATGCGTTCCGGCGGGAGTTCCAGGCGGGACATCAGGTCGATCAGGCGGAAATAAAAGGCGGCGTAATATTCGGTTTCGCGGAACCGCATGCGGGGATTCTGCTCGATCCCGAGGTAGCCTTCCGCGGCGGCCGCCCATTCATCGATGACCGCGGGGGTATCGGCAAAACCATGCCGCGCCATGATCGCGCGGTAGGTCTGATACTGGCGGACGATGCTTTCCGGACAGACTTTATAGCGCAGCGGGTCATGGACATCCTGCGGGATGGAGCTGTAGCAGTGCATGGAAACGAAATCCAGCCGGGTGCCGGTTTTGCCGGTCACGAAGTTTTTGCCCGAGGCTGCGTGCTCCATCACGCGTTCGAAGAAATCCTTGTAATGTCCGCAGGACGGTCCGCCGACGCGGATCTCCGGCGCGGCCTCATGCACTCCCGCCTCGAAATAATCATACAACTTGCAGTATTCGACGATCTTTTCCTCTTTTTCTTCGGGCGTGCATTCGAAAAAGAATTTCGGAAACATCCAGAAACCGAGATCGGGTTCGTTCCAGCAGTGGAACAGCCATTGGGAAACGGTTTCCAGCCCGTAACGTCCGACCAGGTGTTCGGTCTGTTTGCGGCAGAGCAGACGCCATTCCTCGTAGTCGGCCGGTTTCGAGCGGCAGAAATGCTTGTCCTTGTAGCGTTTTCCGCTAAGGTTGACGGGATCGGCCGCCATCGCGACCGGCATGAAATTGAAGCAAAGCAGAAGCTTGAACCCTTTTGACACGGCGAAATCCAGCCGCCGGTCCTGGTCGCTGAAATCGAAGACGAGCGTGCCGTCGTCATCGCGGCTGACCATATCTTCGAACATGGTGTAGAGACGGAGATACTGAGCCGTGCCGTCGGCGGCCCAGCGGTTCAGGATCTCCTGACCCCAGAGATCTTCCACCGCATCGGTGGGATGAAAATGCACATTGTTCCAGAAATTGCGCCGGACCTTCCCGGCCGCTCCTGCATGAATCGCAAACGCCATTTTGAACCTCGTTTCTTTTCGATACTATAATATCCCGGCGGGGATTTTGCAAACCTGCGCGGCAAACTTTTGCCGAAATATCCGACAGAATGTAATCGGTCAGTCGAGTTGGGGTTGCTGGCGCAGCATGATACATGCTCCGCTGAACAGTGATGGGAAACTGGGTATTATGGGTGCAATGGGGCCAATGGGAACGCCCGGCACCGCCGGGCTTGGGGTGATGGATGCGCCAAAGTCTTGTTTCGCACTAGACATATTATCATAAGATCTAGTGTCTGAGCTTCTCTTCCGCGTTCCACCCAATATACCCAATCCACCCAATATCCCCAAAGTTCGCGGGAAAACGCCGATTTCGTGTTGCAGCCTTATCTTCCCTAATTCCGCTGACGCATTACGACAGAGTTCAGCTGTTACGGATCTTCATTCCGGGGCAGATTCCGCATTTTGGATTTCCGGTACTGCATGGGGGAATAACCGAAACGTCGGCGGAAGGCGCGGTTGAAGCTGACCGCGCTGGAGTATCCGGTCTGTTCGGCGATCTCCTCGCAGCTTTGAAAACTGTCGCGGAGCAGACGGATGGCGAACTGCATGCGTTCCTCGGCGGCGAATTCCTGCGGGGTCATGCCGGTGCGGTCGCGGAAGATCCGCGTGAGATGTTCGCGGGAAACTTTCAGGCGGGCGGCGATGTCGCTCAGGCTCCAGGTGCGGTCGAGATTTTTCGAGATGGCCGCCTGCGCCGCCTGGACCAGCCGGTTGCCCGGCGAATCGATGTCCTTGCGTTCGAGGTTTTCGCCGAGCAGGGCGAGCACGTCGCAGACGATCCGCGCGCCCTCGGTCGGCGAGACGAACCGGATGCTTCTGCGCTGGTTGCGGAACGACTTCAGATACCGGATCAGGCCCGAATCTAGCGGAAGGTCGAAAACGTGACCGTAAAGCGAGCTCAGTTCCTCGACCATGCGGACGGCGGTTTCGCCGGAAAAATCCATCCAGAGGAAGATCCAGGGTTTCCGAGCGTGTCCGGGGTAGAAATAAGCGCTTCGGGGATCGCCCAGCATGCACATGAATCCCTTTCCGGGAGTGAGGGGATAGACGGTGTCGCCGTAGCGGAACGCCCCCTCGCCCTCGAGCGTGACGACCAGCTGGGTCATGGTCTTCGGCCGGGTCGATCCTTCCAGATGATAATGCAGCGAGGTCTGTCTTTCCAGAACGATCTCATGGGGCATGGGAAAAGTTTCGAGCGGGCGGGTGGTCTGGAACCGCACTTCCCAGATCCGGACTTTACTGTAGTATTCCATCGCGTTTTCTCACAAATTATATTGATAATATCACATTTTGTATGTAATTTAGCACTTGAAAGAGCATATTCAAGCATTAAATTAAGTTGCAACAGGAAAAATTCCATGTCACAAAAAACAAAAAAGGAGTGAAATCATGGACAAGAAGATCCGCGTTACGGTGTGGAACGAATTCCGTCATGAGATCAAACATGAAAAGGTGAAAGCGGTCTATCCGAACGGGCTGCATACGGTGATCGGCGAAGGTCTGCTGGCGGCCGGTGATTTCGAGGTCCAATACGCCTGGCTGGATAAGGATGCCGAGCACGGGCTGAGCGAAGAAGTGCTCAGCAATACCGACGTGCTGATCTGGTGGGGCCACTGTGCGCACGGCGAGGTGAAAGACGAGATTGTGGACCGGGTCCAGAAACATATCCAGCAGGGCATGGGTCTGATCGTGCTGCATTCCGGACATTTTTCCAAGATCTTCAAGCGGATGATGGGCACCACGTGCAGCCTCAAATGGCGCGAAGCCGCCGAGAAGGAACGGATCTGGACGGTGGAAAGCGCGCACCCGATCGCGCAGGGCCTGCCGGAGCATTTCGAACTGCCGCATACGGAAATGTACGGCGAACGGTTCGACATTCCGACTCCGAAAGACGTGGTGTTCATCACCTGGTATGAGGGCGGCGAAGTGTTCCGCAGCGGCGTCACGTTCGAGCGCGGCTACGGCCGGATCTTCTATTTTGCGCCGGGCCATGAAACGTTCCCGATCTACTACGATGAAAATATCCGCAAGGTGATCGCCAATGCGGCCCGCTGGGCGGCTCCGCGCATCCGCAAGGAAATCACCTGTCCCAGCGTCCAGGCGCTGGAAGAGATCAAATCCAAATAATTCGAAGGAGGTTCTGTCATGAGCAAGAAACTGAAAGCCGGAGTCATCGGTCTGGGCATGGGCGGAGCGCATCTCGCCGGATATCTGCAGCATCCTGATGTTGAAGTGGTCGCGATTGCCGACCGCCGCGAGGACCGCCGGGCACTGCTCCCGGTCAATTATCCGTCCTTCAAAGGGAAAGTCTATCATGAAGGCATGGAGATGATCGAAAAGGAAAAACTCGACATCGTCACCGTTGCGGTCCCCAACAACCAGCACATGGAACTCACGGTGGCGGCGCTGGAATCCGGCGCGAACGTGCTGTGCGAAAAGCCGATGGCGATGAATACCGCCGAGGCGGAAAAAATGCTGAAGACCGCCAAACGCTGCAGGAAAAAACTCGGGATCGATTTTTCCTACCGTTTCAAACCGCAGTCACGCGCGATGAAGGACATGATCGAGCAGGGCGCGCTGGGCGAGATCTATTACGCCCGGAGCGTGTGGTTCCGCCGCCGCGGCATTCCGGGCATGGCGAGGGACAACGATTTCAATACCGGCTCGGGCAAATCCGCTCCGATGGGTTCGTGGTTCTTCGACAAGAAACAATCCGGCGGCGGCCCGCTGATCGACCTCGGCGTGCATCGTCTCGACCTCGCTTTGTGGCTGATGGGCTCGCCGGAACCGGTCTGGGTCATGGCCAGCACCTACACGAAATTCGGCGACAAATTGGCGAAGCGGTCCGGACAGAAATACACGGTCGAAGATCTTGCCTGCGCCATGATCAAATTCGACAACGGTGCCACGCTCGAGCTGGATGCCTCCTGGGCTTCCAATATCAAGGAACATGAACTCCAGACCATCCGTCTGCTGGGCGACAAGGGCGGCATGTATCAGTACAACCTGAACGAAGGCTATACCTACGATGTGGAGTATTATTCCGAAATGGCCGGGCGTGCGTTCGACAGCAAGATGCACACGGCGCAGCCGGTGCCGTCCGCCTACGCGCTGTTCGTGGACGCGGTGCGGGACAACACGCCGTATCTGGTGCAGCCCGAAGACGGGGTCAAAGTGATGAAGATCCTGGATGCGATCTATCTTTCCGCCAAAAAAGGCGAACCGGTGAAGATCAGCTGAGAAAAGCCTGATTCCTCTTGAAAAAGATTCCCTCCGGATGTAAATTACCAGCTCATCCGGAGGGAATTTTTATTCAGGAGAGTTTTATGCCGGAGATATCGTATTGGAAAAAATTGTGGGTGCTGTTCTACACATTCGCGAAAATCGCGGCGCTGGTCGTGGGCGGCGGCTACGCCATTCTGCCGGTGGTGGAGGAGACCTTTTCGAAAAAGAATAACTGGCTGACCTCCGAAGAACTGCTGGACATGATGGGATTGGTGCAGACCGTGCCGGGGATCATCGCCTGCAACTCGGCCATTTACGTCGGGCGGCGCGTGGCGGGATTCGGCGGCATTCTGGCGGCTGCGTTCGGAGTATGTCTGCCGTCGGTGCTGATCATTCTGGTCATCGCGATGTTTTTCCCCGATCTGGATCCGAAAAATCCGTGGCTGCTGGGGGCGTTTCGCGGGGTGCGCGCCTGCGTGACCGCCCTGGTGACGATGACCGCGTTCCGGATGGCGAAAAAGGTCCTGAAATCATGGTTCGAATACGTGATCGCGCTGATCGCGCTGGTCCTGGTGCTGCTGCTGAAAGTGGAACCGGTGTATGTGATCCTGGGTGCGATGCCGATAGGTGTGCTTTATGCCTGGTATCAGCTCGGTAAAAAGCCCCTTCCGGCCAGGGATGGTGCGGAAAAATGAATCTGACGACGCTGTTTCTGGTTTTTGCGAAATTCGGCTGCATCAGTTTCGGCGGCGGGTTCGTGCTGGTGCCGATCCTGATCGCGGAAATGGTGGAAAAACGGCAGGTGATCTCGATGAAAGTCTTCGGCAATCTGGTGTCGATCGCACAGGTCACGCCGGGTCCGATCGGGATCAATTCCGCCACCTATATCGGGTATCTGCAAGGCGGGATTCCGGGCGGAGTGATCGCCAGTCTGGGGTTGATATTTCCCTCGCTGGTGCTGGGTCCGCTGGCGTTTTATTCGATCGCGCGCTGGAAGGATTCGCTGCTGGTGTCGGGGATGCTCAAAGGGATCCGCCCGGCCTCGCTGGCGCTGGTGTTTTTCGCGATGTTCCTGTTCATGGGCATGTCGGTGTTTACCGCGCAGATCCCGTTCCATGCGCTGATCGACCTGGTGAAGACGGGCACTGCATCGATTCCGGCTGATTTCCGGATCTCCTGGGGCGGCCTGGGCATCTGTGCGGCGGTCATGCTGCTGATGTGGAAGACGAAACTATCCTCAACCGTGCTGATCCTGCTTTCGGCCGCCGCGGGCGCGCTGCTCTGCCGGTAAGATTTCAGACGGTTTTTTCCAACGGATCTGGAAGCTCGCGGCAAGATCCTGTTTTCTTTCGTATTCCATCTTAATATAGCTGCGCGGCGGCACACCGTAGATCTTGCGGAAATTCTTGGAAAAAGTCTGAATGGAGGAAAAACCCGTTTGTTCGGAAATTTCGCTGATGGTCATTTTCCCCTGACGGAAAAATTCGAGGGCGTGCTGGAGCCGGACCCGGTTGATATAATCGAAAAGACTCATGTGCATTTTCCGGTGAAAACAGGTGCAGAGATAGTTCGGGTGCATGCAGGCGACGGCGGCGAGTTCGGGCAAAGTCAGTTTTTTTCCGTAATTGCGGCCGATATACTGGAGCAGTTCGACGGCCCTGGGCATGGCGGATTGTTCCTGGGCTTCCATGACGACGCGCAGGAAAGGAGCGATCAGCAGCCGCAGGAGAGCGTCATATTCATAGTTGTCGATCTGGCGCTGCTGATCCTGACATTCGATTTTGATGAGACGGTCGAACAGCATAGAAAAATAGCCATTCCGGTTCGAGGTGTCGATCACGATGCAGCGGCCGTACTGGAAGAAAATATCGGTCTGCGTGTCCGGCAGCAGGGCATTGAAATGCATCCAGTATTTGCATAATTCCCGGCGGCAGGAGACCTGGACATTGGCAAATGCGGGGATGAGCAGCATCATGCCCGGTTTGAGCTCATACCGGTGTTCGCCTTCAGCTACCATGCCTTTCCCGCTGACCGGATAATAGATCCGGGAGTAGGAAATATTTCTCCAGGCGGGGAAAAAATTCTCGGTCCGCCATTCGGGACCGACTTGGATCCGGTCCACCTTGGCGGTTCTCAAATTCAGCGCATTAAAATCAAAATCCATCCGCAACCTTAATTTACGACAAGTTTTTTTGAATAAGCCATCAAAAATTCTTAAAATCATACCTTGTCAAATTCTTTTTTTCGGATATAATATATCACGTTGGGACTTGGATTCAATCCGCGAAAGCAGGAAAAAACCTGAAAAAGCCCGGATCGGTCCGGGTTTATCCGGTTTGCCGGATGGGACTCTACCATTTTTGCAATAAAATAAAAGACAGAAAGGACAGACCATGAAGAAAACGAAAACCCACGATCCCAGATCGGGCAAGTCTCTTTTCACTTTGATAGAGCTTCTGGTGGTGATTGCGATCATCGCGATCCTGGCGGGGATGCTGCTGCCGGCTTTGAACTCCGCGCGGGAAAAGGCAAGAGGCATTTCCTGCACCAGCAACATCAAACAGCTGGGCAGCACCAAACTGATGTATGCCAATGACAATTTCGAATATTTCTATCCGAGCAGTCCGTGGTGGAAAAGCGCATTGAATAACACCAACACACCCACTTGGCCCGGCACCCTTTCCATGCTGAAATACGCCACGAACAAAATCATGATCTGCCCGTCTTTCAAGCTCGGCCCCAATGCCACAGCCAGCCAGATCACCTATAACAGTCAGCTGGAACGCAATGTCAACTGGCAGCAGGATTATGCCGGACACTGGGCCAACATCCATTACGGCGTCAACGCCTATCACCTGACCACCGGCACCCGTCTTTTCGACAGCGGCGATGAAAGAAGGAACTATCCGGCCAGGCTGACGCAGATCCGGCGTCCGGCCCACATGTTCTTTCTCGGTGAAGCGATGCAGGCCAACCGGTCGACCGGCAGCATGCGTCTGACCGATTATTACGGCACGCTGGGAAGTCCCGGGTCCGGCACCCATCTGTGGCCCCGTCACCTCACCTCCGCCAATATCAGTTATGTGGACAACCATGTGCAGACTCTTACCTACGGAACCAAAGACAAGGAAACCTGGTCCTACCAGATGTATCAGCCCGGCATGCCGTTGCGTACCTACACCCAGACCGACAATCACTGGGTGCGGGAATGATATGAGCAGTGAAGTCAGCAGACAGGATATTGCCGCCGCTTTCCGCAGCGCGGGTGCGCGGCCGGGCGATCTGCTGCTGTTCCACAGTTCCCTCAAAAGCATGGGACATGTGGACGGCGGTGCGCAGACCGTAATCGACGGCGCGCTGGATGCCGTTGCGCCGGGCGGCACGGTCGCCGTTCCGACCTTGTGGTACAACGGTAAACCGCTCGAACGCAGAAAAGAAGATTTCGACCTGAAAACGTCCCCGGCCTGGAACGGTCTCGTGGCGGAGACCATGCGGCAGGATTCGCGGGCGGTCCGGAGTGATCATTTCACCCATTCGGTCAGCGCCATCGGCCCGTTCGCGGCGGAACTGACAAGCAATCACGGCTCCGGCCGGCCGTTCCCTTCCCCCTGGAGCGAAACCGCGTTTGCAGAAGTTTCCCCCTGGAGCAAACTGTATCAGTTCAATGCCCTCTATGCGTTCATCGGCTGCGGCATGAAATCCTGCACCATGAAACATTGGATCGAATCGCGTTATGTGTCGGGTCTGCTCGACCGTCTGCCGGAAACGGAACGCGGCCGCTGCCGGAAACTGCTCGCATACGAACGGCAGAAAGGACCCTGGTGCTATTTCGACGGCCGGACCATGTATCTCAGGCTGGCAGCACAGGGTCTGATCCGGACCGTCCGGCTCGGCGATACCCTGCTTTTCGCTTTCCGGACCCGGCCGATGGCCGATGCCGCGCTCCGCGAACTCGAACGGGACCCCGAAAACTGGTTTCATCCCCTCATTCTCGAATGGCGGAAAATGGTATTGGATCTGATTCACCAATAATATGAAACTCCGAAAGGACCGAAAATGAAAAAAGCAATGGCCGTTTCTCTCGTTGCGCTGGCGGCGCTGCTCTCCGCTGCGGCGCAGGATTCCCAGTCCGCTCCCTGTATCAACAACAAAAAAGTCATCACACTCGGATTCAGCTCGCTGAACACCCGGGAGCTTCGCGACCATGTCGACATCGCGGAAAAATACATCCCCGCCGACGGCATGGTGATCCACATGACTGCCAACGTCACGGTCGACGGCAAGCCTTTCCAGGCCTCCCGGCATACGGTCTTCAAAGGCGTCACCTGGAAACGCGAATGGTTCAAGGAAGCGGAAGCCGACCTGAAAGCGACCAAGTTCCGCCAGTTCACCGACAATTTTCTCTATATCGCCACTTCCGGATACAACTCAAATCTGTTCGATGACCGTTACTGGGAAAGCATCTGCAGCAATGCGGGAATGCTCGCCGACATCGCCAAAAAGAACGGGCTGAAAGGCATCTTCTTCGATATCGAACATTACGGCGGCGCCAAATTATGGCCCGTCTTCAAATTCGATCCGAACGGCAGAAAGAGTTTCGCCGAATGTCAGAAGCAGGCCAGAAAACGCGGACGGGAAATGATGCGGGCCATCGCCGGGGCGTATCCGGACATCACCATGGTCGCGGTGCTCGGTTCGTATTCGGTCAACTTTCCGGCACTGGGCAGTCCCGAACTGAACGGGCGGCTGCAGAGCGAACTCTACGGCCTGAGCCCGGCGTTTTTCGACGGCATGTTCGATGAACTTCCGCCGCGGGGCCGTCTCTATGACGGTTATGAAATCTACGGCTACAAGGCTTCCGGCGAGAACGATTACCGCTGTCTGGCACATAATTTCCTGACCATGACGCCGCTCCTCTGCGCCCCGGAACTCCGGACTAAAGTGATGGGACAGTCCGGACTCGCAGCCGCAATGTATATGGAATGTTACACCAACCAAAAAGGTTTCTGGCGGCTGAATTCGCCACACATGGACCAGACCAAGCTGTTCCGCCGGAATCTGCATGCCGCCATCCAGGCGGCCAGCGCCTACACCTGGATCTATTACGATGCCGCGGCCAAATGGTATCCGATCCGACTGGGCAAAGTCTACGAACAGATCCTGGCGAAGAACGGCGGCGGCAAAGCCCGCCTCTGGAGCGAACTGCTGCCCGGTCTGAATGACGCCATGCGCGCTGCCCGCAACCCGCTGGCTTATGCCCGCGGACAGCTGAAGAGCGGCAAGGCGGAACTCATCCGCAAAGTCGATTTCGAGGACGGCAAGCTGAACATGGTCCCCTGGAGCAGCGGGAAAGCCGGCAAGATCGCCGTGGACAAGACGCAGGGCGCTTCCGGCCAAACCTGCGTCAGTCTCGCCGGCGTCAAATTCGGCAGCATCCATTTCGTCGTTCCGGTCAAGCCCGGCGAACTTTATCTGCTGCGCGCAAAAGCCAAAAATGCCCGGCCCGAAACGAAGCTGACCCTCAGCGGCAAATTCGACCCGGTCTGGACCACGGAAACCGGTTTTTCCAAGCCCGATGCCAACGGCTGGATGCAGGCCGAGACCACCGTCTTTGTTCCCGATGAAGGCAAAAACCTGACCGTCAGCTGCGGCGTCGAGGTCAAAACCGAAGCCGGTTCCGACTGCCGTTTCGACGATATCGAACTGTATCTGATCGATTGAACCGGAAGGGAAGGAACCGGATCATCTGAGGAGTTCTTCATGAAAAGAATCTGTTTTGCCGGTCTGATGCTGACCTCAGTCCTGCTTTCGGCCCGGCCGAAGCTGGTCACGCTGGGCAAAAGTCCCGATCCCACGCTTTTGCGCTCCAACATCGATCTGGTCGAAAAAAGCTGTCCTTTCGACGGCATCACCATCGAACTCCCCCGGCAGCTCAAAAACGGCAAGCTGGATGTCTCTTTCGGGCATGAAGTGTTCATCCCGCGGCCGCTGGATAAAAACCGGATGAAAAAATGGGTCGACGACCTGAAGCAGGTCAGGTTCACCCGGCTGAAACATAATTTCACCCGGGTTTCCGTCTGCGGCGCCTCGGGCTACGGCTTTTTTCGACGAGGCATGCTGGAAGATCGCGCTCGACAATGTCCGCACCGTCGCACGCGCCGCCAGGGCGGGCGGACTGAAAGGCATTATGTTCGACCTGGAGCACCCGTGCCAAGCGCGGCAGCTGGAAAAATCCCGATATCAGGGGCAAAGTTTTTGCTCTCTGAGCAGTTCGGGCATCTCTGGCAGTTCTCAAATCCGGCGAAAAACCTTAATATTCGACAAGTTTTTTTAAAAAAATAATAGAAAATTCTGAAAATCATACCTTGCTAAATTCCTTTTTTCGGATATAATATGTAAGTAAATTGTATTCGATCCATGAAATAAAAGGAAAAAAGCATGAAAAAGATCGTATTGATGCTGGCGGTACTGCTCGGTTTCGTTTTTACCGGTGCAGCCCAGACTGTGAAACTGGACTTCTGCGGCCAGCCGGGAACGAATCCGGGCGTGGTCACGGAACACTGGCTGAACAACCGGACGAAAGGATATGCACCGTACGGTACCGCCGAACTGGTGGACCTCAAGTTTGAAAAACTCTCCAAAGTGCTTCAGCTTAAATCGGTTGGGAAAAACGTTGAAATCTATACGGCGAAACCGTTCGAAGCCAATCTGGACAGCCGTTTCCGGATGTCGGTCATCTACAAAGGGAAAGGGAAACTGCGCTGCGGACTTTACGGATACGGAGAAGACGGGCGGAAGATGACGGAATATCAGGCGCAGGCGATCCCGGTGGATGCAGCCGGCTGGGACCAGCGGCAGTTCTTTTTCGGAGTCCGCAAGCCGGAAACGAAACAGGTGCGGCCGTATATTTCCGTGACGGGCGGGGACAGCATGATGTTCGCGACGGTCCAGATCACCAAGCTGGCGGATGCGGAAAAATATCTGCTGCCCAGCCATAACCTGAATCTGTGGTATCAGCGGACCAAGGGACTCAATCTGGCCCGGGGCAAGAAACTGACCTTCGATCCGGAACCGAACTGGAAACTGACGAAGAAGGGAGATACCGATGCCACGGACCTGACCGACGGAAAATTCAACCAGATGCGGGATCAGCTCTGGTTCGATCCGGGAGCGGTGGCCTGGTTCAATGCGATGAACGGGGTGAACATCATCCTGGACATCGGTTCGGTCCAGCATGTGAAAAAGGCGGTGATCCGGATCTGCGGCGGACGCCTGCCCGACTGCAACATCAAATTCCCCTACGAGCTGCAGGCGTATGTCAGCAAAGACGGCCGGAATTTCTATCAGGCCGCATCGATGATGAAACTGAATGAGTCGGAATATGAACTGTGCAACTGGAAGACCCATTATTTCCTGAAGGAATCCAGCGATACGAGCGGAATTCCGTATGAGCCAATTTCAAAACGTTTTGGCTCTTCTTGTTAAAAAGTTGTTTTTTTCAGCGTCAAACCAATTTTGACGCATCGACTGTGATTTTTTCTTGAAAAAGTCACGAAAAATCATGTTTCATGGCAT
>SUWI01000243.1 GCA_015061565.1 Lentisphaerota bacterium
TATGCCTCGTCGATCGCCGCCTGAATGGCCGTTCCGGTTTTCGCTGTCGGGATAAAGTTGCCCATGATCGTTCTCCGAGTTCAGTCAAACAGCTTGTTGATCTCGGTCACGGTGATGTCCGCGAGCTTGTAGCCGCCCTCGGACCCGACCTGACCGTTGATGATCAGACCGCCGTAACCGCCGAATTTTTCGGCATCCGGACTGGGCAGATATCCTGCCGGGTGATCCGCTCCCGCGGCCAGCTGCACCAGAAAAGTCTGCGCCGCATGGCTGCGCGCCTTGATATTCTGACCGTAATACAGATACAGTTCGAATGGATTGGAGGCCACGGCGATATCGCCGAGCCGGACCACATTCATATCGAACCCGACCGTCGGTTCCTGATCCTGGATCTGATAACGGCAGATGACCGCTTCGGCGTTTTTGATCTGCACGAAATGATGCAGTTTGCTGTCGTAGGGGCCGGGACCGTTGATCTTTTCCTTGGCATGGGTTTCAGCACAGAACGCTTCGAACGCCTCTTTTTTCGGCATGATCGCGGTCAGCCGTTCCAGCTCAGCCTGCGCATTCTTGCAATCCACATAGGAAGCACGGCGGCGCGGCAGCGTCACGTGCATGGTCGTATGTTTGAACACGGGCGCGTAATCGATTTTTTCGGGCACGGCACTGACCGCCGCGTTCCGGAGCCGCCTGGCGATCTCGTCCACGCCGTCCTCGTGCCAGAAATCCGGCTCGGTGGTGTAGTGACGGACCAGATCGCGCGGGGACTGGCAGCCGGCCGAACTGACCTGATAGAGCATATGAAAATCTTCGCCGAAATCCTTTTTGAGCAGTTCCCTGGTCGCCCCGGCGAAATCGGAGGAGATTTTGCAAGTGGCTTCCATGACCTGCGAGGGACAAGCTGCATTTAGGAACATGCCGGTTTTCTTCCCTTTTTCATCGAAGGTGAAGAGCATGTCGACGCCGGAATCTTCACCGGCTTCCATGCCGATGAAATCGGGACGGGTGGTGTCGCCGTACATTTCCGCTTTGCCGTTGGCGTAGACCGCGCGGCGGCAGTGGCCGACCCGGGCGCACCCGAAGGCGCGCGCAATGCCGCCGGGCTTGCGGTTGTGCCAGGCATCGACCAGATTGCGGGCTATGATCGGAATGAGGAATTCCGCGTATTCTTCCGGAGAGAGCGCCTTCTCGTTGCGTTCCCGCCACACGTTGGAAAGACCGACCGGCGTGGCTGACGGTCCGTTGTGGGTGTGGATCGCAGACAGGAAGATTTTCTCCGGATCGATCTCCGGTTCCAGCGCGGCCGCGGCGGCGCGGACTTTCCGGTGGAAATCCTGCTGGAAATTCACCAGGTCGACCGAAGCGGTCAGGAACTGCTCATCGCCGGAACTGAACGCGGCCGCAACCGTTTTCAGCCGGGAATGGATTCCCGTCGCCGTGCGGCCGTAATACTGGCCGTACAGCGCGATCTTTTTGTCCGTGACCGGAGTGATATCCGCTTCGCTCCATCCGATCATAAACTGGTTCATAAGCTGCCTCTTCCGGTTATTCGAACAGTGCGTTGATTTCCTTCACGGTAATGTCGGCGAGCATGAAACCGCCGTCGGAGCCGCACTGACCGTTGATGATCATGCCGCCGTAACCGCCGAATTTTTCGCCGTCGGGACTGGGCAGATAACCTGCATGGATCGATGCTCCGGAAGAGAGCTGGACCAGGAAGGTCTGCTGCGCTTTGCTGCGGGCCTTGATGTTCTGTCCATAATACAGGTAGAGTTCGAACGGATTGGAGGCGATGGCGATGTCGCCGATCCGCGCCACGTTCATATCGAAAGAAATGGTCGGGACCTCGTCCTGACTTTCGTAACGGGTGATGACCGCCTGCTGGTTCTTGATGCAGACGAAATGTTCGGTCTTGTCGTCATAGGGACCGGGACCGTCCTTTTTCTCCGCCGCATGGGTATTGTCGCAGAATTCCTTGTAAGCGACATCTTCAGATTTGATCGCAACCAGACGGGCGAGTTCGGCCTGTGCTTTCTTGTAATCCACATAGGAAGCACGGCGGCGGGGCAGGGTGACGCGGACCGATTTCTGTTTGAACACGGGTTCGTAATCGATCTTGCCGGGCTGCGCGTTTTTGACCGCGGTCAGCAGCCGGTCGGCAATGACCGCCACGCCGTCCTCGTGCCAGAAATCGGGCTCGGTGGTGTAATGCCGCACCAGGTCGCGCGGAGACTGGCAGCCGGCGGGACTGATCTGATACAGCATGTGGAAATCATTGCCGTATTCTTTCTTGAGCAGTTCGCGGGTGGCTCCGGCAAAGTCGGAAGACACTTTGTAGGTGGATTCCATGACCTGCGAGGGGCACGCCACGTTCAGCAGCATACCGGTTTTCTTTCCCGCTTCATCGTAAGTGAAGAGCATGTCGACGCCGGAATCTTCGCCGGCTTCCATGCCGATGAAATCCTGTCTCGTCGTGTTGCCGTACATTTCCGCGGTGCCGTCGGCGAAGACCGCGCGGCGGCAATGTCCGACCCGGGCGAACCCGAAGGCGCGCGCCACGCCGCCGGCCTTGCGGTTCTTCCAGGCATTGACCAGATTCCGGGCCATGACCGGCACGACGAAATCGATGTATTCCTGCGGAGTGTAGACGTTCGGATCGGTCACCGCCTTGACCACGCCGCCGTGGGCGCCCTTGACTTTCATCGGGACTTTCGCCGCCGGGGCGTTGTGGGTGTGTATCGCGTTGATGAAGATCTTTTCCGGATCGATGGCCGGTTCCAGCTTGACCACCGCCTCGCGGACGGCTTTCTGGAACACTTCCGCCACGCCGCCGTTGTCCATGGAGGCCAGCAGGAAATGGTCGCTGCCGGAACTGAAGGCGACCGCCACGGTTTTCAGGCGGGAATGGATCTCTTTGGAAAGCCGCACATAATACTGTCCGGCCAGGGAGATGAATTTATCGGTTTCGGGCGTGATGTCCGCCTCGCTCCATCCGATCATCAGTTTGCTCATGATAACGTTCCTCTCATTCGAAAAGTTTGTTGATCTCTTTCACGGTGATGTCCGCGAGCATGTAGCCGCCGTCGGAGCCGACCTGACCGTTGATGATGAGGCCGCCGTAACCGCCGAATTTTTCGGCGTCGGGGCTGGGCAGATAACCGGCATCGATGCTGGCGCCGGCGCAGAGCTGGACCAGGAAAGTCTGCTGGGCTTTGCTGCGCGCCTTGATGTTCTGTCCGTAATACAGATACAGTTCGAACGGATTGGAGGCGAAGGCGGCGTCGCCGATGCGGGCCACGTTCATGTCGAACGAAATGGTCGGGACTTCGTCCTGGTTTTCATAACGCTTGATCACGGCCTGTTCGTTCTTGATCAGCACCATGTGGTGCAGCTTGCTGTCGTAGGGGCCGGGGCCGTCGATTTTTTCATTCGCGTGGGTTTCCTTGCAGAACTCTTCATAAGCCTGATCCAGCGGCATGATGGCGGTCAGACGGGCGAGTTCGGCCTGCGCCCGCTTGTAGTCGACGTAGGACGCGCGGCGGCGGGGCAGCGTGACGCGGATGGAGTTCTGCTTGAAGACCGGGGTGTAGTCGATCTTGCCGGGGACCGCGTTGATGACCGCGGTACGGAGCCGGTTGGACATTTCGACCACGCCGTCCTCATGCCAGAAATCGGGCTCGGTGGTGTAGTGCCGCACCAGGTCGCGCGGGGACTGGCAGCCGGCGGGGCTGATCTGATAGAGCGTATGGAAATCTTCGCCGAAATCCTTTTTGAGCAGTTCGCGGGTGGCGCCGGCAAAGTCCGAGGAGACTTTGTAGGTGGATTCCATGATCTGCGAGGGGCACGCCACGTTCAGCAGCAGACCGGTCTTTTTGCCGGCTTCATCGAATGTGAAGAGCATATCGACGCCGGAATCCTCGCCGGCTTCCATGCCGATGAAATCGGGCCGGGTGGTATCGCCGTACATCTCGGCTTTGCCGTTGGCATAGACCGCGCGGCGGCAGTGTCCGACGCGGGCGAAACCGAGAGCGCGAGCGACGCCGCCGGCTTTGCGGTTCTTCCAGGCGTTGACCAGGTTCTGCGCCACGATCGGCACCGCGAAATCCACATATTCCTGGGCGGACAGCACGTTCGGATCGGTCACGGCTTTCGCCACGCCGCCGTTGGCGCCCTTCATGACCACCGGCGGATGAGCCGACGGGGCGCTGTGGGAATGGATCGCGTTGATGAAGATATTGGCGGGGTTGATCGCCGGTTCCTGTTTCACCACGGCGTCACGCACGAGTTTCTGGAATGACTCGGCCACGCCGACGTTGTCCATGGACGCCATGAGGAAATGGCTGTCGCCGGAACTGAAGGCCACCGCCACGGTTTTGAGCCGCGAGTGGATCTCTTTGGTCAGGCGGACATAATACTGTCCCGCCAGGGAAATGGATTTTTCCGTTACCGGAGTGATGTCAGCCTCACTCCATCCGATCATGAGTTTGCTGTTCATAATGTCGAACCCTTATGTTGGTTGTTTGATGTGTTGAATTCAGACTTTGACCCAGCGTCCGGAAGCCGCCGACTCCTTGACTTTCGCCAGCAGGTTCTGGATGCAGACTCCTTCTTCCAGCGGGGCGGGAGCGGCCTTGCCGTCCGTGACCGCGCGCAGGAACGAATAATAACAGTGGATATGTCCGCGCGTCCAGCCGATGACCGCTTTCGAAGCGGGGAACACGGCGGGCTTTTCGTAACGCTGTCCGCAGTCGATCGCGGTCCAGCCGCGGACACCGCCGAACGGTGCGCCCGGTGCCGTATTGTCGTAGAAATACAGCCGGTTCAGGTCCATGGCCTTGAGCATCAGCGCGCCTTTGGTGCCGTGGATCGTGAAGGTGATGCCGTCCTCGGTGCCGGTGGCGATTTTCGAGGCCGTAACCGTGCCCAGAGCGCCGTTTTTCAGCCGGACCAGCGTCTGCATGTCGTCTTCGGCATCCACCTTGACCATTTTATTCGGATCGTCCGCGGAGGGACGTTCCGGATAGACGATCCTGGTGACGGCGGAAAGCGAATCGAAATCGCCGAGCAGATAATGGAGCAGGTCGAAGATATGGCTGCCGAGGTCGGCCGCCACCCCGCCGCCGGCCGCGCCGGAAAGCTTCCATTTCAGCGGCGTTTTCGGATCGGCGCTGCCCGAATGCGGGAACGAACCGTGAAATTCCAGGATGTCGCCCAGCCGGCCTTCCTCGATGAGCTGTTTCGCCCGCATGGTGGCGGGGAAAAACCGGAACTGGAGCGTCATCTGGGAAGTGCCGCGGTAACTCTTCAGTGCTTCGGCGATCTGCGCCGCTTCCCGTTCATTCGCGCACAGCGGCTTGTCGCAGTAGATATGCTTGCCGTGCGCCATGGCGGAGAGCAGCTGTTCCAGATGCCGGTTGTTCGGCGAGGCGATGTCCACGATATCGATATCGGGATTTTCGGTGATCTGCCGGAAATCGTTCACGGGCACGGCACCCAGCACCGCGGCGGCTTTCTGAGCCGTCTCGGGACGCGAGGTGCAAACGTGCGTGATCTCGGCGGAGAAATCGCCGTCGTCATAATACAGCGGGATATCGCGCACCGCACAGGCGTGAGCCCGTCCGATATAGCCGAATCCGAGCAGTCCGATCCTGAGCTTTTTCACGACCGGAGTTCCTTACAGGGCCACGGTGGAGCTGTTCTTCCAGCTTTCCAGGGCCGCGGTGAAGAGTTTATGGGAGAGTGCCGCTTCTTCCGGGGTCACGCAGGAAACGAATTTGCCTTTGGGTTTGCCTTCGGTGATCTCGGTGACGAACGACGCCCACATCTGCAGGATGCTGTCGGTGAATCCGAATTCGAAGATGCCGCCGGTGATGGTCTTGAACGCGGTCTCGTAACCCATGTCGATCTGCTGGACGGCCTGGTCGCCGCCGTTGTATTCGAGCAGTTCGAGCCGGCGGGGATTCTTGCTGGTCCACTTGGCGCAGCCCTTCATGCCCTTGACTTCGAAATACCAGGTGTCAGTTTCGCCCGGGGCGATGCGCTGGGTCTTGATCGTCAGCGGGAAGGAATGGCCGAATTGCTTGTCTTCCACTTCGCACAGCAGCGTGGCGTTGTCCCAGGTGATGCACGGCACCATTTTGCCGTCCTTGCCGGGGCGTTCCTTGACCAGTTTGGAGAGGACCGCGCGGACGTTTTTGGGAATGAAGCCGGCACGGAATGGGAAATGGCAGGCGTGCATGCCGAGGTCGCCCATGCAGCCGTATTCGCCGTTGAACTCGATCATCCGCTTCCAGTTGATCGGTTTCATCGGGTTGAGGTCGGAGGAATGCAGGAAGCCGGAATTGACTTCGATCAGGGCGCCGAAGAAATCGGTTTCGAGCAGGTGGCCGATCCGCTGCATCGGCGGATAGAACGGGAATTCCGAGCTGCAGCGGACGATCACGCCGGGATGCTCTTTGATGCATTTCATGATGGCGTCGTTGGCTTTCTTGTCGATGCCGAACGGTTTTTCCCCGAGCAGATGGCGGCCGGATTTGATGATGTCGCAGTAGATCTGTTCATGCAGATTGTGCGGAACGGCGCAGTAGACCGCTTCGACTTCCGGATTGGCCAGGAGTTCCTTGTATTCGGCGGTGATCTGCTTGATGGTGGGGAAATTGTTCTGGTACCAGGGATAGAGCGCGGGATTCTTGTCGCAGACGGCGACCAGTTCCGGTTTGGCGTTGATCTCGGTCAGGTGGCACCACCGGGAGGTGGCACTGGCGAATTCGCGGCCCATCAGGCCCGCACCGATGATTCCGAATTTGATTGTTTTCATGATGATTCCTTTCTTGGAGTTATTGATCGTTTTTTCCGTTGATGCTGTTGGTTTTGCCGAAATCGCTGCGGAACAGTTCCACGTCGGAACAGCGTTCCGTGCGGAGCCCGTATTTCCAGTTCGGATCCTGTGCTTTCCAGCGGATCCGGAACCGGTCGAAAGTCACGCGGTCGGCGCATTCCGCATAGACCGCGGCATCGGGGCAGGGGGCGGAAGCGCTTTCCGTGAATTCCTTAGCCTCGGTGGTGGGTTTGCCGCCGTCGGTCCAGTCGAACATGACGTCGGAGAAACTGATGTCATGGATGTCGCCTTCCGAATGGCCGATCCCGCGGATGCTGGAACGGC
>SUWI01000010.1 GCA_015061565.1 Lentisphaerota bacterium
ATTGAAAAACTTATGCTGTAATATACACCGTTTCGAGACGGAGGCAACCTCATTGGCTGAAAAAAATAATCAATTCCGCACGGAAAAAGTTTCCTTCTGCAGAAAAAATGATTCTTCAGAGCTGGTTTCACAACAAGATATCCTTGACTTTGACAATTTTGGAATTATATTACCACGACGCCGGTAATTCGAGCTTAATTACCGGCGTCGTGGAGTGGATTTTATCGGATTCACTTTGCCGCTGAAAACAATGTACAGATAAAGACACCGGATAAGTTCATTTCGTTGACGATTCCGCGATGTATCCTTGAATGAAGCCATCCTGTTTCCGCATGATGATCTGTTCATGATTTTTGCGGAACAAATGCGGCTTTATTTGAATGGTCAAAACCGGGTCCTCGTTTTTTTGCTTCGGCGCATGATACACTGCGGACCCGATATCGATCGAAACCTTGAATAAATCTCCATCCGATAAACGCAAAGTTTTCAATAAGGATCTCATATCCTGCTGAGGCGGATAGCTGCCGTATTTTTGGTTATGATCTTCCAGCCGGGCATATACCAGTCTGAAATTATGCGCCATGTTAGCCATATCCTGCTTCCTTTGGGCTTCGAGAAAAAACCAAAGTGCTTTCGCAGCGAATCCCAGGATGATTACTCCGCACAGGGAATATGTCAACAGCTGCTTCTTCATCGGTTGATATTCCTCAATCGGAATTACCGCACGATCTGGAAACGGGATTGGAACATTGCCGGTTCGGCCGCAATCAGTTTCACGGTCATTTCTTCGTTCATTTCCGCATGATTGCAGGCGCGGCTCTTGAATTCATAGGCGAGTTCGGGGATCAGCAGCGTGGTCGAATCGTTCATGCGGTTCACCGCGAATGCCTGTCCGGTCCATTCCGGATGACGCTGCAGGTAAACCAGCGTGAAAAATTCATTGCTCAAGCGTTCGGCCTTGCGGCGGACCGCCGCCTCCTTTTCCGCGGGAATGAAACGTTCCTCCAGTTCTTCCGAACTCATCAGTTCCTGTCCATCCAGCCAGCGGCGAAGCTGCTGATGCGCCAGCAGATCGGCGTAACGGCGCAGCGGGCTGGTGACACGGACATAACAGTCCAGCCCCAGGCCGGCATGCGGTTCCGGCAGAGTGGTCAGATATCCCGGTGTGCAGAGTTTGCGCTGCTGATACATGGCGCTGAGGCTGTCGCCCTCGATTTTTTCCTCCGGAGCAGTCTGGGCGGCGTAAGGCATGGGGATTTCCTTTTCCTCCGTGAATGCTGCTGTCGCCGCACCGGCGGCAAGCATGGCATTGGCTACCAGTTCCCGTTCCGGCGTGATCGCCAGCGGTTTGATGATGATCTCATCGTCCTGGAGTCCGATATATGCTTCGGGCAGACGGATCAGCAGCGCGCCGCGGTCCAGCCGCCATTGTTTGAAACGGTCCAGTTCCGCACGGATCGAGGCCAGCGGTTCCTCTTCCATGCGCGGGGCGGCAGTTTCATAGGTCAGCCGCTCGACCCGGACCGTGCTTTTCAGCAGTTTTTCCAGATGCGGCGCGCCGTCTTCATCGATGCGGATCCCGAAACTCAACGCGGGCGAAGTTTCCTGCAGACCCAGTCCGAATTTCGAGGTGGCCTCTTCCGGGAGAATGGTCAGCACACCGCTGGGCAGGTAGAGATTTTCTCCGCCGGCCGAAGCGATTTTATCCGCCTCGGAACCGGGCGTGATGACGGCGGCGGGATCGGCCACATGCACCCACAGCAGACCGTCCTCGAAACCGATCGCATCATCCGGATCGTTGCTTTCGGAATTGTCAATGGCGAGCGAGGTCATCGCAGTCAGATCGGTGCGTTCCTCCGCAGGGAGTTCCGCGAGCGGGAAATCCGGCGGCGTCATATCCACACCGAGCCGTTCGGGGATGGGATTTTCCGTATCCTTCCAGATACCGAGCCGGACCAGCAGGTTCTGGGCTTTTTCGGGCAGGAGTTCGATTTCGAGGTCTTTCATGATCCGGCAGTTCGGCACATGTCCGCGGGCGAATTCCTCGATCTCGCACATGGTCTGCCGGTCTTCCGAAAGCAGGGCCTGTTTCCGGATCCGTTCCAGCAGGGCTTGGTACTCCTCTTTGGCGCGGTTCTTTTCCCGGATGGCCTGCAGTGCGGCCTCGATTTCCGCCTTCGGCCGGGCCCGGACTCCGGTTTCGATCGAGCCGGTGAAATAGAGTCCCGATTTCAGCAGCAGATAGGCGTTCCACGCGCTCTGCGGGGTGAACTCGGAAAAGACCAGTTCGCAGAAATCCGGGAAGGGAAAAGATTCTTCGCCGATCAGTTCCAGGATCTCATCCATATTGCCCGGCAGCTGGTCCTGATCCTGCGGCAGCTGCTGACAGGGACCGGGATGGATGAATTCCACATCTTTAGGCCGGACCGATTTGGCTCCTCCGCCGGCGATCAGGATTTGGATTTTTTCACCGTCGGCATCCCGGATCAGTGCGCTTTTTCCGTGATATGCCAGCAGAGCTCCGCTGCGGAACTGATTCATGACCGGGTCTCCGTTTCCTGCGAGGAAAAGGATTTGCGCAGTTCGGCTACCGGCATACTGGCCGGCCGGCTGTCCAGCTGGCTTTCGATCTGCCGGTAGATTTTCAGGCAGGAACGTGCCTGTTCGTTCATGTATTTGCTGCCGCCGAGTTCATTCAGGGTCAGGATCAGATGTTTTGCGGTGATTTTTTCCGGCGGCATGGCGATCTGGTAATGATGTCCGGCAAATTTTTCTTCCGGCTCGGAAGTCTGGAGGAGGATGCCTCCGCGCACCAGGTCGAAGAGCAGACTGCGGACCATACGGATCGGCAGTTCGAGTTCGGCGGAGATCCGTTCGTCGGAAACCGGCTTGCCGCAATCCTGAAAATTCCGGACCATCATCGAGCAGATCTCGATCGCGTAAATATGGCGCTGGATCTGGCTGAGTTCGCTGTCCACCGGCTGCATTTCGTATTCGCAGATATTCTGGATCGCAAAAGAAAGCTGTGCACCGGCCAGGATCAGGATCCAGCTCAGGTTCAGCCAGGTCAGGAACAGCGGCAGGGCGGCAAAACTGCCGTAGATCGCGTTGAATTTGCTGGTCGTGAACTGGGCGAAGACATAGAACTGCTGCAGCAGGGTGTAGGTTGCCGCGGCCGCCAGACCGGCGATCAGAGCCCCTTTCCATTTCACTTTCGTATTCGGAATGGTCACATAAATGAACGTGAAAACCAGCCAGGTGATCAGCAGCGGGAAAAAGCCCTGTCCGAATCGGATCAGCGCGCCGACATGTTCCCCGCCCGGCATGGTATTGATGATGCGATCCATCTTGGCTGCGGCAAAGACCACTCCGCTGCCGGCGGTCAGCAGCAGGATCGGGCAAATGATCAGGATCGCCGCATAATCGGTCACTTTCCGGATCAGGGTCCGGCCTTGCTTCACCCCCCAGATCTCATTCAGATTCGCTTCGATGCTGCCCATCAGTTTGATGGCGCTCCAGATCAGCAGCAGGACGCCGATGCCGGCCACCACACCGCCCTTGGCGTTCCGCAGCATGGTATCGGCAAAATTGATGATCTTTTCCGCCATGGCAGGATAATCCGCGACGGCCGAATGGATTTTCTGCTCCAGCATTTTTTCCAGTCCGAACCCTTTGGCGATCCCGAAGATCAGCGCCAGGATCGGAACGATCGAAAACAGGGTGTAGAAAGTCAGCGCCGAAGCTTTCAGCGTGCACTGGTTCTGGATAAATCTCCGGCTGGTGAGGATGATCACCCGGACCGTGTTGACGGGAATTCTTTTCCACCACGGCAGATCCCGGCTCCGGGTCAGCCACAGTTTTTCTTTGCAGTAATCGATCAGATCGAAATTCATGACAGTCTCCATTGTTAGATCATGTTCCCCGCTACTTTACACTCTTTTCCCGCACTGTCAAGCCGGATCGGGCAAAAAACAGGCAAATGTTTCTATTTCTGCAATGGCGATTCTTGCAAATTTGCCGTTGCCGGGGTATGTTAAGGGGAAAACAACATCGGAAGGGCTGATATGATGCAGGATAAAGCGGTCTTCGGCATCCCGGAGGGCAAATTCGCTCCGGAAAACAGAAAACATCAGGGTATCCCCGGGATCGAGATCCTCCCCGGCGGCAGGATCTTCATCTGTTATTACTGCAATTCGGAACCGTGGGAAGGACCGGACAGTTATCTGGTCGTGGCCGTCAGCGGTGACGGCGGGCGCAGCTGGCGTGAAATCGGCGTGTTTACGCCTCCGCAGTCCGGTCTGCGGATCTATGATGCCGTCCTCTGGCGGTCGCCGGACGGCATTCTCCGGATCTTCTGGGCCCAATGTTCCAGCGCCAAAGCCTGGGATGTCTTTGACGGCAGGGCCGGAGTCTGGACTTCGGAATGCACCGATGCGGAAGCCGACCGGCCGGTTTGGAGCGGACCGCGGCGGATCGCCGACGGGATCATGCTGAACAAACCGACCGTCCTGCGGAACGGCAGCTGGGCTTTGCCGGTCGCGCTCTGGTCGATCTATCCGGAAAAAATGCTGCCGGAACTGGCCGGCCTTTACCGTTCCAATCTCCTGCTGACCGACGACGGCGGAAAAACTTTCCGGCTGGTCCCCGGACCCGAGGTTCCCGACCGGACCTTCGATGAACATGTCATCGTCGAACGGAACGACGGTTCGCTCTGGGTGCTGGTGCGGACGCGGTACGGGATCGGACAGAGTTTCAGTCATGACGGCGGCCGCACCTGGTCGGACGGCAGTGATTCCGGGCTGGGCGGACCGAATTCACGTTTCGCTTTGCGGCGGCTGAGATCCGGCCGGCTCTGTCTGATCAATCACCGGACGGAGCATCGCCTGCCGGGATGTGCGGGCGGGCAGAAGCGGGAAAAACTGACGGTCTGGCTGTCGGACGATGACGGTGTTTCCTGGTATGGAAAACTCCTGCTGAATCCTGAACCGAATGTGAGCTATCCGGATTTTGCCGAAGGGGAGGATGGTTTCATTTACGCCGTTTATGATCACGGCCGAATCGAACATGGACAGATTTTTCTGGCGCGGTTCACCGAACGCGACATCGCGGCGGGTGAATTCATCGTTCCCGGTTCTTCCGGCGGGATCCTGGCGGCGTCTTTCGGCCGCTGAGGTTTCACTGGCGGGATTCGGTCAGACGGAATTTTAAGAGCTTGCAGCTGTTCGTTTTTATTTTCTCGCGGTTCCGCAGGATGGATCGGAAATTGAATTTGATTTTCAAAACCTGTCCGCCGGTTTTCCCGGTGCCGACGGGGACCGGGATTCGAACCGGGATGATCCCATCACCATTCTCCATCAGCCGGACTTTATGGACTTTTTCATCATTGACAGAAATAAACAGGTCGCCTTCCTGGGGGAGAAATCGTCTGACTGAAATTTCCAAAGTCAGACCGGTCCTGCCGGTCGGCACTCTGACCCCGAAAGATTCATCTTCCTTGAGCTGCAGAGCAGTGTTTGACGATTTCCAGTTTTCGGGAAAGATCAGTTGAGGATACAGGGTCATCGGTTTGTACAACAGCTCCTGCCCGATGCGGAGCATTTCCGGTTTCAGCCGGTCCGGATTGTCCGCCAGTTCCATTTTACCGTTCCGGACGATCAGGAATTGCGGACCTATCCAGTTCAGATCGGTCAGCTTCGGTTCTTCGGGATCATTGTTCGCGCATGTTGCGGACACACAGATGCGGTAGATGCCGTCTGGGAAACCGGAAAGGCTGCTGCGGGTATAATTGGCGGTCCGGGGCATGTCCATGCCGGTCCGGCAGATTTTGCCGGTTTCCAGGTTTTCCGCTGTCATGACAATGGATTTGAGCCCGGCTAATCTCTCGGATCCCATGTCGATGATCAGATTATCATGATCCAGGATGACCGGGATCTTATCTGAAACCTCACTGGCGTCGAGCGCTTTCCCGGCCGGCTGCCAGCCGGGGAAATCCAGCATGGCGGCCAGGCTCCCGCGGATCCGGTTCAGGCTGCCCAGGCGCGGCGGCCGGTCAAACAGCGAGGCTGCTTCCGGATCGAGTCCGCTGATGCGGCTGATGGTTCCACACAGATCGGACACCTGGCACGGGACCGAATTGAAGACCAGGTGGTCATGGCTTTCGCCGGGACGTTTGATGAATGCCGCTATTTCCGGGGTATAACGCTCCGAATGGTCTCCGACGACGATGATCGCCGCCCGGTCGTAGAGACCGGCCTTTTTCAATTTCCGGAGCAGGACTTCCACGTTTTTCAGACTGCCGCGCAGCTGCCGGTATTTCAGCGTATTGGAATTCATGGCCAGCTTCTCATCCGTCCGGATGGGCTCATGGGCACCCAGCAGATGATAATATTTCAGTCCTCTGGCATACCGGCCGACTTTGAATTCCTGATTCAGCCGACGGAAAAACACCCGGTCGAAAACATCTTCCGGTGTCTGATTGACTTCCTGCGACGGCTGGACAAATGGATCCGTGGCGATATAATAATATTCTTTCAGGACTTTTTTCAGGTAAAACGGAGTATATTTATCCAATGCGGTATCCAGAATTTTCATGACGGATTGCTTTTTGACTTCGTCATTGATCACCATGGAATTGTCGATCGATTCCGGCGAATAGCTTACCGCCTGAAGCATGAAAGGATACGCTTCCCGACGCCAGCCCTGTTTCCGGCAGAGCGTGAACAGCGCCTTTTCCGTCTTGAACGCGGAAGACACATATTGTGCATGATCGGCATCCTGCGCCGCTTCGCCGTTTTTTTGGCGGGGAAAATCGATTCCGGTCAACATCGCCGGCACGGCATACATGGTCCGGGGCAAAGGACTTACCATGTTGTCGAAACAGGTGAAGTCCTTGAGCACTTGCTGCATTTCCGGAAATTTCCGCAGGACCTCCTTGATGATCCGTTCCCCCATGCAGTCCACGACCACGATGATGATGTTCCGATCCGAGGCAACTGTGAATTTGTCGTTTTCCAGTAAGGCATAATTTTTGAAATCATAATCCTCTGCCGCGGGTTTGGAAAAGACCGGAAAGGCGAGCGAGGTCAGGACCAGCAGCACGATCACGGACGTGATTTTGCCGGTCCATTTCAGGACCCGTTCCCTGTACCGGATGGCCGCAGCCACGGGTGTCAGCAGCAGGATCAGGTGAAAAACGGTCAGAAAGACCGTGTCCTGAGAAAGATTCCGGTCAAAGGTTTCCTTTGGAAAGATCTCGGACCAGAACTGCTGATGGATGAGGAGGGTCACTGCTAACGACAGGAACACGGCATTCAGGACACTGTAGACCGCCGGCCGTTTCCGGTATAATGCCAGCGGCGCCGCACACAGCAGCGTGATGATCCCCAGGAGAAACAGAAACCACTGGACAGCCGTGGCGGTGTTCAGCGTGAATTGCCCCTTGTTGTTCAGGAATATCGATCCCAGAGGACAGAGCAGGGCGGCGGCAAAACTGATGCCCGGCAGCAGGGTAAGGAGCAGTTTCGGTTTTTCCGGTTCTTCTGGTTGCGGCATAAATGACCTTTCAGTTTTTATAAAGCTTGATCAGAGTCCGGGTACAGCCGGGGATCGTGACCGTTTCCAGCCG
This sequence comes from Lentisphaerota bacterium, assembly GCA_015061565.1. GTDB lineage: Bacteria > Verrucomicrobiota > Lentisphaeria > Victivallales > UBA1829 > SIG94. The sequence continues at coordinate 7,625 of SUWI01000010.1, forward strand.
GCTGTATTCTTGTCTGAATCCGTTCATTACGGCTTCCAGCGTCCAGTCTTCGAAGAGAGTTTCACGTCCCCGGATCAGACGTTTGACCTGAATGTCATCCAGCGGGACAAATTCCACCAGGGCATAGGGAGCGGTCCGGGCAAACAGCCGCACGATCTGTTCGATGGTCCAATTGCCGGTGATGCGCAGATGATGGATCAGGGCCAGTCCCAGCACCAGATCACCCCGGCCGCGGGTGAAGAATGACTGCCGTTCTTCGTTGAATACTCCCAGATCCGGCGACGGGTTGTTCAGATCCAGCAGCAGCGGCTGCAGATGGGATATCTTTTCCCGGTTCAGCCGATACAGCTGTTCCACCGCCTGCGGATCGATATCCGCCGCGATCACCTGTCTGGAATACCGTGCCGCCGTTTCCGAGAAAAAGCCGTTGTTGGCGCCCAGGTCGAGGGTGACAGCCGGAGAAATCTCCCGGCAGAAACTTTCCACCTGCTCATTCTTGAATTTCAAACTGGAGGCTTCATAACTGTTGTTTCCATAATAGTCCGCCCATTGGGTCTTCTGTCCGGAAATCTTCAATCCGCCCGTGAAATCTTCCAGTGAGAGGATCATGTTCTCCAGCTGTTTCCTGCTCATGACCGGATTCCGGTGCGCTTTTCCGTCCGAGGAATAGCATTGGTCCATTTTCGCATGCAGATGGATATGGATCAAAATGCCGGGATTCAGCCAGGTGCGCCGCGGCAGCAGATGCGAGGCCAGATCCAGCGGGATGCCGCCGAGGTCGTTCTTGAACAGCGCCAGACACCGCAGATCGACTTTTTTCATCAGCAGCAGCGGCGCCAGAAAATGCATGACGAACTGCCGGTAAGCACGCCAGGGTTCATTTTCACGATAGACCATGAAAGAAGTATGGTCCAGGAATACCGGGCGGCCGCTCCGGAATGCCACATTGAATGCGCTGGCATCCTTCAGTACCATCCCGTGTTTCAGTGCCTGCCGCATGAGCTGAAGCGTCAGCAGCGCCGCATCCCGGAGCTGGCTGAAACTCCATTCATAAGGGTACGAGATGAACGGCAGTTTTTCCAGTTCCAGGGTAATGCCGTCTTTATTCCTGGATATTTCATGAAATGGAATAACAGTATTATCTTTCAGAACTTGTTCCGCCAGCCCGGATCTCACAAACAGTTCATGGTCGGCAGTTCCGGCAGGCAGGACCTGCCGGAAGATCCGGCCGTCCCGTTCGAATACATATCCGGCGGGATCGCGGAAAGATGCACGGAGCCTTTTCTCCCTCATGGTTTGCTGTTTTGGCCTTCAGCTGGTTTTCTGTCCCGATGGAAATATCCGAGAATTTGTTTGAAGAATATTGCCGTAGTGAAAAACACGGCGGCTCCGGCTTGAAGAAGCATGCTTCCTGTTCCTGCATCGATATACATGGCCAACCTCCTTTGTTGGGGTTTTCGTTCGAAACTGTATTTCTTCCGAAAAGATAGCTATTATAACGCTCAAGAAAATTATTTATTGTTGTCAATGTAAAAAATTTTTACACGGATCATCGGGCGGCCGGGGTTATCTTTTCCGGCGCCGACATAAAGAATGCGGTTTTTTGACGGAATCTACAGAAATTAATAATTTTTTCGGGATAATTATTACGGCAATGCGGAAATACGCAGAAAACCGGTCAGCTGCGCTTTTCGACAGGCAGGACGAGGTCTTCCGGATAAGTCCGATTGGGATGCGGAATTTTCTGCGAAATCATTCCGCGGCGTCATTTCCGGTTATTTTTCCGGATGGATTCACACCACCGGATTTTCTCCCTGATGTCATTCAGGAGCCAGGGATCGACCAGCTTGCCGTAATATGCATTCTTCCCGATCCCGGCCTTATCGCCGGTTTTTACGCTCCGTTGCAGGAAACCGAGCAGTTTCTGATATTCCTTTATGCAGACCGCGGCCTTTTGCGGATCACGGGTCCGGCGGACTTCCGGCATTTTGCAGTTCGCCTGTTGATGAAGACTCATGCCTTCCATCACTTCCGCTTCGAATTCTGCCCGCTGCGCCTCTTCGGACAGCAGTTTTTTCAGTCGGCGGGGAAGCCCTTCTGATCCGGTCTTCAAATCGGCGGCGGCTTTTTTCATGGATCGGGAATCGAGGCGCAGACGTTCGACCATTTTCCGGAAGAAATCAGACTCATCTTCCTTCAGCCAGCGGTAATCCAGATGGCAGATCGCCGGATCGACATCGCACCATTTCAGCACATCGGAGAAAATGCGGGCGCGTGCCAGCAGATATTTTTCAAGCACACCTCCATTCTTTCCGGCAATCCTGGCCGCCATCTTTTTGCAGAAACTTTGTTTATCCAAGCCGCAGTCCCATTGGATTGCCGAAAGAAACAGCAGATTATAATCGGGCTGCAGGATCTGTCCGCCTACCTGCAAAGTAAAAAAGTTCGGGATCCGGTTTCTCAGCGCGCATTTCAAGTCCCCGGCAATCACATCCGGAATAAACGGATACATCCCGCGGAACAGGATCTGGTCATTGTAATAGCCGAGGAATATGACATGTTCCGTATGGGGGAAGGCATATTTTTTCCAGGCTTTGAGACAGTCCAGATAGTGGACATTCCGGGGGCATGACGGATCATCGAGTGCATGTCCCCAGCAGCGTTCACGGGGAGCAAACACGATCTGGATGTCAGGACGGGGAGGAATCATCCGGCTGGGCATCATGGTATCATGATACGCGTTCATCTGAATGGTGCATTTGAGTCCGAGTTTTTCGGCAATTTCGGCAAACCGGTTCATGATGACAGCCTGGATATCCGCGGGGGAATAATTCCGGCAGTGGGCGCAGAGACAATGGCCGCCGCCGGGCAGATCGGCCAGTTCCAGCGAAATGTGGTCCAGCTCCTGGTAATTCGATGCATATTTGCGGAAATTCTTTTCGATTTCCTGCCAGGCCGTTTCACTGGCGGAACAGAAATTTACGTCATTGATCCGTTCCCCGCCGAAATCATCCGGCTGGATCTGCCGGCACGTTTCCGGATGATCGGCTTTGAACTTTTTCGGCAGCAGATGATGGAACTCATGGGCGCCGTCACCGTAGATGAATCCGTATTTCGGATCATTATGAATGTGTCCGCCCGCATGCCGGAAGACCATATCGAAGCGTAATTTGGCAAAATATGCCATCCATTCCCCGCCCGTGTATTCCTCCTCGGTGACAACTGCGAACTCGCAGGAGAGTCCGGCATGCTCGCTCCGCATGTTCCGGACCACGGTTCCGCAGTCCAGCCCGAATGGCGCATCCGGCGACACGAGTTCATTCTTTTCGCCCGGCATGAGGAAAGAGATCCCCAGATCTTCAATCAGGGAATAGACCGCGTTCAGCAGTCCTTTTTCGGTTTTCGCAGCCAGCGCAATCCCCGTTGGGGTCACGCCCGACACAAAGCCGTTTCCTTTGATTTTCCGCAACATCCGTGACTGAATCCGACCAGCTTTTCCCAAGGTGAAAAACAGTCCGTGATTCTTTCCGGAAACGGTGACCCTGGTCCCCAGTTTGGCCAGAAGACGGATCAATTCTTTTTCGGCATAGCCGGCACAGACTCCTGCCTGTTCCGGAACCGTGCAGGACAACTCTTTTGACAAGGTGAATCGGTGAGCAGACATTACAGCACTTCCTTAGAACTCGTTATACCAGTAACCATCAATCACAAATTTACATTAGCATCGGAATTGTTTTTTTCAAGTATGAAGAAAGAAATTTTACTAGGCGCGTCAGGGAACGCCCGGCGCCAGTTCCGCAGAGGAAGCTCAGTGGGACGGCAAAAGCCTCTGCATCGGATCCGTTCGGGATCAGCTGAGTTTTTCGATCAGGGACAGGTCTTCCCGATAAGTCAGCTTGGGATTCGGATATGGATCGTTCACCAGACGGATCTTCAGTTCCGTAAAGGCCTCCACGACCGCGGCGTCATCGGTGAACTGCCGTTCCGACCGGACCGCCTGATCATAGGCCTTTTCCAGAAGATCCCGCCGGAAGACCTGCGGAGTCTGGACATTCCAGAGATGTTCGCGCGGCACGGTCCGGATGATATTGCCGCGGTCATCCGCCTCTTTCATGGTGTCCGTCTGGGGACGGGCGGCTATTGCGCCGCCGCAGATCAGCGCGGCTTCCACGCAGTTGCGGAGCACGGAATGGCGGATCAGCGGACGCGCGGCGTCATGGACCGCGGCGATCCCGATTTCAGGCGGCAGTGCCTTGAGCGCATTGCAGACCGATTCGGTCCGGGTCCGGCCGCCCGGAACCAGCGTGATTTCCAAATCGGGCAGGAATTCCCGGATCAGTCTTTCGAATTCGGCCTTCTGCGAATCGGGAACGGCCATGACAATGAAATAGCGGCGTCCGCCGGTCAGGGCCTTGATGGTGCGGATGAACAGGGGGTCGCCGTGGATACGTTCGAAGAGCTTGTTGCCGCTGCCATACCGGGAGGATGATCCGCCCGCCGGCAGGATCAGTCCGATCTGGCCGAACAGTTCCTCCTGAAGCGGTTCGATGATCTCGCGGACATCCCCGGCGCCGATGACCGCGGCCAGATCGCCCGGCTGCAGCCGGCTGCGGACCTGACGGGCCATTTCCGGCCAGCTGCCGGAAAGCAGAAAGGCATTTGATCCGATCGCCTGGACCAGCTTGGCGGAATCGACTTTTCCCGATGCGGTCCAGGCGGCAAAAACCGGAGTCACGAACACCTCGTCCGCCTGACGGAGCGTCTGCGTGAATTCTTCGAAATACCGTTCCAGCCGGGCATAACGGTGCGGCTGGAAGATCACTTTCAGTTTCCGGTCCGGAAAAAGCCGGCGGAAAGATTTGAGCGATTCGGCCAGTTCAGTCGGATGATGCGCATAATCTTCATACAGCAGAAAATCCTCACTGGCGCCGTGCGGTTCCATGCGGCGGGCGACGCCGGGAAAAGATTCGGCCGCCTGCAGAGCCGTTTCCCTGGACAGCAGCCCCAGTGCGGTCACGGCTTCGACCGCGATCTCCAGATCGATCTTTGCAAAATGCGCCCATCTGCCGAACCTGGGATCGTGTTCCAGTTCATCCGGCGCGTTGTAAACGATCCGGTCCGGATGATCCGCAAAAATCGGCAGCGCCGGCGCGAGCAGTTTTTTCCCCTGGCGGGCAAACAGACGGAAATTCCGGATCAGACATTCCGGCGAGTCGAAATTCCAGGCGTGATCGTCTTCGACGTTGGTGACTACCGCCAGCGCGGAATGGATCGCGGTATGGGTGCCGTCGCTTTCATCGGCTTCGCAGACAAAAATCCGGCCGCCGCCGGCCGAACCGGAGATCTCGTTCCCCTGAAGTTTTCCGCCGATCAGGAATCCCGGCGCGAGGCCTGTCTGTCTCAGAATATGGACGATCATGGAAGTCACGCTGGTTTTGCCGTGCGAACCGGAAACCGCAATGACGCACGGGAAAAGTGAAGCGGCCAGCCCCAGCGCTTCCCCGCGCAGGATGCACGGGGAGCCGCGCCGCCGGGCTTCCTGAAGTTCCGGATTGTCAGGTGTCACTGCGGAACTGTAAATCACCAGCAGGCTCTGCGGATCCGGCGTATCCGGGAGATTTGCCGCGGCATGTCCGTTCAGTGTCAGATCGGACCCGCTGGTCCGGAATCCGAGTTCCTCGAAGATCCGCCGCAGCGGTTTGGTGCCGGCGCCTTCGCAGCCGATGAAATGGACCCGGGCTGCGGGATTTTTCCGGAATGGATTCAGATCGATCATTTTGCCATTCTCACTGATACAGATTCACATCGCGGACTATGAGCAGATTGTCCTTGCTGCCGGTGAATTTAAGGTCCGCTCTGACGGTTCCTGCTTTGAGCGGCACCCCAATTCGGCGGAAATGCAGTCTCTGCCGATTGACCGGCAGCGGGACTTTATGTCCGTTTACGGTCAGAACATTGGTCTGACCCAGGTAGGTCGCCAGATCCACGACCAGCGTCATCGGTTTGGATCTCAGTTTTTCCGGAATGTCCAGAGAAAGGAAATCCTGCGGTACCCCATTTTTCCTGATCCGGATCCTGGCTACGGATGTTCGGTAAAAAGTCCGGACCCAGACGTTATTCTGCTCAATCTTCCGGGTGTAATCGCGGTCTTCCCTTGCCGGCCTGGGCGGTATGATGTTGTCATCCCGATATTTCAAAGCAAAATGGTGAACCGCTTTCTGATTTTTCCATGAATATTCCTGTTCAGCCAGTTGGTTCAGATTCGGCAGGACGCACTTGGACAATGTTTTCGGGGAAACCACCAGAATGACTGCCTGTTTCCCCGACAGAAAACGTCGAGGCTGATGGAGGAGGAACATCGGCAGATTGTCGATCCAGTTTTCTCCCGGCAGAACAAGTTCATCCACAGAATAATGGAGCTCTTTGGAAAGCAGACCCGAAAAAGTATGGCCCGGTCCCGGCAGATGGAGGTTTGGGCCGCCGATCACCAGGATGCCCGAGCGTGGATCGGGCTGGAAAGGCTCTCCGTTGCGGAAGACCTGCACCGATTCAACGATGTCACCGTTTTTGTGGCTGCCGCAATCGACTCCGGACGGCCAGCGGTAGTTCTTCCCGAAAGCAGTGGGACCGCGGCGTTCGGCATAATGATTTGCTTCCTTTTCGACAAAGTGATCCTTGCCGAAACGGCTGAGCCGGTCTGCCGCGGCTGCTGCCAGGATTCTCCAGAGCGCTGCTTCCGGACGGGGGTCGGGATAGCAGAAGAGACGTTCCTCAATGGAGGTTTTTGACAGGATGATATCATCCAGATAAACTGCTTCGAGTCCGAACTCCAGCAGGGACGAGGTACACTGGAGCGCCGACAGACTGCCGGAGGAGGCGAAAAACGGCAGCAGTGCACGGGCTGCTGTCTGGCCGGCGTCCGGCACCAGCAGGATGATCAGCTGGATCTGTTTTTTCTGCAGCTGGTCACGCAATCCCAGCAGCGCGGAAATGTTCCCCGAAACACTGCATTTTTCCATGAAGACAAATTTCCGGGGAAGTGCGAAAAAACTCCCCCGGCTGACACCCCAGTAATACTGATTATGGAAACGTTCGATCTCCTGTCCGTTGTCGAGGGAAATGACTGCGGGAATCAGCTGCATTTCCTTCTGCGACTGGATCCACAGCCGCTGAAACCGTTCTTCCGCAACCGCCAGATTCCGGGTACGGTTTTTCACTCGCCGACGGATCACGGGCAGGTCTTTGGCAATCTGTTCTTTCTGGGCTTTTCTGACTTCTTCCGGCAAGGGCATATTGTCAATGGTCCGGTCCTTTTCGGGCAGCGGAAATGATGGATCCGGGATCCAGGGCACCGCACCGCCGTAAAGCACCAGCGGCGGTTGACCCGGCCGGTTCAGCAGGATCAGTTCCAGCCGATCTCCGATCTGATAGCTTTTCAGCGGATCACGCGGATCGATCGCTGCCGGATAGAGATCCAGATGCAGGGTTTCCGGAATTGCCGGACCGTAGACCTGATCCAACAGGAACAGAGTGGCCTTCTGAATCCCGTCCGGGCCGGGCGGCGTGATTTGTTCCACCTGAAAAACTGCGCGGAACAGTTTCTGTTTGCTTGAAAGATAATCATCGTTGATGAAACGGAAAATGATTCCGAGCTTGCGTCGATCGTTCTTGACTCCCAGTTCGGATTGACGGTAAAGCCCGGTGAATTTGATGGAGAGAGTCATCTGGACGCTCTGATTCAGCCGCGCCGGTATTTTCAGCCGGAGGGAGGTCGGGGTTTTCGGCGTGAATTCCTGCCGCAGCACGGTCCCGCCGTTGATTTTGAATTCAGCCTGAAACTTCTGCTGTTTGCCCCGGAAGGCAAATGCCAGATGCGGGATCTCCAGCACCGTGTCTTTTTTTAAGACCGGATGCGGCGGCAGGATCGTCATCTGCGCCTCATCCGCTATGGTCTGGAACCACCGTGGTCCGGACACCTGAAAGCCCAATCCCAGTCGATAGTTTCCCGGTTGCAGTTTCAGGTTCCCGCAATGAAAATAGGCGAATGAACGGAAAAGGTCATTATTGGGCGAGAACCAGGATGTAACCGGGCGTTGGGCCGGCATCCGGAACCCGGTATCCTGCTTGCGTACCGGTTCCGGTTTGGATAAAAATGAACAGGAAAGAGTAAAGGTCAGCAGGAATGCAGGCACGATCAAAATACGCAGAATCATGAAATTACTCCCGGTTCGTGGATTTTTTTTCAATGACATTCAAGACGCAGCGGGCGGCATTTTCTGCGGCGCCTGCGATCCCCCCGGAAATTTCGCGCGTCATTTCCGCCATTCCTGCCTCCGCTTCCGCCCGGCGTATTCCGCCCGGCAGGATCCGTTCCATCGCATCCGCCAGTGCCTGCGGGGTCGCCCGGAACTGCAGAAATTCCTCAAACACTTGCCGGTTGAGGATGATATTCGGCATGGTGAAGGAATTCCGGAACAGCTTGCGGATGATCAGACAGGCCAGCAGGAACGTGAACGGATTCAGCCGGTAACATACCACCAGCGGCAGGCCGGCAACGGCACATTCGACTGTCACGGTTCCCGAGGCGGCAAATCCGGCTGTGCCGGTCTGCAGCAGTTCCGACGTTTTGCCCGATATCACCGGAACTTCCTGCAGCTGGGCCGCCTGTGGATTTTTCCGCTGAAATTTCCGCAGTCCCTCCCTGATGTCCGCTGCTACTTTCTCCCTCGGCGCGGAGATCACAAAATGCAGATCAGGATGACGCTGTTTCAGCAGAATGGCTGCTTCCAGCATCGGAGACAGGAGCCGCCGGGTCTCGTTGCGGCGGCTCCCAGGCAGCAGCACGATCTGGTCCGGATCGCGTTTCAGCTCCGGATCGCGCCGCTCCTGCACGATCTCCACCAGCGGATGCCCGACAAATTCCACATCCAGGCCGCTTCCCCGGTAAACTTCCGTTTCAAACGGGAAGATGACCATCATTTTCGTGCAGTAACTGGCCAGTTTCGGAATATTGGATTTGCGCCACACCCACACCTGCGGACTGATATACCAGATCACCGGGATCCCGCGCTTCTTCAGCTGCTTGGCGAACCGGATGTTGAACCCTGGATAATCGATCAGCACTACCGCATCGGGCCGTTCCTCTTCCGCTTTTTTCACGAGAAACCGCAGGATGCTGAGGATCTTGAACAGGATGCCGATCACCTCGATGATGCCGACTACTCCCAGTTCGGTGGAATCGACCAGCAGACGGACGCCCGCGCTGCGCATCCTGGTGCCGCCCATGCCGGCGAACTCCGCTCCCGGAGCCAGCCGTTTCAGGTCTTCCGCCAGTTTCGCCCCATACAGGTCGCCGGATGATTCCCCGGCAATGAGCCAGATTTTCGGAGGATGATTCATTTATGTTTCTTCCGCTTTTTCTTCGGCGGAGTATAATTGCTGCCGCGGATGGAGGGTGGACGGAAACCGGGCATGCCCAGTCCCATCGCGGGCAGACTGCCGCCCGAAACCATACGCCCCAGCATGCCGGAACGTTTCATCATGTTTTTCATCATGGAGAACTGCTTGATCAGCCGGCTGACTTCCTCTACTTTGCATCCGCTGCCTCTGGCAATGCGTTTCCGCCGGGACATGTCGATCATTTCCACGTTTTCACGTTCTTTCATCGTCATCGAGCTGATGATCGCTTCCATGCGCTTGAATTCCTTCGGATCCAGATCGGGCAGGTCCGCCAGCTGCTTGCCGCCCGGCAGGAATTTCAGGATGCCTTCGATCCCGCCCAGTTTCGACATCTGCTTGAGCTGTCCCAGAAAATCGTTCAGGTCGAACTCGTTCTTGCGCAGTTTCTGCTGCAGTTTTTCCGTTTCTTCCCGGTCGAATTTTTCCGCCGCCTGTTCCACCAGCGAAACGATATCGCCCATGCCGAGGATCCGGCTCGCCATCCGGTCCGGATGGAACACGTCCAGATTTTCCATCTTTTCGCCGACACCGACGAATTTGATCGGGCAGCCGGTGACTTTGCGGATGGAGAATGCTGCACCGCCGCGCGCATCGCCGTCAAGCTTGGTCAGCACAATACCCGTCAACGCCAGCGCATCATTGAAATGTTTCGCCACGGAGACCGCCTGCTGGCCGAGCGCCGCATCCGCCACCAGCAGAATTTCGTGGGCGCCGGAGATCTGTTTCAGCCGCACCAGTTCCATGACCATCGGTTCATCGATCTGCAGCCGTCCGGCCGTATCCAGCAGCACGTAATCGAACTGTTTTTCCCGTGCTTCCGCGATCGCGTTCGAGGCAATGGTGCAGACATCCGGATTGTTGCGCTCGGCATGCACCGCAATGCCGTTGTCGCGTCCCAGAATCTCCAGCTGATCGATAGCTGCCGGACGGTACACGTCGCAGGCCGTCATCAGCACTTTCTTATTTTTGTTCTTGAGCTGGATGGCCAGCTTCGCCGTAGTGGTGGTCTTGCCGCTGCCGTGCAGTCCGACCATCATCACCACGGTCGGCTTGCCGCCGGACGCCAGCGGAGCTTCCGCCTCGCCCATGAAGGAGACCATCTTGTCATAAACGGCCTTGACCGCCTGCTGGCCCGGAGTCACGCTCCGCAGGACATCGGCGCCCAGACAGGTCTGCCGGACCTCGGCGATGAACTCGTCTGCGATTTCCAGATTCACGTCGGCATCGATCAGCGCATCGCGGATCTCCGACATCGCGTCGGCTATGTTCGCCTCGGTCAATACTGCCTGGCCCCGCAGTTTTTTCAGCGCATCCTGCAGTTTTCCCGTAAGATTATCAAACATTTTCGCTTTCTCCATGTAAAAATTTAAAAACCGTGCTATATTATATCAATATACACCCAAAATGGCAAGAAAACAATTTATCCTTGCAAAAAAAGGGATTAAAAAGGAGAAAAAATGAGAAGCGACATCATGAAAAAGGGTCTGGAGCGCACGCCGCACCGTTCCCTGTTCCGCGCCACCGGGCTCACCACCAAAGATTTTTCCAAGCCGTTCATCGGCGTTTGCAACTCTTATGTTTCCATCGTCCCCGGTCATGCCCATCTGCAGAAAGTCGGCCAGATCATCTGCGATGAGATCCGCAAAGCCGGCGGCGTTCCTTTCGAATTCAACACCATCGCCGTTTGCGACGGCGTTGCCATGGGCCATTACGGCATGAAATTCTCCCTGCCCAGCCGCGAGATCATCGCCGACTCCCTCGAAACCATGGCGACCGCGCATCCGTTCGACGCCCTGATCTGCATCCCGAACTGCGACAAGATCACGCCCGGAATGCTCATGGGCACCATGCGCCTGAACATCCCCACCATCTTCGCTTCCGGCGGCCCGATGGAAGCCGGCGTCGACCGCAACGGCAAAGCCTGCGACCTGATCACCACGTTTGAGGCCGTGGCCCAGAACAAGATCGGCAAACTCAGCGACAAGGGACTGGAAGATCTCGAAAAACGTGCCTGTCCCACCTGCGGTTCCTGCTCCGGCATGTTCACCGCCAACAGCATGAACTGCCTGTGCGAGGCGATCGGCATTGCGCTGCCCGGCAACGGCACCATTGCCGCCACCAGCCCCGACCGCGTCAAACTCTGGAAAGCCGCCGCCCGCCGCATCGTCGAAATGGCCAAGGCCGGCGGTCCGCTCCCGAAACAGATCATCGATGAAAAATCGTTCCATAACGCGCTCGTCCTGGATATGGCCATGGGCGGCAGTTCCAATACCGTACTCCATACGCTCGCCGTCGCCACCGAGGCAGGGATTCAGCTCGACCTGCATAAAATCGACGAGATCAGCCGTTCCACCCCGCACATCTGCAAAGTTTCGCCTTCCTGCAATTACCACATGGAAGACGTCAACCGCGCCGGCGGCATTTCCACCATCCTCAAGGAAGTCTCCAAGATCAAAGGCAAACTCTATCTGACCAAGAAGACCGTTTCCGGCAAGACGCTCGGACAGATCGCCAAAGCCGCCGCCGATCCTGACGGCGAAGTCATCCGCAAGCTCGACAATCCTTATTCCAAACAGGGCGGACTTGCGGTCCTGTTCGGCAATCTGGCGGAAAAAGGCTGCGTGGTCAAGACTGCCGGCGTTTCCCCGAAAATGTATAGGCATACCGGTCCAGCGATCGTGTTCGAAAGCGAGGAAGAGGCCGGCAAGGGCATCCTCGACGGCAAAGTGAAAGCCGGCGACGTGGTCGTGGTCCGCTATGAAGGACCCAAAGGCGGCCCCGGAATGCAGGAAATGCTCGCGCCCACCAGCTACATCATGGGACGCGGACTCGGCGAAAAAGTCGCCCTGATCACCGACGGACGGTTCAGCGGCGGCACCCACGGCGCCTGCATCGGTCACGTCAGTCCCGAAGCTGCCGCCGGCGGTCTGATCGGATTGATCAAAAACGGCGACATCATCGAGATCGACATCCCCGCGCGGACGATCAACCTGAAGGTTTCCAAGGCGGAGATCGCCAAACGGAAGAAAAACTGGAAACCGCTTCAGAAAGAGATCAAATCGTCCTGGCTCCGGAAATATGCCCGGATGGCCACCAGCGCCGATACTGGCGGCGTGCTGAAAGCGGATTGATCAACAGCCGGCGGTTTGAGATGAATTTCTTTCAACAGCCGCTGGCATTGACTTCCCGGTTTACCTTGCCTTCCCGCGCGGTGCTGTCGCCGCTGGAAGGCATCATGAACCGGGAAAATTTTTTCCGGGCCGCGCTGAACCTGAAACTGATCGATGCCTGGATGCCTCCGTTCATCGGGATCCCGAAGGACGCGCCTCCGAAAAAGGGAGCTTTGCGGAAACGGTTCCGGATCTTTCTGGATTCCGGGATCCCGTTCACGGTGCAGATCCTCGGCCATGATCCCGCTTCCATGGCGGCGGCCTGCCGCACCTTGTTCGAGCTGGGAGTCAATTCGGTCAACGTGAATTGCGCCTGCCCGAGTCCCACGGTCGTTTCCAGCGGATCGGGCAGCGCGCTGCTGAAACAGCCGGAACTGCTGAAAAACATCCTCCAGACCATCCGGACCGCGGTCCCGGAAATGTGCCTGAGCGTGAAACTCCGCTCAGGGTTCCGTTCGCCCGAGGAACTGCCGGAGATCCTCGCCTCCGTCCGGGAAGGTGGGCCGCACTGGGTGATCCATCACTTCCGCACCGCCTCGGAAATGTATGCGGAGATCCCCCGCAGCGAGGCGCTGCGCCGGTTCCGGATCGTCCGCAGCCTGCTCCCGCAGACCGCTTTTTTCGCCAACGGCGATATTCTTACTCCCGACGATGCGGAATGTTACCGGAACGGATGCGGGTGCGACGGTATTGCAGTCGGTCGCGGCATTCTGCGCGATCCGTTTCTGTTGCGCGCGATCCTGACAGACAGGGAACCGGACCATGATCTGCGTTCGGAATTGCTGGCGCAGCTGACCGCGGGGATCGCCAACCGCAGACGGCATCATTTCCAGCTCGAATGTGTGAAAATGGCTTACGGCGAGGATTCGGACGAGTTCAGGAATTCGCTGAAATCAGTCCAGCGTCATAAATCCGCGCCAGGGTGATTTATCCGGCGTCCGGAGCCGCAGCTGCGCGTTTTTTTTCGCCAGCAGACGGCCGGCCCAGCGGCGGAATTCCAGGATCGACATCATGTCCCAGTGCGGCAATGATTTAAGTTTCGGCCGGTCCACATGCGAGGCGTTCACACAATAGTGAGGCTGTACGTTTTTCAGTTCGAACACCATGCCGTCTTTAGCCTCGTCCCAATTACTGCGCAACCATTTTTTCAGGGCGTTCTGGACCGCCATGGAACAGAAACATCCCGGTTGAAGAGTTTTCGAGTTTTTGAGGCTGGATACCGCCCTCGCGTTCTCCGGCCAGTCGAAAGACGCCAGGTCGAAAACTTTTGCGGCCTTCTTTTTCCGGGGCAGGGGAAGGGCCGTCCAGGCCACGGCCCAGGTCAGACGCCAGTTCCGGCCCGGAACCGGTTCGTCTTCGTCGCCGCGGACCGGCGTTTTTTCGAAGAGTTTCCACTCCATGCGGAGTCCCTGTTCTTTCTTCGTGATGACAAACCGGGCTTTGCCGCCGCCGATCCGTTCGGCATTGGTCCAGCGCCACAGGTCATCGCCGATCATCCAGTCCAGCCGTTCTTTCTCCGTCGTCAAGGTCAGACCGAGCGGAGGATAGGGGGCGTCGAACAGAATCTCGTCTTCCTTGATCTCCGGCCAGTTGCGGCTCTCCTGCATGGCCGGTTCACTGCCTTTCTGCGGCGGCAGGATCAGACTGATTTTCCGGATTGCCCCGGAGATCACCATCCCGCCCGCGCTGAGCGTGGTCAGCGGACAGGAAGCGCGCATCACCATATCCATGGTGCAGCAGATCAGACCTTCGGAGATCCGGATCTTCCGCCGGATTTCCGGCTCCGCTCCGAACGGGATCGTGTTGACCGTTTCGAACATCAGTTCGCTGCCGTCTTCGGAATTGTGCAGACGGCGTTTCGAAGCGAGGGACATGGTTTCGTTCAGTTCCCCGATTTCCACCGGCAGAGTCCGCAGCGTGAAAGTTCCCGTTTTCAGGGTATGATCCGCCACGGACGGCGTATCGGAGGCGAAATGGGCATCAGGCAGATCGGCGGTCAGCATTTTTTACCCCTTGATCTCCACGACTTCGGCCAGCGCTTTGCGGGAGAACGGACGCGGCGCGCCGGCACCGTAACCGATCGGCGAAAGCGCAAAAGCCGACCACGGCGCCCGGATGTTCAACGCTTCATTCATCTGCGGACGGCTGAATGCACAGATCCAGCAGGTTCCCAGTCCTTCCGCGGCCGCGGCCAGCACCAGGTGTTCCATGGCGATGGATGCATCGATGTCCGCCGCCGGATCGCCTTCGAAACGGGTCCAGGATTCGCTTTCGTTGGTCATCATCACGGCGATCACGGGAGCCTGGGCGAGGAACTCGAAACGGCAGTTGGCGCAGATGGTCTTCCGCATTTCGGGGTCGCGCACCAGCAGCAGTTTGAACGGCTGCCGGTTGCACGCCGTCGGAGCCAGATTCACCGCCTCGGCCAGTTTCTGCAGCTGTTGATCGGTCACCGCATCCACTTTGTAGGCACGGATGCTCCGGCGGGTTTTCAGCACTTCGTAAAATTCCATGTTCAGGCTCCTTTCCGTTTTCTGAATATTTGACGGGCCAATATTTTCACTTCATCGAGTTTCAGCAGGATGGCGAGGGCCAGGTAGAGCACCAGATAGCATAAAGCAGCGCCGGCCATGGCGGGAATGAGTTCGAATCCCCGGACACCTCCGGTCAAGGCTTTCAGCAGTTGGTAGAACTTCCCTGCCGGATACAGTCCCGGCAGGGAGATCGCGACAAGCAGCAGGAAATGTCCGGCGGTGGCTTTCAGCGGCACACACCCGAGCTGTTTCTGCAGAATCAGCAGCAGGGTGATGTTGTTCACGTATGAACAGATCACCGTGGCGAGCGCCAGTCCGCCCTGTCTCAGGGGGAACATCAGGATCAGGTTCAGGATCAGGTTCAAAACGGTGCAGCCGACTCCGACCAGCATCGGGATTTTCATTTCTTTCCGCGAATAGAATCCGGTCAGCGTGATTTTCAAGGCGGCGAAAGCGGGAATGCCGGCGGTGTAGCAGAAGAGGCACCAGCCGGTTTCCCACAAGGCGGTCCGGTCGAAGGCCCCCCGGAAAAAGAACAGCCGGATCAGGTCCTGATGAAACATGCCGATGAATGCCGTCAGCGGGACGGTCAGGAACAGAAGATACCGCATGGAGGCGAATTGTGTCGCCACCAGCGAATGGTAATCTCCGCGCTGCGCCATTGCGGACATTTCCGGGAGGGAGACGGTGCCGAAAGCGACAGCGAACACCCCGATCGGCAAATTGATCAGCCGGTTGCTGTAACCCAATGAGGAAACTGCATAGGGACCGATCCACAGCGCAAGCGTGCCGTCCGCGATCACACTGAGCTGGTAGGATAGCGCTCCCAGCAGACCGGGGAGCATCAGACGCCAGACTTCTTTGAGGATCCCGACCTTGATAAAGTTTTTCCAGGTGATCGAGATATGGAAGAAATTCACTTTCAGCAGGAACAGGATCAGGATCAGCTCAAGAATGCCGGAAAGCAGCACCGCGTAAGCCAGAGCCGAAAGCATCCGGAGCGGCTGGTTCGTAAACTGCGGACAAAGCCAAAGCAGCGCAACGATCATGCAGATGTTCAGCAGCAGGCTTACCGCTGCCGGCAGGAAAAATACCCGCAGGCTGTTCAGTGCGGAAGTCGCCATGCCGACCAGACAGATGAAGATGCAGTAAGGTATCAGCAGCGGAATCAGCTGACATGCCAGCACCAGATGTTCCTGCTGGACAAATTGAAGGACGATCAGCGAGACTCCTGAAACGGCAGTACTGCAGACGCACAGGATCAGCGACATCCAAATGAAGATGGTGGAGAACTGATTTCTGGCGGTATCCCTGCCGTTTTTTTCGATGCTCTGGGTAATCAGCGGAACCAGCACCGGACCCAGCAATCCTTCGCCGAAGACACGGCGGAACAGGTTCGGGATCATGAAAGCGAAATTCCAGGCGGAGGCGACCGCGCCGCCGCCCAGCACATGGGCCATCAGGATTTCCCGTACAAAGCCCAGCGCCCGGCTGGCCATCGTGGCGCCCGCCAGCGAGGCTGTGCTTTTGAGAATGTTCCTTACCGTTGATGCCATGGCGGGTCACACCGCAAACCGGACGAACACCGAATCCCCGTCCTGCATCACATAATCCTTGCCTTCGATCCGCAGTTTTCCGGCCAGTTTCGCCTCGTTCCAGGAACCGTGCTTGAGCAGTTCCTCGTAGGACACCACTTCCATGCGGATGAAACCGCGCTGCATGTCGGTATGGATCTTGCCCGCGGCTTCCGGCGCGGTCATGCCGCGCGTGATCGTCCACGCCCGGCTTTCGGTCGGACCCGCGGTGAAGAACGTGATGTAATCCAGCAGACGGTATCCGGTCTTGATGACCCGTTCGAGCCCGCTTTCCTTAACACCGAGGTCGTCCAGAAAGACTTTTGCCTCTTCCGGATCAAGCTGGCCGAGTTCTTCCTCGAGTTTGGCGCAAACCGGCACCACTTCGAACCCGTGTTTTTCCGCCGTTGCGAGCAGCTGTTTCGAAATATCGTCTTTGCCGAAACTCTTGAAGGTTTCCTCGTCGGTATTGGCGCAGACGAACGCCGGCATCAGCGTGAGCAGCTGGAGGTCGGCGATCACTTTCTTCACTTTCGGATCGGTCCGGTCGGGATGCGGGATACTGCCGTTTTCCAAATCTTTTTTGAAGCCTTCGGCGATTTCGAATTCGGCTTTGGTTTCCGCATCGGCATTGCGCAGCTGTTTGGCGGCGCGGTCGAGACGGTTCTGCAGCAGATCGAGGTCTGCCAGCATCAGTTCGGTCAGGATCAGCTCCAGATCGTGCGCGGGATTGACGTCGGCGCTGACATGGACGATGTCGGGATCCTTGAACAGCCGCACCACGTGGGCGATGGCGTCCACGCCGCGGATGTGTCCGAGGAACTGGTTGCCGAGCCCTTCGCCTTTGCTGGCGCCTTCGACCAAACCGGCGATGTCGATGAATTTGAGCGTCGCCGGCACGATCTTGGCGGAATGTTCCATTTTGGCGAGTTCATCCAGCCGGTGATCGGGAACGGGCACGATCCCCGTGTTGGGGTCGATGGTGCAGAACGGAAAATTGGCCGCCTGCGCGCCCCCTTTGCACAGCGCATTGAACAACGTGGATTTTCCGACGTTCGGAAGTCCTACAAAACCACATGCAAAACCCATAGAAAATATAACTCCTGAAAAGTATTTTAATCTTGCTTGTCCATCTGGACCGGACGCAGTTTCACGCCTGCCTCATTCAGGATCCGCCGCGAGGTGTCGTCAATGGAATACCGTTCGGCATACACCACTTCCCGGATGCCCGCGTTGATGATCATCTTGGCGCAGAGCAGACAGGGACTGAAGGTGGTGTAGAGCGTGGCATCCTTGACGGAAATGCCGTGATAGGCGGCCTGGACAATGGCGTTTTCCTCGCCGTGACAGCAGAGGCACTCTTCCAGTGCGGTGCCGCTGGGGGCGTCGGACGAACAGCGGGGACAGCCGCCTTCGTTGCAGTTTTTGATGCCGCGGGGAGTCCCGTTGTATCCGGTGGAAATGATCCGGTGGTCCTTGACGATCACGGCCGCCACCTGACGCCGGGAACAGTTGCTCCGCAGGGCCACCACCTGGGCGATCCGCATGAAATATTCATCCCACCCGGGCCGTTTCAGCGGCTGATGACAGTGTTTTTCTGACATATTGCAAATCTCCTGATTCGAGTTAGCGTTTTTTCTGCGTTTTTTCCGTTTTCACTGCCTGGAAGTTCACCGGCTGATCCCGGTAGAAGAGCCGGCAGAATTTCCGGATGAACTCATTGCAGTCCACCTTGGCTTCTTTCTGGGCGTCCGGCACCGTGATCCGCAGTTTCACGATCCGGTCGCCGCAGAGGATCATCACCAGGTCGGACTGAAAGGTTTCCTCACCGTCCGAACGGAGTGAAAAAGTGTCCCAGCGTGCCGGATAATTTTTATCGGGAAATTCTTTCTGCCCGGCAAGTTCGGATTCCTTCACATGTTCGGAAATGGTTTCCAGATCCAGGACTGTCTGGCGTGCTTTCAGGTAATGCTGCTGGAATTCCTCCGGCGGGATGACCCCGGGTTTTTCATCGAGGGCATAAATATAGATCCCGGCAGAGCAGCCGGCCTGCATGCCGTCATACCGGATCTGCGTGCCGACCACCGGATTGGAGCTGATGCGGATCTCCGTTTTCTGGAAATTCCCCAGTTCCGGCGGGAAGACGATCCCCGTGTTTTCGTCCGAAAAGGGGGTGTCCTTCGGGAGTTCTTTCCGTTCAGCCGCGGAAAGCAGGCCGGAGCTCAGCACGGTCAGCAGGAGGATCCGGAAAATCATGGTCACACCTCCGGTTTTTCAGCCAGATGCCGGTTCCAGAATTCCAGCTGCTGTTCCACCTGGCGGTATCCGGTGGCGCCGAAGACATCGCGTTTTTCCACTGCCCGTTCCGGCGAAAAGAGTTTCAGCATCTCCTCGTCTGCTTCCGGGAACACCGATTTCATCTCTTCGAGCGTCACTTCGTTCAGTTTCTTGCCGTGTTCCGCGGCGAAACGCACCAGCGAGCCGACTTTGTGATGGGCATGGCGGAACGGCACGCCTTTGCGCACCAGTTCCTCGGCCAGGTCGGTCGCCATCAGGCCCGGGTCCGAAGCCGCCTGCAGCATCCGGTCCGGAAACACGGTCATCGTCCGGATCATTTCCGGATAGACCGAAAGGATCCCGTGCACCGTGTCGATCGCGTCGAACAGGCCTTCCTTGTCCTCCTGCAGATCGCGGTTGTAGGTCAGCGGCAGCCCCTTGCAGATGGTCAGGATGGACATGAGCGAGCCGTAGATGCGGCCGGTTTTGCCGCGGGAAATCTCGGCGATATCCGGATTTTTCTTCTGCGGCATCAGGCTGGAACCCGTGCAGAAGGCGTCGGAAAAGACCATGAACGAAAATTCCTGGGACATCCACAGGATCAGATCTTCGGAGAGCCGCGAAATGTTCATGGCGAAAATAGACAGAGCAGCGAGCACTTCGCAGGTGAAGTCGCGCGAGGCGACCGCGTCCATGCTGTTCCGGCTCATTGCCGGGAAATCCAATGCCTTGCGCACGAATTCACGGTCGATCGGCAGCGTGGTGCCGGCGATCGCGCCCGAACCCAGCGGCAGCACGTTCAGCCGCTTGCGCGCATCCAGCAGACGCCCGATATCGCGTTCGAACATTTCCGCATAAGCCAGCAGATGATGCGCCATCAGCACCGGCTGGGCGTGCTGCAGATGCGTGAAGCCGGGAAGGATGGTCCGTTTATTCTTCTGCGCCTGTTCCACCAGCGCTTTCTGGAGGGACCTGATCGCATCGGCGATCGCAAGGATCTCGTCGCGCAGATACAGCCGGATATCGAGGTTGACCTGATCGTTCCGGCTCCGGGCGGTATGCACCCGGGCACCTTCGTCCCCCAGTTTTTCGATCAGGGCGGACTCGATGTGCATGTGGATGTCTTCCAGCTCGCTGCTGAAAGTGAAATCGCCTTTTTCGATCCGTTCCCGGATCCGGTCCAGTTCCGCGCAGATCGCCTCCGCGGAGGCGGCGGGAATGATACCGGCTTCGGCCAGCATCCGGGCATGCGCCTGGCTGCCCTGGATATCGTGTTTATATAAGCGGCGGTCATACGAAATCGATTCCGTGAAGTTCCGTACGCTTTCCGCTGCACTTTTGGCAAATCTGCCGCCCCATAATGCCATGATCAACCTCTCCGTTTCCAGCATTTTCAATAATTATATACAATCAATATAGCATTCTTTTCCCGTTTCGGAAAGCTGAAACCCGAAAAAATGCCATATTTTTCAAAAAAAAATAACATTTCCCTTGTTTTCCGCGAAGAATCTGCTATATTTCCTTACAGACAACATTCTAACCAAAGGAGATTGAAAGATGAAAAGACTCGCAAAGGTTCTCTTTTATTCCGTCGCCGTGGCTGCGTCCGTCCTGATGACTGTCGGTTGTTCCACTCCCTATCCGTTCGGCACCCTCTACACCAAGGTCGACCTCCCGGTCGCGGTGGGCAACAGCGAACTGCAGTGGTCCCGCAAGGGAACCGCCAGCTGCTACAGCATCCTCGGCCTGATCGCCAACGGCGATGCTTCGATCAACAACGCCTGCAAGAACGGCGGCATCACCAAAGTGTCCTGGGTCACCTACAGCGTGAACAACATCCTCGGCGCTTACGGTATCTACACCACCACCGTTTACGGCGACTGAGTTTACTGAAGCTTTTCCAAAGACGCATTTCGATCCGGAATGCGTCTTTTTTTTCCGTTCCCGCGTAATGAAAACCTCCGAACTGCGTCGGCAGCTGACCTCGATTTTTCGTGAAAACGGTTTCGAGTCGCCTGAACTTGAGGCGGACTATATCGCGTCGGAGATCCTTCATCTGCGCGGATTCGAACTGCTGCTGCATGATTCCGATGAACTGACCGATCCCCAGCTCGCGCAGGCACGGGATTTTTGCAGCCGCCGGCTGAAAAACGAACCGTTCCAGTATATTTTCGGCTGGACTCCGTTCCGCGAGCTCGATTTGCAGGTGGGACCGGGGGTCCTGATCCCGCGTCCGGAAACCGAATTCATGCTCGATTCCGTGCTGAAAAAACTGCCGCGCAACGCCCTGGTGTGCGAGCTCGGCACCGGTTCGGGCGCCATTGCCCTGTCTCTGGCTTTCGAACGGCCCGATCTGCAGGTCCATGCCAGTGAGCTTTCCCCCGCGGCTCTGCACTGGGCCGAACTCAATCTCTCATCCCTGAAACTGCCGAACGTGCATCTTTATTCCGGCAGTCTGTTCGATCCGTTTCCCCCGGACCTGAAATTCGATGCGGTGATCGCCAATCTGCCTTACATTGCCGAAGAGGAACGGGCTGTCCTGCCGCCGAATGTGCGCGATTACGAGCCGCCGGAAGCGCTGTTCGCGACCGATCACGGCTGTGCGCTGATCGAACAGGCGGTCCGCGAAGCGCCGGAACATCTGAATCCCGCATCCGCACAGCTTTTTTTCGAGATCGGCGAGACCCAGGGCGAACGGCTGAAGAAATTCACCTTGGCGCAGGGCTTTTTCACGATTGCGGAGATTTTGCCGGATCAGTATGGGGTTCCCCGCCAGCTGGCGGCACGGCGGGATCAAGCTCGTCCGGATCATCCGAACGCGCCGCACTGAACGCGATCCCGAAAGTCAGCAGCACGCCCAGCAGCGAGCTGCCGCCGTAACTGAGGATCGGCAGCGTGATGCCCGTCGGCGGGATCAGCACGCAGTTCACGCTGATATGGATCAGCGCCTGGATCAGATAGATCGCTCCCGCGGCAAAGATGAAATATCTCCGGTCGTTGTTCCTGCCCTTGACTTTCCAGGAGAGGAGACAGAACGCAATGCTCATGGCCAGAAATCCCGCAATGACCAGCATTCCGCCCAGAAATCCGGTCGATTCCACGATCGAGGCATAGAGTGAATCCGTGTGCGGCAGCGGCAGAAAACTGCCCGACCACAATGCTTTGCCCCAGTCCGCTCCGGTCCAGCCGCCGTGCGCCATCGTGTATTGGAATTGACGGATATGCCAGGCACTGCTGCTTTCCTGGTTCAGGAAGCCGATGATCCGCATCATGGCATAATCATTGGCCAGCAGGAAATAGAGGGAGGCCAGCGCCATGGCTCCGCCCGCGATCAGCAGATAATGCAGCGGTGTTCCGCCCACGACCGCGATCAGGAGAAAGATCAGGAAGAACATCATGGCCCCGCCGTAATCCGGTTCCGCCATTACCAGTCCCATGCAGAGCCCCGCGGTCAGGAAGATTTTCAGGGTTTTTCCTGCGGTCCGTTTTTCCCGCTGATCCCATTGCACGCACAGATACAGCAGGAAAACGGTTTTCACCAGTTCGGACGGCTGGATATTGATCCGGCCGAACCTGAGCCAGCCGCGCATGCCGTTGACCGTTTCGCCGCAGACCAGCACCAGGATCAGCAGCAGGATCCCCGCCGGCATCAGCCACGATGACGCTTTCCGGTACCAGCGGAACGGCACGGCCGCGGACACCAGAAAAACCAGCATGCAAGGCAGCAGCCAGAGCAGCTGCCGCATCACGAACACCGTCGGATCGGCACCGTATGCACGCGAATTGTAGATCGCCAGACAGCCCAGCAGTCCGCTCAGGATCAGCAGCAGTGCGGTCCCGAACGGGAAAAGCCGGTTCCGGCTTCCCGGATCATTTTCCCGCCAGACTGTTTTCGAATCCATCTGTTTCCTGTCCTTTTTCTTCCAGTTCCGCCAGATTTTCATTCAGCCGGACATCCCGGCCGTTTTCCGGCTGACGGATCACCTGCAGCGTTTCATAGATCCAGCTGCCGTTACGGTCCAGCATCACCCGCATCCGTCCTGCCTTTCCGGACAGTTCCAGATCGTAAGTCTGTTCCAGACCGGATATGCCGACCCGTTCTTTCCGGTCGTTCAGCGCGGTCTCGCCGAGCTGTTCCCGCACGGCCGGATTTCCGGCATAACGCCGTTCCAGCCTGCCTTCGGTGCGGATCCCCTGAATGCCGCGGAAGATCCGGGCACATTTTTCGATTTCGTCTGCCGACAAGTCTTTCCTGAGGACGACAGGCAATTCTGCGGTTTCTGGCGGCAGTTCTGTTCCGGGTATGGCCTCGTCCAGCCGGCGCTGCAGATGATGCCGGCGGTTTTTCTCCGGATGCCGGTCCAGGATCAGGTCGCAGCGGAACACATCTTCGGCCAGAACTGCTCCATCCCGGTCCAGGATCCGTCCCCGCCGGGCCGGTATTTCCGCCGTCCGCCACGCGATCGGATGGGATCTTTTCAGCAGGGCCTGACGGTCCCTCACAGTGAAGGTGTAGACTTTTGACGCCGCGAACGCTGCCCAGGTCAGCAGCAGGGCCAGGATGATGACGGTCCGGATCTTGTATTCGGCGGAAGTCATTTCCCTGCCTTTCATTCCCGGAGTTCCGGCCGCATCCCTGTCTGCAGACTCTGCAGAATATATTCCGGATGGCGCACGGTCAGCGACCGCAGTTCTCTGGCATCCGGATTTGCTTTTTCCTGATGAAGCAGCTGTTCGACCGTGGCTTGCCACTGGGTATGGGCCGCTTCCTGTTCCGCCTGACGGGTCATCATGCTGTCACCCAGCCGTCCCGCGCCGATCAGCAGCGCCGCGACGCCGAGCAGGATCAGCGCGGCCAGCAGACGGAATGATTTCCGGTTGTCGGTGTTGTTCCCGTTCATTTCCGGTCCTCCTCCCTGTCTGAAATATGGCCCTGCAGATCGTCGTTCATTTCCTGTTCGCCCTTTTCACGGGCATGCTCCATCAGCTTGCGCTGTTCTTCCTGCCACCTCGCGGCGTCCCAGATCTCGACTCCGATCTCCACGCCCGCCACCACGACGCTTCCGGCCGCGGCCAGTCCCGCGAATTCCCGGTATTCCGGCGGGATCGTGACCCGTCCCTGCGCCGAGATCCGCTGCGAACAGCTCCAGGCTCCGAAACGCCGCTGTTCCCGACGGTAGACCATGCTTTTCCCCGCTCGTTCGGCGGCATTGCTTTCCGCGTGACGCATCGCTTCGAACACTTTTTCCGGATACACCGCGACCGCGCCTTCGGGCAGGCAATGCAAAACCACATCGCTGCCGCTCCGGGCGAAATCTTCCAGCACGCGCGGACTGAGTTTCACCCGTCCGTTCGCATCCATCTGGCATTTATCGGTTCCGCAGAAAGCAAGCATTTTCCAATTTTACTCCGTAATATTCCAATATTTACCACTATATTCCAATTTTTTCCAAATTCAAGTGGTTTTTAAAAAAAAGAAGATTTTTTTCGATCGGCTCTTGACACCGCTATATAACGGTTCGTATAATTGCCGACAAACGGAGAAAAAACATGCCGGAAATGAAATATGACAAGCTGTGCGAGCAATTGGAACGGATGATCCGCAACGGCACTTTCGGGAACCGGCTGCCGGGCATTCACAAGCTGGCCGGACAGCTGGGCGCGAACCATATCACGATCCGCAAGGCGCTCGAACTGCTGATCGACCGCGGTCTGCTGGAAGTGATCCCCTCCCGCGGCACGTTCGTCCGGGAACAGGAAAAAGCCGTGCGCAATTTCCGTGTGATCGGCTGCATCGGCATTTGTTGCGGTTCCCATGTCCGGGAAATGGTATTCACCCGCCAGAACGAGCTGATGCGGGATAGCGGCTATAAAATTCTTGATATTTCCGCTTCGGCCAAAATCTTCCGTGACAATCCCCGGCTGCTGCTTCAATTTCCGGTGGACGGCTATATTTTCTGCGGCAGTTCGCTTTCCCGGGAAATGATGCAGGTGCTGATGGACAACGGCATTCCGCTCATTTCCACGATCAACAGCAATTTCCCGGAGATCAATCAGGTCGGCATGGACCATTTCGCCGGTTATGCCGAAGCCTTGAAAATACTGAAACTGAGAGGATGCCGCAGGATCGCTTTTCTGGGCTATCAGCGGCAAGACGATTTTCAGAATTATATCGATGACATCCGCGCTGTTTTCCGGCAGGAACTCGGGACGGCATTCAATCCCGGACTTTTTTCCGTTTTTTGCTCGGAGGATTATTACCTGCGGTATGTGGAAGACTACCACAAAGTCATCGCCGAAGAGTGCATTCGCTCCTGGGGCAACAATCCGCCGGACGGGCTGGTCTGTCATTTTTATACGGCTCCGACCGTCAGGCAACTGATGCCCGAAGTGGAAACCGTGGTCTTCACGTCCTGCGGAGACCGTCCGGAAGGGGATATCGTCATGTATGAAGACCTTCCGGCAATTCTGTCTGCTGCATCCGGACGGATGATCGAAATACTCTCCGGCGATGCTTCCATTACCGAAATCCGGATTCCGTTTGTGATCCGGGAAAAAGAGAAGACTGAATCGAAATGAAGAGCGTGATGAAAAAACATTTCCGGGCACTCAGCTGGCGGATTGACTGGGCGGATCTGGAACTGGGCAATCCCCGTATCCTCGACAAGATACAGCGCCGTGCCGATTCCTTTGCCGAAACCGCTGCAGACACTGCCATTATTTTCGGCACCCATTTCCGCTGGGATTTCCTGCCTTACTGGCCGGTCCTCCATATCCTTCTATCCGAGATTTCCCAAGCACTGAAAGAACGGGAAATCATGTTGTTCGACCATCATTCCGCGACCCTTGTCCACCGTTTCCATTCTCCCGCGGAAATCCGGGGAGGCATGAGCAGCAAAATCCATCATCTGCCGTGGGCTCCCTCTCCGGAAGCCGCCGCCGACTGGAAATTCAACGGCGAATATCTCGATTCCTGGCGCGTCATCGACGCCCGGACCGGAGGCCCGGCATACGTTCCGCAATATTACGCACAGGAGTTCTGCATCAACCATCCCGGCTATCGCGCCGCATATGCGAAATATCTGAAACAGCTGCTGGCAGAAACGGGCATCGATGGACTGATGTGCGACGACATGATCTATTTCGGCGGTTTCTATCATTGCGCCTGCGAATACTGCCGCAAAAAACTCTCTTTCAAACTTCCCGAAACGTCCGACGCTTCGTTCTGGGGCAACTGGGGCGACGCCCGCTGGCTTGAATACCTCGCCATGCGGCGTGATTCCATCGGGGATTTTCTGGAAACCGTCAAGTCGGCTCTGCCGGAAAGGTTTCCGCTGATGTCCTGCAACACCACCGGTGCATACGGCGGCAACAGCAACCACTGCGGCCAGTCCATTCATGAATTTGTCCGCGGCGACAACCTCATCAATCTGGAACTTTGCGGGGAAAATCTGGTCCACCCGGAAGACCTGCAGGTGGCTCTCAATTATCAGGCAGGTGCTTCAAAAAAATACGGACTTCCCGTGATCGCCGTCGGGTATGGCGCTTTTTCCGATTCCGCCGGACATCTCTGGGCGATGGATCATCTTGCCGGCGTTTCCACCTGGTTCAGTGCAATAGTCGGACGCAGTTTTCCCGAAGAGATCCAGAAACACCTGCCGGGTGAAACCGCCATTGCCAAGGCGTTCCGTTTTGAAAAAGCCCATCCGGAACTCTTTGACGAACCGCTCGAATACGACTGCGCGGTTTATTTTTCGGAAACGACCAAATACGGCAGTTATTTCGGTTCCTGCGAGGAGGGGTCGACCAAAGATTACCGGGATTTGATCGGAAAACTCTCTTCCGCGGGAATCCGTGCGGAAACCGTTTTCGATTTCCCTGCCGATGCCGCGCAAAGTCCCTGCGTGGTGATGCCTTCCACCGCTCTTCTGTCGCACGAAGAACAAGCCGCGATGGATAAATATCTGGCTTCCGGAGGGGTGATCCTGCGGTATGGCCCTGATGATCTGACCGGTTTCCCGGTTTGTCCGGACAAGGATTTCGAATCCCTGGAGTGGCTGCGGAAACAGACTTTCGATTTCTACGATCCGGCCGATGAGTGGCGGGAACTCGAACGTGGGTTGTGGTACAATCCCGCCCGGAATCCGAAAGATCTACTGACCATCCTGCGCTCGAATATGAGGTCTGATTTGCCGAAAGTGGAAGCGTCCGGTTTTGCGGTCAGTGTCCGGAAACATTCGATCCATCTGCTGGCGCTGGAATACGACCTGAAACTCAACGAAGAATTGGAAGCAAAATGGAAACAGTCCTCCCATGCCCGCCTGATCCGTGAGGCGAAACCGAAAAACTGCGCATCGGTTATTTCGTGTTCCGTTCCGGTAAAAAAGGT
Source organism: Lentisphaerota bacterium (assembly GCA_015061565.1). Lineage (GTDB taxonomy): Bacteria > Verrucomicrobiota > Lentisphaeria > Victivallales > UBA1829 > SIG94. Next base: position 35,028 of record SUWI01000010.1, read on the forward strand.
GTATTGCCCGCTGGGCGGGAATGCGCGGCTGGAGGCAGGAAAAGCGAATCTGGAAGGAAACCCGATGTATATCATCATGGAAATCTGAAATTTCAACATAAAACCCAAACATAGAAAGGTCGGAAAAATGAAACAACAAACAACCAAAAAACATCGCAGCCGGGTAGAATTCACATTGATAGAACTCCTGGTTGTCATCGCCATCATTGCCATTCTGGCGGGAATGCTCCTGCCGGCATTGAACCGCGCCCGCGAAAGTGCAAAACTCTCATCCTGCATCAGCAATCTCAAACAAATGGGCACTGCAGCCAGAATGTATGTCGACGATAATCTCGGCTATTTCCCGCCCAGGGTGAGGGACAACAAAGACGACAACAACAACTATTGCTATCTGGAAAACTTTGTCCTGTATTTTAATCCGAAAGCCAAACGCATGACGACGAGCGAAGCCCAACAGAAATTCGGCCTTACTTATGTGCCGAACCCGTTCCGCTATGATCCCCCGAAAGTTATGGTCTGCCCGAAATCCCAGGGCGCCAATACCGAAACTCATACCTCGACGACCTGGAGAAAGTTCGGGATCGTCTATCTGTCATGGACTTATTTCCTCGGCAAAAAATACGATTCGGCTCTGCGGTCCAGAAAGGGCAAACCCTGGCTCTTTTCCGAACAATGCATGCGCGGCAACGACAACTGCTACACAGGACAGGATTATAATTTCTGCCCGCATGTCCATGGCGTTAAAAACAATGCCTGTCTGGTGGACGGTTCCGTTTTGAATATGCCGATTTTTTACACTGTTTCCGGTCAGTCCAACAAAAGCGATTTCTGGCCGCAGAGACAATACCGCTGGGAACAGTGAGTTTGAGCATTCGTTAATCTTTTCCATGACAGAAGGAAGTTTTGTGAATGAAAAAGTCATTTTATCTTCTGCTTCTCAGCTCGGCTGTGCTGGCCGGGGCACAGAATCGTTATGCCAAGCTGGATGAAAAAAAACCGCTGACCCTGACCGAAAAAGGAAAATCATGCTACCGGATCGTATCGGCAGATCATCCGACGGCGAAATTTGCGGCTTCCGAACTGAAAAAATATTTGAAACTCGCTACGGGTGCCGATGCGGACGGCAGCAGTGTGACGATCAAGGTCGGCGTCCTGCCGGAATCCGCGGATATGAAAAATCTGCCCCGCGACGGCTTTATCATCCGTTCGGTTGGAAACACCATATACATCGCGGGACGTGACGACAAGAAGTATGCTCCCAATTCACGGAACAGTCCGTGGGGCGACCTGTTCGAACGCGCCACGCTGTTTGCCGTATACGACTTTCTGGAACGTTTTGCGGGTGCCAGATTTGTCTTTCCGGGAGAAGGGGAATATATCCGGAAGAATCCGACCCTGAAAGTTCCCACCATGGATATTTTCGAGCGTCCGGACAATACGGTCCGGAATTGGACCTGGGAAAAAAGCCGGCAAGTCAAGCTCAACAATTACCGTCTGCGGATGCAGACCACCTTGATCCCGAACAGCCATGGACTCGGCAGAATGGGTTATCCGGAACGATTCGGGAAGAGCCATCCGGAATATTTTGCCTTGCGGGCGAACGGCACCCGGAGTGTCGCGGTCGGCGAACGCATGGGCGGACATCTCTGCTTTTCTTCTCCGGTTGTCGAGGAGATTTATCAGGATGCCAAGGCATACCTGACCGGAAAAAGCGCCAAAGAGCGCGGGGTTTATGTCGCCCGCTGGAAAACCTTCGTCTGGGATCTGAATGCAGCGTATGGTCCGTATTTCAATCTAATGCCGCAGGACGGCATGACCGGCTGTCTGTGTCCGCAATGCCGGAAACTGGCTGCCGCTGATCCAAGCTGGCTTTCGGAGCAGATCTGGAACCTGACGGTCAATATCAGCAAACGCCTGAAAAAAGATGGTGTCAAAGGGTATGTCACGCAAATGGCGTATGGCATTCCCAGAACCATTCCGTCATGCGACATCCCCGCCGATATCCCGGTACAGGTAGCTCTTGACGGTCCTTGGTCTCTAGACAAAAAAGCAAACTGGGAAAAACAGGACAAAGTGTTGACGGACTGGGTCCGGAAACTCGGACATCAGGTTTATCTGTGGAATTATGTCTGCAAATATTCCGCTCGGGATATCAGGGATGTTCCCTGTTCGACGCCCCGGGCGGTGGCGGCGTATTATTCGAAAATCAAAGACCGTTCCTTCGGCGCCTATATGGAAAGCGATACGGATCAGCCGTCTTATCAGGTGTTCAACAAATACGTCTTTGCAAAAATGATGTGGAACAAAGAACTGGACGGAGTCAAACTCTATGAGGACACCTGCCGCGATCTGTTCGGCAAAGCCGCACCCGCCATGCTGAAGTTTTTCGACCGGCTGGAAAATCAGTGGTTGAAGCGGATCGCCAATAATGTGGTCATGGCTCCGAGCGGTCCGGTGGGCGTTGCCCCGAATGAACGGACCCTGTGGGAAAAGATTTATTCTCCCGCGTTCCGTGCGGAATTGCGCAAGGATATCAATGCCGCGAAAAACGCGGTCCGCACCGACCGTGATGCCCTCAGACGGGTGGTTTATTTCGAACGTGAATACCTGAACCGGCTGAATAAGGCGGCGGGACAATTTGCCGCCGCGCAGAAGGCCCGTGAACTGTGTTTCGCAGTTGTCGCCGATTCCCGTGAAAATGCGAAAAAACTGATGCTGCGGAATCCGGGGAAAACTCCGACTGTTGTCCGAGTCTGGAAAGATGAGAACAATCTTTATGTCGGCGGCGATTGCATTGAACCTGAAATGGATCGGGTCTTCACGCAGAAACTGCCCGCCGACGATCCTTCGATCTGGACCTTGAACTGCATGGAGATCTTCCTGGATCCCGAGGCGGCCGGCAAGGAATATTATCAGTTCATGGTCAGTTCCGACGGACAGTTCTGCGACTTGAAAGCGGACAAGGTCAAAAAAATTACCGATGTCAAATGGAACAGCGGGGCAAAATTGAATGTCGGAACCAGTGCCAACGGCTGGATTTTCACACTGACAATTCCGCTGAAAGCGCTCGGCCCGGTCCCGCTGGATCGGATCGGTGCCGATTTCTCCCGTTCCAGAGTCTTGAAAGGGGAAAAAACCGAATACACCCGCTGGAGTCCTTTTGTCAGAAACAACGGCGATGCGGAAAATTTCGGTTTTCTGTATTTGAAAGAACCGCCGCAGAAAAACATGTTCCGCACTCCGACTTTTGCTGCACCCAAAAAAGGACGGTCGGTCGGTTCCTGGCTGATCGACAACAAGGATGTGCAGCTCGTAACGCTCGATAAAGAGGAATTCATGTTTGACGGACAGAGTATGCGGCTGGAAAATCCGGACAAGCGGAATTTGAACGTTTCGCAGTATATCAAAGGGCTCGAAGGCGGAAAACGTTACCGGATCCGTATTTTCATGCGGACGGCATTGAAATCAGGCAGCGCTTTCATGCAGCTCTGGAATGGACGCAATTACGCTTTCCCGAACGGCGGAGCCATGGGGAACACTCCGTGGACAGCTTATTCTTACGAATTCACCGCGGATAAAGAGATCGAAAAGAAACATCCTTATCTCCGGCTGTACCTTTACAAAGGAGAAGGGCGAGTTTGGTTTGACGGCGCGGTTCTGGAAAAAATCGAGCCGTGAATGAAACTCCCCGGCATCGTGTGACTTGAATTGGCAATTTAAATTACACGATGCTCCTTATGATCCTCTTCTACAAACTGGCGCATTGTGCCCGCCGTATCGTGTCAGTGGAGTTGAGGAGATGGTCCGTCCGGAATCCGCGAACTTTTTTTACGGAGGATACGGAGAATACGGAGTTTCGCGGGAATCCATGTCGAAACCCGGAAAACCAGGATTTTCATTCTGTTTTTCTATTCAGGTGCCGCTCCTGTCTTACGCGTTCTCCGTATTCTCCGTATCCTCTGTATCCTCCGTTTCAGTTCGCGAAGAGAAATTTTTTCATACCCAACTCCGCTGACGCGATCCTGCCCGCCGCGGAAAAGTCCGGTTTTTTCTTCTTCGGCATTGAAAAAAACGCGTTTTGATGCTACAATATGTTTCATATTGATTTTTCATCATTAACCAAATGGAGAAGAAAATGAAACGCAACCTCTTCATTGTCCTGGCCGTGATGTGCGCCTGGATGACGGCCTGCACCACTGCGGAACCTGCTAAACCGGCGAAAGCTGATCCGCCCCCCAAGGCCGCAGTCGCCCAGCCGAAAACCGCTGCCAAGCCCGGGAAATTCCGGATGCCGGTGCTCAGCCATCCGGATTCGTGGAGCATGGTCGTGATCCCCGATGTGCAGGCTTATACGGAACGGCCCCGCAATCACGGCATCGTCGATATCATGAACACCTGGATCCTGGATTTCATGGAACCGCTGAAGATCCAGCAGGTGCTGTTCACCGGCGACCTGGTTTACCGCAACGACCAGCGGATCCTCTCCCCGGACCGCAACTCCCTGCTCGGCAGGGAACAGTGGAAAGCGTTCTCCCGGCTGATGGAACGTCTGGACGGCCGGATCTCCTATATCCTCTGCACCGGCAATCATGACTACGGGAACAATTCGGCGGAAAACCGGAATTCCTGGTTCGACCGCTATTTCCCGACCGACCGCAATCCGCAGACCCGGAAACATCTGGTGGCCTGCAATTACAATGCGTTCGGCAGGACGACGCTGGAAAATGCCGCGTATGAATTCACCGCGCCGGCGCCCGACAACCGGAAATTCCTGGTGATCGCGCTCCAGTTCGCCCCGACCGATGCCGATCTGAACTGGGCCGCCAAACTGGCCGCCCAGCCCCGGTTCAAAGACCATTTCGGCATTGTGCTGACCCACTCATATCTCGCCTGGACCGGCGAGCGTCTGAAAAAGGAAAAATACCGTCTGAGCCATCAGGGCGGCAATGCCGGCGAAGCGATTTTCCAGAAACTGGTCTTTCCCGCCACCAACATCCGCATGGTGATCTGCGGCCATATCGCCCGGGCTGACCTCTGGGAACGCGGCGTGTCATTTTCCATGGCGCAAAACGCCTCCGGCAAGAAGGTGGCGCAGATGGCGTTCAATACACAGGCGATCGGCGGCGGTTTCCACGGCAGCGGCGGCGACGGCTGGCTCAGACTGCTGGAATTCATGCCTGACCGCAAAACCATCAAGGCGACCACGTTCTCCCCGCTGTTCGCGATCTCCCCGTCCACCCGTCATCTGGCGTGGAAACGCGATGCCCGCTGTGAGTTTACTTTCACCCTCGACTGAACTGCAGTCAGTTTAAAACGGAAAACCGTTCCGGCAAGCTGTGATCCGGCTTCCGGAACGGTTTTTTCATGGCGCTGCGGTCAGCGGATCTGACCTTCTCCGTAGATCCGGTATTTGTAGGAAGTGAGTTCCTTCAGCCCCATCGGACCGCGGGCGTGGAGTTTATCCGTGCTGATGCCGATCTCGGCGCCCATGCCGAATTCGCCGCCGTCGGTGAAACGCGTGGAGGCGTTCCAGTAGACCGTGGCGGAATCCACGGCGGACAGGAAATATTCGGCCGTGGCCGGATTCTTGGTGATGATGCTGTCGCTGTGTCCCGAGCCGTATTGGTTGATGTGAGCGGCGGCAGCCTCGGCGGACGCGACCAGCCGGCCGGAAATATCGAGGCTGAGATATTCGTTGTAAAGTTCTTCTTCCTTGCCTTCGACCGCGGCGGGATCGAATTTCCGCCAGGCGGCATCGCCGTGGACGGTGACGCCTTCGGCCTGGCAGAGGGTCCTGACTTTGGGGATGAATTCGGCGGCGATCTTTTCATTGACGAGCAGGGTTTCCAGCGCGTTGCAGACGCCGGGGCGCTGGCATTTTCCATTGCGCAGGATCTTGAGCGCCATTTCCTGATCCGCCTCGGAATCGACATACAGATGGCAGACGCCTTTGTAATGTTTGATCACGGGAATGGTGGACTGTTCGACCACGGCGCGGATGAGCCGTTCGCCGCCGCGGGGGATGATGAGGTTGATATAGGCGTCGAGTTTCAGCATTTCGGAAACAGCCTCGTGAGCGGTCCACGGAATGAATTGCACCGCGCCTTCTGGCATGCCCTCGGCGAGACCGGCTTTCAGGATGCAGTCGGCGATCGCACGGTTGGACCGGATCGCCTCGGAGCCGCCGCGCAGGATGACCGCATTGCCGGCTTTCAGGCAGAGTCCCGCGGCATCCACGGTCACATTGGGACGCGATTCATAGATGAACCCGATCACGCCGATCGGCACGGAAACTTTTTCGATCCGGATGCCGTTGGGACGGGTGGTGACGGAAAGTTTTTCACCGACGGGATCGGGCAGGGTGACCACATGACGGAGACCGTCGGCCATGGCTTTGATGCGCTGGTCGGTGAGTTTCAGGCGGTCGAGCAGGGCGCCGGAAGTGCCTTTGGCGGCAGCTTTTTCCATATCGACGGCATTGGCGGCCAGCAGGGCGGGAGCGTTCTGTTCCACGGAATCGGCCATGGCGCTCAGCCAGCGGTTTTTCGCCTCGGCGGTCACATTGGCCAGCTGAAGCGCGCCCTGCCGTGCCTTCATGCCCATCTGTTTCAATGCATTGCGCAGTTCGTCTCCCGTAATATTTTCCGCATTCATGATCGGGTCCTTTCATAGTTGGTTTTCCACACCTCGTAATATATCACTCTTCGGCGGAAAATGCAAAATATTCTTTTTTCCGGAAAATGACTTGTAATTTCGGCCGGATGGGTTAATATTAAGCTGTTCACCGGATGAGAATTTGCTCGAAAGGAAAAAAGATGCTGAATCTTACGGAATTGCATAAGCTGGACGGAATGGTGCTGACCGCGCATCGGGGAGCTTCGTTCGACGATGCGGAAAACACGCTGGCTGCGTTCGACCGCGCGGTCCAAAACGGAGCCCATTTCATCGAATTCGATCTGCGCATGAGTGCCGACGGCGTGCCGGTGGTGCTGCATGACAAAACGATCGACCGGACTTCGAACGGGACCGGCCGGCCGGAAGACCATCCGCTGGCGGAGCTGAAAAAACTGAATTTTTCCTGGTTCCATCACGGCGAACGTCATGCGGAACCGCTGTATGAACACCTGGAGATCCCGACTTTCGAGGACGTGCTGAAACAATTCCGCGGGAAAGCCTGCATGAATATCCAGGTCTATGCCGATCCGGCCGGTCTGAAGGAGATCTGCCGTCTGTACCTTGATTACGGCATGACCGATCAGGGTTACCTGACGATCGCGGCCGATGAGGTCGCCGCGCAGGTGCGCGAATATTCCAAAGAGATCGAAATCTGTCTCACACCCGGCTGGAATGACCGTGCGAAACCGGAAAATCTGCGCAAATGCGCGGATTTCGGCTGCCGGTTCGTGCAGCCGGTCCGGCCGACGGTCACGGAAGAGACTTTCGCGCTCTGCCGCGAGCTTGGATTGCGGGCCAATGTGTTCTTTTCCGACGATCCGGAGGAAGCGAAAGGACTGCAGAAAATGGGTGCCGGGGGCGTGATGACCAACCGGATCCCGCTGCTGGCGGCAAGTTTCCGCTAAAGTTTTTGCCCGCGGAGATTGAAAAATCCGCTTTGCGCGTGTATGTTTATATAAAATTCTGCACAAGGGAAAGGAACAGCTATGAAATATCTGATTACGGGTGGCGCCGGATTCATCGGCAGCCACCTGACCGAATCGCTGCTGGCGGATGGAAACAGCGTAACTGTGATCGATGATTTTTCCACCGGATCGCCGGAAAATCTTGCCGCTGTGAAAAACCATCCCGCCCTCACCGTGATCGAGGAGGATATTCTCAGCGGGCCGGGGCTGGCCAAAGCAGTGTCGGCGAGCGACTGCGTGATCCATTTGGCGGCGGCCGTCGGTGTGGAACTGGTCGTGCATGATCCGGTGCGGACCCTGGTGACCAATGTGCACGGATCCGAACGTGTGCTGACCTATGCCGCGGACGGGGGAAAGCGCTGCATCCTGGCCTCGACCAGCGAAGTATACGGCAAATCGACCAAGCCGAAATTCAAGGAAACGGACGATCTCTGCATCGGACCGTCCACGAATTCCCGCTGGTCCTATGCGTGCAGCAAGCTGCTGGATGAATTTTTCCTGATGGCGCTTTACCGCGACCGGAAACTGCCGGGGACGGTGGTGCGTTTCTTCAACACGGTCGGGCCGCGCCAGACGGGACGTTACGGGATGGTGCTGCCGCGTTTTGCCGCGGCCGCGCTCGAAAACCGTGCCCTGCCGGTTTACGGCACGGGAGAACAGACCCGGTGTTTCTGCCATGTGCGTGATGTGGTCCGGGCGCTCCGGCTGCTGATCGGACAGGAAAAATCGTATGGACATGTCTATAATATCGGCACGTCGCGCCGGATCTCGATCCGGGCGCTGGCCGAGCTGGTGATCGAACGGGCCCATTCCCGTTCGGGGATCGAGATCATCCCCTATGAAAAAGCCTACGAACCGGGTTTCGAAGATATGCTGAACCGCGCGCCGGACTGCTCCGCGATCAAGGAATTATGCGGCTGGGAACCGGAAATCGAACTGGAACAGATAATTGACGACGTGATCGCTTTCCGGCGGTCGCAAGGCGCAAAGGAGAAAAAATGACGAAACTTTCCGAAGCTGAATTCCGCTATGAAAGCATGCTGGATGAATATCCGGACACCGCGATCTGTTTCGGTCCGGGCGCTATCAAATCGCTGGGCGGATATCTGCTGGAAAAACAGGTGTCCAACACTTTGATCTTCGGCGGCGGGACCCGTTCCGGATCCTCGAACCGCGGCCTGGCGCTCGTGGTGGAGGAACTCTGCCGCGACGGTGTCCCCGCGATGGATTCGCAGGGCATTCCGCCCGAGCCCACGGTCGACGATGTGCGCAATATGTGCGAAATCATCAGAAAAGTCCAGCCGGATGAAGTAGTCGCGGTCGGCGGCGGGAGCGTCATGGATGCCGCCAAGGCCGCTTATCTGAGCGTGCAGACCGGACTGGATGTGCAGAAGCTTTTCGGGGTCAACCGTGCCTCGGAACAGTTTCCGGACAAAGAGTTCAAACGCGTCATCTGCGTACCGACCACGGCGGGAACCGGCTCGGAAGCCACGCCTTACTCGAACATCGTCGACCATGACGCTGGCGTCAAAAAACTGATCATGGAAAAGGCGATCATCCCCCAGGTTTCGTTCGTCTATCCGAAATTCACGTTGACCATGCCGGAAAAACTGACGGTCACCACCGCGCTGGACGCATTGGTCCACTGTGTGGAAAGCGTGCTCAATTACAAGGCGGAAAATGCGCATCCGAATTCGGTGAACTGGGGGCTGCAGGGGATCCGTCTGATCGCCGCGGGTCTGCCGGAAGTCGTGAAAGATCAAACGCATGAACTCGGCCGCACGTTCCTTTCTGCGGCTGCCGTGCTGGGCGGCATGTGCATCAGGAACCGACCGACCTCGCTGCCGCATCTGTGCAGTTTCTCGTTCTACGGCAAAGTGTCGCACGGCGATGCGGTTGCCGCGCTGCTGCCGCCGTTCTGGAAATATTATCTGGATGAACCGGCCGTGCGCGAGGTCACCATGAAGATGGCGGGGATCTTCGGCTCCGCGCCGGAAAAAACACCGGAAGAAGTCGTCCGCAACGCCGCCAAATTCATTGCGGACTGCAAGGGCCCGGCCTGCCTGGCCGATCTCGGCTGCGACAAATCCATCATCGCCAAAGCCGCGCAGGATGCCGTGCTCAATCCGATGAAACTGCAGAGCTGTCCCCGTCCGGTAAGTCCGGACACCGCAGCGGAGATCATTTCCGGGATCCTCGAAAAAGCCTGGTGACGTCATGAAGATCATCATCGCGCCGGATAAATACAAAGGCAACATGACCAGTCCGGAACTCTGCGGGATCATCCGGGATGAATTTCTGGCCGAAATGCCCGATGCGGAGATCATCTGCATCCCGCTGGCGGACGGCGGCGACGGCACCACCGAAGCACTGACTGCCGCGCATCACGGCGAGATCCGCACCGTCACGGTCAGCGGTCCGCTGGGAAAGCCGGCCGCCGCCCGGCTCGGGATCTATGATGCAGGAAAAGCCGCTGTCCTGGAAATGGCCACGGCCAGCGGTCTGGCTCTGCTGAAAAATGAAACTCTGCAGCCGCTGCGCGCCGATACGTTCGGCACGGGCGAACTGATCAAAGCCGCTTTGGATGCCGGAGCGCAATCGCTCACGGTCGGCATCGGCGGCAGCGCCACCACGGACGGCGGAACGGGCATGGCCCGTGCGCTGGGCTATCGTTTTCTGGATGGGGCGGGCAATGAACTGCCGCCGGGTCCGGAAGCGCTGAACCGGCTGGATAAAATCGATATATCCGCGGTCGATCCGCGGCTGTTCGGAGCGAAGATCAAAGTTGCTTGCGATGTCACCAATCCGCTGCTCGGCGCCAACGGGACTGTGGCGGTATACGGGCCGCAGAAAGGCGTCACGCCGGCGACCGCACCTGTGCTGGAGTCCGCGCTGACGCGTCTGTCGCAAGTATGGAAAAAACAGGGAATGCTGGATTCCGTGGAACAGCCCGGCGACGGCGCGGCAGGAGGACTGGGTGCCGGACTGCGCGCGTTCTGCCATGCCGAACTGGTCTCCGGAGCCAAACTCGTGATGGAAGCCGCCGAATTGGAAAAACATCTTTCCGGCGCCGATCTGCTGATCACCGGCGAAGGCTGCACGGACAGTCAGACCGATGCGGGCAAGCTGTGCGGTGAAGTTGCCGCGGCGGCCCATCGGCATGGTGTTCCGGTGCTGCTGCTTTCGGGTGCGCTGAAAGGCGATCCGGCCGGTTTCAGCCGGGTATTCGATTATGCGTTCAGCACCTCGACCGGAGCTCACGCGAACCTCGCCGAAGCGATAAAGGCGGGCCGGCGCGATTTGATTTTCACCGCGCGCAATCTGGCACGGATCTTCAAAAGGGGAGTCTGCGGAAAATGAATGAGAAACGCTATGGGATGATCCTGATCGTATCGGGTCCGAGCGGTTCGGGCAAATCCACCTTGTGCAATGCCATGTTCAAGGAATTTACGGGACTGGAGTTTTCGGTGTCCTGCACGACGCGGGCTCCGCGCGGCGGAGAACGCGACGGCGTCGAATACCATTTTCTTTCCCGCGAACAGTTCGAGAAACATATCCGGCAGGATGATTTCCTGGAATATGCGAATGTGCACGGGAACTTTTACGGCACGCTGAAATCCGAGGTGTATGACCGGACGGAACGCGGGACCGATGTGCTGCTGGACATTGATGTGCAGGGTGCGTTGTCGATCAGGAAACGTTTTGCCGCCGATCCGGTATTCGGTCCGCGTCTGGAGTCGGTGTTCATCGCGCCGCCGAGTTATACCGAACTCGAACGGCGGCTGCGCGGACGCGGCACCGATGCGGAGGAATCCATCCTGAAACGGCTCGCCAATTCCAAGCATGAGATGACGTTCTGGCGGGAATATCAGTATGTGATCGTCAACGGCGAGCTGACCGAAGCGCAGCAGGCGTTTTCGCATCTCATCCATTCGTTACGAACCAAAAGTGCAAGATACAAGGAGGCACCGTTCCATGAAGCCTGAAAAAAAGAAAATCATCCTCGGAGTCACCGGCGGGATCGCCGCATACAAAAGTGCCGACCTGTGCAGCAAGCTGACGGGCGCCGGTTTCGATGTGCATGTGATCATGACCGCGAGCGCGCAGCAGCTGATCACGCAGCGGTGTTTCCTGACGCTATCGCGCAATCCGGTGATCTGCAGTCTGTGGGACGTGCCCGACTGGAAGCCGGAACATATCGAACTTTCCGAATCCGCCGACCTGTGCGTGGTCGCGCCGTGCACCGCCAATTTCATCGGCAAATACACGCACGGGATCGCGGACGATGCCCTGACCACGACCGCCCTGGCGTTCACCGGCACGATGCTGCTGGCGCCCGCCATGAACTGCCGGATGTGGAGATCGCCCGCGGTGCAGGACAACTGCGCGATCCTCCGGAAACGCGGCGTGCAGTTCATCGGTCCGGAAAAGGGACGGCTGGCCTGCGGCGACGAAGATGTCGGCCGGATGTCCGAAGTCCCGCAGATCGTCGAAAAGATCCAGCAGCTTCTGGCCGGAAAAAAGTAAGATGCGGCTGACCCTGCTGCTTTCCTGTCTGCTGTCCGGACTGCTGGCCCTGACCGCCTGCGGTCCGGAGTCGGAAAACCGCGGAGCGCGCATTCTCCGGATCTCGCCGGGCAAGAAAATCGCCACGCTCGATCCCGCGCTCGCGGCGGATACGCCCAGCCAGTACATGATCGCGGCGTTTTACGATACGCTGCTGCAGTATTCCTATACGAAACGGCCGTATGTGCTGGAACCTTCGATGCTGGAGTCCATGCCGGTGCTGGCCGCCGACCGGAAGACCTACCGCTGCACGCTCCGGAAAGACCTGCTGTTCCAGCCGGCGCCCTGTTTCCCCGACCGCGATTCGCGCCGGGTCACTTCCGACGACATGATCTTTTCGATCCTGCGGCTGGCCGACCCGCGGGTCCGGTCCACCGGCTACTGGCTGGTGCGCGGCCGCATCAAAGGCATAGAACAGTTCCGCGAGCGTGCCGCGCAAGCGCCGAAAGACGATCTTGCGGTTTATGATGCCGCCTGCGCCGGACTGCGGAAAATCGATGACCGGACCTTTGAGATCGAACTCAATCAGCCCGATCCGCGGTTCCTTTATGCGCTGGCCATGCCCTATTTTTCCGCCGTGTCCAGAAAAGCGGTCCGCCATTACGGAGCCGACTTTGCCGACCATCCCGCGGGCAGCGGTCCGTTCGTCCTGACCGAATGGTCCAAGGATTACATCATCCGCGCGAAACGCTATGCGGATTACCGGGAAGAATATTTTGACGGGGCCGCCGATCCCGGCGACCGCCGGAAACGTCTGCCGCTGCTCGACGGCATGGACTGCTATCTGGTGAAACAGCCGCTGGCCTCGTGGCTGATGTTCCTGCAGGGAGAATTGGATTACTGTGCGCTGGACGGGGAGAATTTCGATGCGGTAGTCGATCAGCGGAATCAGCTGTCCCCGGCGCTGCGGCAACGGCAAATCAGCCTGTTCGCCGCGCCGGAATTCCAGATCAATTACATCGGATTCCATTTTGCCGATCCGCTGCTGGGAAAAAACCTTGCGCTCCGGCAGGCCATTTCGCTGGCGTTCGATAAGGAGCTCCGGCGCAGGATCAGCAACGGCAGGCTGCGTCCGGTATACGGCCCGCTGCCGCCCGGAACTGACGGTTACGAGGCGGATTTCCGCGGCGAATTCGGGGTCAAGGACCTGGCCAAAGCCAGAAAGCTGATGGCGAAGGCGGGATTCCGGGACGGCATCGATCCGGCGACGGGCCGGCCGCTGGAGATCACTTTCGACCAGGCCGGCAGCGATACCTTTTACCGTCAGACCGCCGAACTGCTGGCGGCCGACCTGAAACAGATCGGCATTGTGCTGAAACCCGAGTTCAGCAACCGGTCCCGTTTCTTCCAGAAGCTCGCCAGCGGCCAGGCGCAGCTGTTCCGGCTGTCCTGGACCGGCGATTATCCCGATGCGGAAAATTTCTTCCAGCTGTTTTACGGTCCGAATGCGGGGACCTGCAACCGGGTCTTTTTCCGCAATGAAGAATTCGACCGCATGTATGAGGCGATCCGGCTGATGGAACCGTCCAAAGAACGGACCGAACGCTATAAGGCCATGAGCCGCAAGATCACCTCACTGTGTCCGTGGATCTTCGAAACGCAGCCGGTCGCTTATCTGCTGACGCACTGCTGGATGAACAATTATCAGCCGCATGATTTCGGATTCAACCGCTGGAAATACCTGACGGTGAAACCGGAACAGCGCCGGCAGGTGAAAAAATCCTTCACGCCGCTGAGCATGAAGGATATGAGGTAAAAATACCGAAGATCGGATTTCAGTCGACAATACCTGCGACTTCATCTTCCTTGCGTTTGGTGACACCCTGATAAAGCACCAGACCGGTCGTGAACGCGGTCAGGTTGCCGGCGAGCGAATACGCCAGCTGCAGATCAAGGCCGAATCCCCAGGGCAGTTTATGCACGGGCGACGTCCAGAGGATGAAGGAAGTCACCACGAACATCATGAAAGCGCCGGGGAGCAGGGCGATCAGGAAATTTTTCTTCCGGCGCATCAGCCAGACAGTCACGGTAAACAGGGTGAACACCGCGAGCACCTGGTTGCCCCAGGCGAAGTAATTCCAGAGCCATTGGAAGCTTTGCTTATCGGAGTTGGACCACCAGAGCAGACCGGAGACCAGGATGATCAGGGGCAGGGTCAGCAGGAAACGGTTGCGGAGGGAGACCTGCGAAAAGGAAAAGCGCTCCGCCAGACTCAGCCGCAGACTGCGCAGCGCCGTGTCGCCGGAGGTGATCGCCAGAATAATCACCGCAGCAATGGTGACCGGACCCATCCAGGAACCCAGAAAATACGTGGTGATCTTGCTGAGCGTGGCATTTGCATTCGGCCCCATGAAGGTGGGGAACTTGTTGTAGATCACCATGGCGCCTGCCGCCCAGATCATGGCGATGATCCCTTCCACGATCATCATGCCGTAAAAGTTCGCCCGCCCGTCCCGTTCGGAAGCCATAGTCCGGGCGATGATCGGCGACTGCGTGGCATGGAATCCGGACAGGATCCCGCAGGCGATCGTGACAAACAGCACCGGCACGATCGGCTGATGCGTCTTGCCCAGTTTGAAATTTTTGGTTTCCGTCAGCAGTTCCGGCTGGTTCCAGACATTGTAAAGGAGACTCACGAACAGCGCCAGGCTGCCGACGAGCAGCAGCGCGCCGAAAACCGGATAGATTTTGCCGATGATCTTGTCCACCGGAAACAGCGTGGCGCAGATATAATAAATGAAAATGATCCCGACCGCCGGCCAGAACAGCGGGGCATCCGGTTTCATCACCGCGATCAGGCCCGCCGGAACATTCACAAACACCGCCACAACCAGCAGCAGAATGACCGTTACGAAGAGCCCGAATATTTTGGCCGTGACTTTTCCGAGGGAGTCCTCCACCAGTTTCGGCAGATTGGCCCCGTTGTGACGGATCGACATCATGCCCGCCGTGAAATCGTGCACGGCTCCCCCGACGATATTGCCGATCGGGATAATGATGAACACGATATCCCCGAACATGACTCCGAGGATGACGCCGATCACCGGTCCGATGCCGGCGATGTTCAGCAGCTGGATCAGCATGTTTTTCCAATTGGGCAGCACGACATAATCGACGCCGTCCGGATGCAGTTTTGCGGGAGTCTGCCGGTCATCGGGACCGAGGATCCTTTCCACCATACGGCCATAGATCACATACCCGCCGAGCAAGAGAGCGATACCGCCGAGAAACCACCACATTTTTACATAAACTCCTGTTTTTGTATAAGTTGTTAATAATTAAAAACTGCCATAATATAGCATAAAAAGATCAAAAATCAAACCGGAGAAACCGGATACGGAATTATTTTTCGAAATGCGCCTTGCCAAAGTAAACGCAACGGGTAGACAGGAAGTGATTGCGCTTAATTAGACAAAAGACAGGAGCTGCGTTTAATCTGGCAAAAATTGACCAT
>SUWI01000244.1 GCA_015061565.1 Lentisphaerota bacterium
CATACCGGCGAAAAGAAGCCGGAGACCGCTTATTTCCGGTTCGGTTTCCCGTGGTGGTTCGAAAACAGCAAAGAGTCGGTTTTATACGGCTTGGACCTCACGCCCGCCGTTTACGACAACGGCACCCTGAACGGGCTCGGCATATCGCTGGCGTCCATGAGACATAATACCAACGGCATAATCCTTTCCGCGTTGTGTTCCGCCCAGGTGGAAACAAGGGGCGTCTCCGTTTCGCCGGTCAACCTCACGCTGCCTTACTCCCCCAGCTTGCAGCTGGGTTTATGGAACATCGGCTCGGGTCCCTTCGACCAGATCAACGGTGCCGCGGTGCAGCTGGCGTGTCTCAATCAGGCAGACCGTTCGGAATTTCAGATCGGGCTCTGCAATTTATGCCATTTGACCAGTGATTTTCAGCTCGGATTGCTGAATTTCGGCCGGGGCATCCCCAAATCGAAGCAATTGAAGCGGACCTTCCTGCAGATCGGACTTTACAATTCCTCGGAAAACGGCGTGATCCAGATCGGACTGCTGAATTACAATGGAAAATCCGCGCTGTTCAAATGGTTCCCGTTCTTCAATTGGGCGAAATAGAATGACGGGAAGCCGTTCTGACCAGTCGTTCGCGATTGACGGACCTGACGGACGGAACGGACTGGACGGACAAATGCGCGGGAACCGGGGCTGAAGGGAAAAATACAGGAAAATAGGCTCTGAGATCTCGCGTCATGATCAGTCTTCCGGGGCGGCCGTAATGTCCGTCTAGTCCGTAATGTCCGTTAAAAGTTCGCGGAAAACCAGTGCCCCCCCTTGTAAAAATCATCACTTCTGTTATATTATCTGTAAAACAAAACGAAACCTGCAAATCATCCTTTCAGGAGGCATCGAATGAAAAGAGCAATCTGTCTGACGGTTTTGATCGTGCTGTTCAATTCAACCTTGTCCAACGCGCAGGAATCTTCCTCCCCGCTTGACAGACGTATGACTGTCCGTCGGCAGGTGTTTCCGAACGAGCTCAACACCTTCCGGAGAACTCCTTATGAGATCATGGACCCGGTGCTGTTCAAAAGGATCCGGACCGCAGCGGAGGACCTGCTGAAACCTGATAACAACAGTTGGAAATGGCGGAGTCAACCCGTTCGGGACTGGGCGTGCATCTGCGCCGGGATCGAAGTGTTGATGCCTGGGTCGGGACTGATCGACACCAAGAGTCTCCTTTATGCCTTCACGCTGGTCTGCGCCGGCGAATACGAATCTTCGAACCAGATCGCCCTGCCGTATCTGGACAACCCGGATTCGGTGTATTCCGCGAACCTGATCCTGGGCCTGCAGACGATCCGTTATCCGGAAAATGTCCAATATCTGAAAAAGGCATTTTCTCTTTCCCCGGTCAAAACGTTCGAGGTCTTGGACTGGTTCAGCTCGAACACGTATGAAATCAGGGATCAGGGCCGCTATAAGACTTTTCTGCGGACGTGGATCGCGTGCGCCGCGGAAACGGTCAAAGATACCGCGGGGGTTATGTACGCTCCGTTCAATACCGTTCAGAGGATCGACCTGCTTTCCATGCACAACGAGCCGAAAATCCGTCCGTTTTACCAGAAACTGATATCGAAGATGGAAAGCAACGGTCGTTTGGTCGGCGGGACCAGATATTATTACCGCGGGGGAGTGCGGGTCGATGGTCCCCCGCCGAATGCCATGCAGCCCGGACAATACCGGAAGCCGGCGCAGATCACACCGGCTCAGCTTCAGCGGCTGAAAGAGCAGGTTCTGCGGGAAAAAGCGGAAATCGAAAAGAAGATCCGCGAGGGGTCCGCAAAACAGGAAGACCTGGCCCGAACGCAGATGAAACTGGAGTGGATCCAGCGCAAGGAAAAGGAATTGTCCGACAAAGAAAAAGGGATAAGATAATACATCAGGAGACATCATATGAAAAGACAATCTGCCTGATAGTTTTAATGTGCAGTCAATTACCCATGGGAAATAATAGCAGGTGCTGAAATGAAAAAACGACTGATCGTATGGTTCCTGTGCGGAATAATTGTCATTGGATTCGCGGCGAAAATGCTTTGGTTTTTTCTCGAAGTCCAAAGAAAACAGGATTTGACTAACCTGGGACACAATTTCCTGCTTGTTTATACCCGGTTGGACGACTATAAAAAATTGAATGGAAGTTATCCTCCTCAGCAGGATATGAAAAGTTTATTGAAAACATTACGTCTGCCCGATGGTGATTTGTTCAAAACTTCTATCGATATCGGTACAGCGGAATATCATGCGCCGACACATAAATCCGAGAGTCCGATTTTAAAGATTCTCATAAAACCGCATTTTTTAAGTAATAAAAAACAGCAGCAGGTGATTTTTACTAAAAAACATGATGGTTACCGGGGCGAAATTAAAGACGCAGAAACAAGATAGCCGGTTCGAAAATATCAATAGGGAATGGAAATATTTGAAACAAAAGGAAACTGTATGACCAGCCGGAATAACGACAGCAAAACTTTTTTCAGTCAATGGGGCCCATTCGCGATTATTTGCGGCTTTTTCTTTGCTTCCAGCATCATTTTGCTCATTGACGCCCCGTCGAAATCCGGTTTTCCCGGCTTTGCGGCTTTCTTTCAACGAGGAGACGGCTATTTTCTGCTGATACCTGCGGGAGCAGGCATTCTCTTTTGGCTGCTCTTTTCCTGGCGGATCCGTTTCGAACCGCATTATGCTGTTATCTATTACTGCACCGTTTTCCCCGTCCGGATCGACTATGCGGAGGTGACCGGGATGAGTTTCCGGGGACGTCAACCGAAATATCCGGACGCTCCAGCGGCAGTCTTTTTTCAGCTGGGTTCCGGAAAAATCAAAAGCTGGGATCTCTCTCTTTTTTCCGGACCGGTGAGCATGGCGGTCAAGCAGGAACTGGAATGCCGTATTCCTCTTCGGGAAATGCCGAAAACAGCCTTGAAACTTCCGGATATCCAGAAGTGGACAGACCATGTGCTCCGACCCTCCCGAACCGAAAAAACCCTCTTCGCAATTTTCGCCATCATTACGTTTCTGATAGGATTCTGCGATATGGCAGAACAGCTTGCCTGGGACAGGCATGTCCGTAACTGGGACAAGGCGGACGGGATCATTCTGAAAAACACCACGAAACAGGTCGGAAAAGGGAAATCCAGAAAAACAGTTGCCGATGTGGAATACAGATACACTTATAAAGGTCGGAAATATACCGGAACCCGGATCGTTTATGACAGCTCAACGTTTCCGGCGCTGAAAGTCGGGACGCATCGGAAGGTGATCGTGAATCCGGAAAATCCGCAGGACTGCGCGGTCATGTTCTGGTACCGCGGTCATTGGAGGCTGATCCGCTGGAGCCGCTGCGCATTCTGTTATCTCCTGTCCATCATACTTTTCGGAGTGTTCATCCGCATGAGCATCGTGAAGAAAATCACCGTCCCTGATGCCTTGAAAAATTATATCGCGTCCTTCCCTCCGGAACGGTTCTATACGGCGCTGCAAATGGAGCAGCCTGCCGCCGTGCTGAGCAATGTGGAGCTGCATTGTCCGATGGAATATCGGCAGGATCATCGTTACGGGATTCTGCGGCAGCATGATTCGAAAGTCGGTTATATCGCCTTCGGAGCCCTGTTTCTTGCAGCAGTGACCGCCTCGATTTTTGTTCCCCTCTGCTGGCTTTTGGTCGCCCTGATCGGATTTGTCGTGTATTCCCTGTATGCTCCGCGCATGGCGGTATTTGATTTTCAGGAAAAGAAATTTTATATGTGCCGCCGTTTCCGTCCGGAATCGGCCGGAAAAATGAAATCCGTATCGTTCACGGAAGTGGAACATCTGAGTTGTTCTTCATTGTCTTCCATGAATCGCTCAGGCGTCATCGGCCTCTTTGCAGTGAAGAATGACGGAAGCTGTATTCCGATATGCAGAATATCGGTAAAACGTCTTGCCCTGCTGTTCGATCTTTTGCCCGAACTGGCGGAGAAGATGGGTCATCTGCCGATCACATATTTCTGAGGAGGGGAATTATGAAGGAAAAGCAGCAGAAATGATTCCGTTTGAACTCAAAATTTACAGTTATATCTATGAATGCGGGCGCATTTTGACGCTGATCCTTTCTGCAGCATGGTTCTTCTATGCGCTGCTGCTGATGATCCGTCTGAACCGCCGGTTCTGGCTGTGGCTGCTGATCTGGCCGTGCGTCATAGGACCAATGCAGATCGGTTTCACCTGGTGCGGATTCCATTACCGCATGGAATTGTACGACCGGTTCGCCAAGACGCCGCAGGGATGGCATAATATCAATGTCATGCCCCCGGAGGTCCGGGCCGAATACGAGAAACACGACTCCCATCCCCGCGCCCGCGATTTAACAGCGCAAACGGTCGCTTGCATTGTGCTCCTTCCGGTTGTATATTTCTTCGGCATGATCGGCTGGTTTTTGACCTGTGCGGTCAGAGAAACTTTTATAAAACGAGGTAAGGATGAACAGAAAGAAAATCATTGACTGGATCACCTATCTTGCCAATATGCTGGTCGCATTGCCGATATTCGGGCTTATCAGCTGTGCGGTTTTCTGGCTGGGTTATCAGGGCATTTTTCTTCACGCCAATCCGCCGGTCTGGGCGCAATGGTGTGTTCCTCTGATGATCGATCTGATGCCGACTGTTCTCTGGGGACGATATCAATACCGCATCCTGATCCTGAAAAAAACACTATCTCCGCATGAAACCAGAAGGACTCTGCTGATCCTTGCCGGATGTATAGTAATTGCATTTCTTCTGATTTTCGGTCTCGCAGGTTCAGGTTATAGCAAGCCGGAACGGATGGAAAAAGTCCGGAAAAAGATGCAGGAGATCGAGCAGAAACAGAAAATCCAGGAACAGCAGATAAAAGAACTTCAACTGGAGAAACCAAAATGAAAAAAATGTTTTTATCTTTTTTTCTGACACTTTGTGCGCTGTTTCTTGCCGCTGAAGATTTCGATCCGGCTGCCTGTCCGGATTTGTCCGTCCGGATTTTTCCATGCAGCAATCGCTGGTCGATCATGCTTGTTTCCGCCTCAAAATATTTGCATGACGGGTTCGGATTTGATTATGCGGGATGCTCTACGGTCGGCAAACCGTCAAGACAACGTTACCGGACGTTGATCCATTTCGAAATGGCATCGGGCAAAAAATCGCAATTGCTCTATCTGGTCACGATCTCAAGCCACGCAACCAAAGAAACCGACCGATTCGAATTGGTAAGCGCCAGATCATTTTTCAAGGCTCCAGAATGGAGGATCCCGCTAAAAATATCACGGCAAGATCACGGGACCGCCGTTTTTACCTCATATTTGGATTCGGAACGAAGGAAACCGTTTCGGTGCTTGAAAATCAATCTGACAGACAGTACCGCATTCTTCACCTACGCCCCGGAAAAGAAATACAAAATAACCTGGGATGCCGGTGGTTTTTCCGTAACCGGATTGCCCCAAAGATATGATAGATTTGATTTTGACTGGTCCTCGCTGAGAACGTTCCGCAGAATGGCCAATGGCATTACCGTTCTGTCTCACAAAACCGGATATCGCTGGGGCATTTTCCCCGTCTATGAAAAGTTTTATCTGACGGGAATTGAACTGTAATTCAAATCAGAAACGCCGGTTTATTAATTTTCGAGCATATACCAGATCGAGAATTACAAAAAAATTGCGAAGCCGACACTGTTCCAATTGAAAAGATACGGTGAACAGTCCGACCGGACCGGCTTTCCCGACAAGATCCTGATGTTTCTGTGCTCAGCGGTTGCTGTATCTGCCGTAAAGTTTCTGTTCCGGCACGGAATATCGCAGGACCAGTCCGCCTTCGTTCCGATGGATATTGCTGTGGAAATAATACGGCTTCTTCCAATCCCGGTCCGAATAGAAGAAGGGACCGACCGACGGATCTTCGTTGACATCACAGCGGTTGAGCACGAAACGGTAACCGGTTTTCTGCCGGAACGCCTCGAAATCCTTTTCAGATACCCGGCAGTTCCATTTGGCATGCATGAACATAAAACCGGATTTCCCTTCGATCTTGAAATCGGAAGCATTCGGCGGGAAAAACTCCTTCTGCATCTGTTCCGGCAATGTATAACCCAGCGGCAAGTGTTTTCCCTGATAACTGTAGCTGACGTCACCGAGCTGTTTTCCCGCTTCCCACAGTAGCAGACCGCATATAGTGCCGATAATCCCGAAAAGGAGTCCCTGCTTATGCCGTTTGAACGGACGGAATATGATGCACCCCGCCGCCAGCACAAGCAGCAGCGGCACTAGGAGATAATCGGTATTGACGCCGCAGCAGTAAAGAAAAAAGCCGGAGCTGCGGGCGAAAAAACGGAAAACGGCATAAATGATCGCAATGGTCCCGAACCAGACCAGAACGCTTTGGAGACGGGAATCTTTCTGCGGTTCGGACTGCGCATCATTCCAGATCATGAACCACCAGGCATAAAGCAGAAGTCCGCCGAAAATGGACAACTGGACAAACCAAGGAGAGATCCCCAGCCGGGCCGCCGCGACATAAAGCGGAAGCAGCAGAAACGACAGCAGAAACATCGCCGCCGCCATGATCAGAACACTTGCGATCCGGTAAATCTTTTCCATCGTCGCTCCTGAAATCATTGGTTAAAATAATGCCGTCTGTCTTTTTTTTCAAGTAAAAAACGAAAATCCCGAAATAAAACCTCATTTGCGCAGCCGGACCTTGAAGGCATAGCGAAGATCATCGACGGCGGGGATTTTGTGTTTGAGGTATCTCGGGTTGTTTCTGCCCATGGTATGCCCGGCGGAAAAAGTTCTGCAGTTCGCGGCAGCACTTCGGATCCGCCAGCAATTTTTTTAACGGGGAATGTCGTGGAAAACGCGTTTCAGCTGCTTTTACCGCACTTTTTATCTCCGGATCGTCTCCATCGTATGACATCCAGGAGCGGCCGGTGATGATTTCGGCCGACATGACCGCCAAAACACCCTGAGACGCATTTTCCCAGTTGCAGATATGGATTTGTGTCGATTTGGAACCGGAAAATCCGGCAAGCAGAGATTCAAACCGTTTCGGATCTTTTTTCGCCGCGGCAAAGAATTTCCGCCATTCGGGACGGGTAAAGACCTG
>SUWI01000245.1 GCA_015061565.1 Lentisphaerota bacterium
GCCGAGGATTTGTCAAACCGGAGTCTGCGGATCGATTTCTGTCTCTTTCTGCTGCCGGATGCGATCCGCAATGCGTTTTACAGCGTTATGGTGCCGGATGCGCTCCAGTCCAGCCGAAAACTGAACTGCATCATGAATATCTTTGTCTTCGA
Source organism: Lentisphaerota bacterium (assembly GCA_015061565.1). Taxonomy (GTDB): domain Bacteria; phylum Verrucomicrobiota; class Lentisphaeria; order Victivallales; family UBA1829; genus SIG94. The sequence goes on from SUWI01000245.1 coordinate 153, forward strand.
TCCGGATGCTTCGGCCGAAGATTTCCGGGCGCGGATCCAGATGAACCAGTTCGACGGACTGTTGCTGCTGGGGTGTCCGAAAGTGGTTTTCGGCCAAATTCTCCAGTCCATGAAAATCCCCTTCATCCAAATTTATCCGAATTCACTTGACGACCGAGATTTCAATTGTCTGACGGATAATGCCGGGGCGGTGCGGCTGGGAGTGGAACATCTGGTGGAGCTGGGACATCGGCGGATTGCCTACCTCCATGCACAGGGCTTCGGCGGCTGTTACATGCTGCCGCAGGAGGAACGGATCATGGGGTTCTATGAATCGATGCGGAAGTTTGGATTGCCCGTAACGGCCAGCCAGGTGAAATACGGCGGATTCACGGCGGAGGAAGGTTATGCCGCCGCCCGCGAACTGCTGGCTTTGCCGCCGGAACTCCGGCCGACCGCGATTTTCGGCAATGACCATAATGCCGCCGGCATCTACCGTGCGGTTCAGGAAGCAGGACTCCGGATCCCGGAAGACATCAGCGTCATGGGATTTGACAATATTCCATCCCAAATCGCTTTGAATCCCCGGCTGACTTCGGTGGAAATCTGTTACCATGAACTGGTCGCCGAGCAGATGGGGCATCTGGTCGACATGATCCGGAAGAAAGAACAGCAGTCAGGACTGATCCGTTCGAAGGTCCGGCTGTTCTGCCGTGAATCTACCGGTCCGGCACCGGAAAACGCATAGAAACAACAATGAAAACATATATCAGAAAAAAACGAAAGGAACTGATTATGAACACAAAAAAAAGTACGTCCGCCGCTTTGAATTTCACTTTGATAGAACTCCTGGTGGTGATTGCCATTATTGCGATTTTGGCCGGGATGCTGCTGCCGGCGCTGAACAATGCGAAACTGGCGGCCCGCAATTCGGCGTGTCAGTCGAATCTTCGGCAAGTCGGCACGGCCAATCAGTTTTATGCCGACGACTATCAGGATCACCTTCCGGTCGCTTTTGTTCCCAGCTGGGGAAAACCCACCTGGTATGACCGGCTGGTCGTCTATACCAACAATAACAAAAAAGTATTCGTGGAATGCCGGATCAACTGCAAACCGGTATCCAATAAGGCTCCGACGGTGGACAATTATTTCGACTACAACCGGATTGCCTACGGGATCAATCTGAAAATTGCGGATTTCAATGTTCCATCAACCGGGATAAAGGCCAACAAAATGCGTCAGATCACCCAGCCCACAAGAAAAATACTGTATGGAGACTCATCCTACGTCGGCAGTCTTTACGGAATCGGCATCAGTTATGCGAAAGCAAATTACTGTTTCCCCGATTTCCGGCATAAAAACAATGCGAATTTCTCCATGGCAGACGGACATATTTCCAAAGCCCGGATGCTGCTGAGGAGCAGCGACGGTTATTTGTGCTACGTCAATAATTTTTCGCTCACAAATACCACAGATCTTCATCTCATGGATCTGTGAGAAGGAGAACGAAGCATGATGCGGATTATGCCGATATTGCCGTTCCTGCTGCTGACGCAGGTCTTTTCCGCAGCGGCAGGTCCCGATGCCGCACAGTATCTGGTGCCGACTCCGAGGGAATGCCAGGTGCGGGGAGAAATCCTTTTCGAACCGAAACCATGCCGGTATGTCAATCCGTCACAAATCTCCCCTGGACTGCTGCGCTGGCTGGAAACCGGCATCACCGGGGTTCTGGGCTGGAAAACTGCAACGGACAATCAGCGAGACTGCATTGAATTCCGGTTTGAACAGCTTCCGGGAAACCGGTTATATCCGGCTGAATATTATGAACTGGAAATCCTGCCGAACCGAATCATTCTGCGGGCGGCCGGTCCGGACGGATTCTGCCGCGGCGTTGGCCGGTTCCGCGGCATGATCGCAACACCGCTGGTCAAAAATCAGCCGGATGGAAGCGGTCATATTTTCCCGCATCTGACAATCAAAGATGCACCATCGGAAAAAATCCCGGTCCGTGCGTTTATGCTTCATATCTCCGGGGCATCAGGAAATCTTCCCGATCTGAAACAATGGAGGGAACATTTCTACCGTCATATCGATGCCGCCGCGATGCTGGGATACAATGCCATGTTCATCAATTTCGGCGGACGGATGGAACTCAAATCGCATCCGGAACTGGTGATCCGGAACTTCCGTTCCCATTCACAGGAGGAGATCCGGCGGATCATCGCGTACGGACGCGGCTTGGGAATGAAAGTCTGGCCGATGACCAGTGCCATCGGTCATTATTTCGGCGGGTATCAGATTTTCCCGATCACTCAGAAAGGGGTTAAAAATGTGGATGGAAAGCCGGCGACTGCAAGAGCAATGAACCTGGCCCATCCGGATTTTTACAAGGTCTTTTTCGAGTGCATGGAAGAAGTCTGCAAGGTGTTCGACAAACCGGAATATTTATGCATCCGGACCGATGAGTTCTACAACGAACTGGAACTGCTGAAAAAAACGACGGGAAAGAGTTTTCCGCAGTTTTATTCCGAATTTCTGAACCGCTGTATCCGGCATTTCGCCCCGCGGGGAACGAAGATCATGGTCTGTCAGGATATGTGGGTGCCCGCCAGAACGCTATTGGAAGAATCCAACGGCGACAAGGACGCGGCGGAGCTTCTGAAGCTGGTGGATAAAGACATCGCAATCTGCTACTGGCGTTATGATTTCAGCCGGTTCACCTGGCTGAAGAAATTCCATGACCACGGATTCCGGGATCTCTGGGTCATGCCCTGGTACAAACCGGAACCGACCCGGCTGCTGATCGGCGAAGGAGTAAAATACGGTGCGAAGGTGTTTGCCGGCATCTGGTCCGAACCCGGACAGAACAACGGACTTCCCGCGATTGCCGAATATGCCTGGAATCCGAAAGCCGCTCCATGCCAGATCCCGCGACTGGACCAGGCATCCGATTATCTGTTCTACTCGCGCGGCACGAAAATTCCCGCCCGTCAGCCCGCGGTTCTCAAGCCGCGGGGCGGGATTCCTGTCTCTTTACCGGATACCATTCGTCAGTTGAAAAATGATTCGGGGATCCCGACCGATTTTTCCCCGGCGGTGAAATTCCCCGGAAAACCGGACTGGATCCGGCTCAATTCCGTGCCGCCGCTGCTGGAACTTGCCCGGAACGGACAGCTGCAGAAAATCACTTTTGGGGTAAAGGGGTGTCCCATGCGGATCCGGTTCCGGACATACGGCATCAACCGGGCTCGCGGCTGGAAAGAGATCATCTTTTACACCCCGGAATTCGGAAAATCCACGAGAACCAATGTTTACGGTTATGAATTTTCCCTGTCCGGCGGAAAGGTGAAGAAAGTCGATCTGCGGTTTTCCGCACCGGAATCCCTGCCGAATTCGGGCAATTTCCCGATTGAAAAAGAGGTTCTGACGATTTCCCGGCACGGTTTGAATTTTTATGACGATCCGAGGCCGTTCTACCGGCAGTCGAATAATCTGGCGGACCGGATCCGCCCCGGGACGGAGCTGGAGTTTTATCAGGATGTCAAAGGCGAACCCGCTACCGGAAAGATTTCCTTCCCCCTTCCCGAGACTCGTGACCGGATCGTGCTGTATCTGCAGGCAGGCGGTCCGATTGCATGGAATACCAGAGCGGCGGTCGTCGTTCTGAAGACCCGTTCCGGGAAACAGGTAAAGCATCCCATTCCCGGTTTTCACTGGTATGTTTCCGGATATAATCACCGGGCGGGGAGACACATTTACCTGCCATGGATCGATGAACTGAGCTGGAACGAGCTGTTCCCGGTTGTCGCAGTCGATTATCCAGGGAAACTGAACGGTGAACCGATCGCATCACTGACGATCCTGCCGACCGGAGATACCGCCAACATGGACTTGACCGTATTGGGGGCGACCGCATACAATACCGCTGAATGATATTGAGCGTTCCGCTCTCTTACACGAACAGCTGGAAATCCTTGTGCATGGGAATGGTGATGACCTCGGACGGTGGCACGATCCCGCGTTTCATCCAATCGGCCAGGATAGCTGCGGCCCGGGCGGGACGGCCCACCAATGCATCGCCGACGGAAAGCATGTAAGGCACCCCCGGCGGGATCAGATATTCGAACCCTTTTTCCTCGACGATGCCCGGATTGGCAACTTTCATACTTTGCTTGAGCATCCAGTAGAATTCCACCCCGTAGCTGAGGATCAGGTTGTCCGGATTTTCCGTCAATTCCGGCGAAATGGGTATATCCCATGCCGGCTGGCTTCCTTTCCGGTAAAGCGCCAGCAGATGTTCACCGCCGACCATCCGGTGCAGGTAACAGTTTCTGGCATGAGTATGCCGGATCAGTTTCTGCAGCAGCGCCGGCGGCATGCCGTGCGCCACCCGGATCGAGACGGCCGGGATCTGCGGCGTTCCCAGCAGGACATACGGAACTCCGCTGGACTGCAGCGCGCGGATAAATCCGGCATTGCTCTCGGGGATCAGATTGCTGATAACGCCGCCGATCAGCCCGGTATGGACCAGGGATTGAAAACGGCTGATCTGTTCCTCTTCGTTGCGGTAGAATGCCAGCAGACTTTCCAGATTGTGCTGCAGCAGCTGAAAATTCAATTCCGAGGCCGTTGCGGAAAAATACCGTTCCATGATCTTATCGTGCAACTGGAGTTTGTGGAACATCAAGGCCACGATCGGAATGCGCTGCTGGAAGTGGAACGGGCCATGCTGTTGACATGATAGTGCAGTTCAGCCGCGGTTTTTTCGATCAGCCGCCGTTTTTTTTCCGAACAGGAGACGGTCCCTTTTCGGTGATTCAGCACCGCGGACACCACGGTCGGCGTCACCCCGCAAAGAGCAGCTATGTCTTTCAATGTTGCCATGAACTGATCGCATCTCCATTTTCGGGTAATATACCATCGAAAAAAAGGAAAAACAAGATTTTTTTCGGAAAGGCGGCTTGTATTTTGCAAAAAGCAGTGATATAATACAGTGAATTCAACGTTGAATTAGATATATTTTCAGTGACCGGGAAAGGAGATGACCATGAAGAAAACGACCGCTTTTCTGCTCGCCGCCGGGATGCTGTCTTTCGGTGCATCAGGGTCCGACTCGACGATAAGTGACCCCTCATTCGAAAACGGACAGACCAATTACCGGGTCACGCGGATGGAAAACATCTTTACGGCGGTCAAACCGGGAAAGCCGGACGAACGGTTCAGCAGCCGGATCGACGATACCGTCGCCCATACCGGAAGCAAATCGCTCTTTTTCACGACCACCTTCCCCGAAGGCCGCAATCACCTCTCCTTCGGCAGATTTCCCTGCGAGGGGCAGAAGGAGTATGAATTCAGCCTCTGGTATCTGGTGAAGGATGTTTACCCGGGAGGTTTCCTCTGGTGCGACTACTGGTGCTACGACAAAGACGGAAAACTGCTGAAATACGCCAACGGCGGTCATTACGATGTCACGCCCGGCAAATGGCATCTTTTCCGGATGCGTTTCTTCACCCCGAAAAACTGCTGCGCCGCCGCGGTCACGGTCAAATTCTGCGGACGGATGAAAACCTGGGTCGATGATGCGGCGTTCCGCCGGCTTCCCGAACCGGTGTTCCCCACAAGCGACGGACGGCTGCTGGTGCAGACTTCGGACTTCATCTGCTACGCGGAACGTTCCTGTTTCCAGATCCCCGAATCGGGAATCCCTCAAAATCTCAAGCCGGGGAAAGAAGTGGAACTATCCGCCGCGGGAAATGAGGCGGAATCCTTCCAGCTGGTCATGAATTCCAAATCGGAACGCAAAGCGATCACCGCCGAGGTTTCCGATCTTTCCTGCGGAAAAAACCTCATACCCGCGGGGCAAACCGAAATCCGGCGCGTGGAGTTCGCCAGGGTGATCGAACAGCCCAATCCCCGGATGGGCGGACGTCATGCCGATCCGCTGGTCGAGTTCAACGAACCCGCGGCACTTCCGGCGGGAAAAAATCTGGGCTTGTATCTGACGGTCCGGGTCCCGGCGCAGACGCCGAAAGGAGTTTACCGCGGCAAGGTCACGCTTCGCGACGGGGACAAGTTGCTGGCAGAGATCCCGCTGGCAGTGAAAGTCTGGGGCTTTTCGCTGCCGGACCGGCCCGCGCTGAAGACCTATTTTTACACGCTGCCGGGATTCTCAACAGCGAATTATGCCAAATTCGATCCCCGTCCGGTCTCCGTTGCCATGCGCGAAGCACAGAAACTGCTGCGGCTCATGCGCGTGACCGGCAATCAGGTGGGCAAACCGGCCGCGCCGAAATGGAAGATCAGCAACGGCCATGTGGTCGTCACCGACTGGAAACCGTTCGACGAATCGCTGGAAAAAATGATCCGCGAATATCACTTCTTCAATTTCCCGGTGCTGAGAATGATCGGCGACAACGCCGGCTGGTTCAAATCGAAGGGCCGCAAAACGCACATCCGCTGGAAACGGCTGGTCGGGTCGGAACCGCCCCGGACGCCGTTCGGCGGCTATTACGACGAACCGGTCGGACTCGGTTATGTGATCGATTATGCCAAAGCGTTCCTCGCTCATACGAAGGAAAAATATCCGCAGATCGATTTTTATTATTACATTTACGATGAAGTTCCGTTCGATGTCTACAAAGATTTGGCTCCGATCCTGAAGAAATTGACGGAGGCGGTGCCGGAACTGAAAATCATGATGGTCGCGGAAAGTTACGGCGACCTGCTGCCGCCTTACCATGCGAAAGTAAGCCCGCTGGACGGAGCCTCGATCCACGCCAGGACCAAAAACTTTCAGGAACATTGGTATTATCAGTTCGTGAGTTCACTGGACCCGGCGCGTTACCTCGCAGCCCGGAGTTATCCCTGGAAAGTTTACCTGGCCGACGGCTGCGGCGCATTGCTGTGGAGCACGATGTATTACGGGCCCAAAGGCAAGCCGTTCGATCCGTGGACTGAACTGGGAACCAAATTTCCGGAACCTTTTGCGA
>SUWI01000246.1 GCA_015061565.1 Lentisphaerota bacterium
CAGGCGTGTTCAAGCTTTCGAGCAAAACCTTTTCGCGGGATATTGCCGACCTGCGCGATGAATATGGAGCACCGGTAAAATATGACGCTTCCCGGAAAGGATTTTATCTGACCAACACCGAATGGTACAATGAGGACCTGATGGTGGAACCGTTCGAGATGAAATCGGTTCTGCTGGGAGAACGGGTCGCCGACAGTATTTTCCCCGATCCTCTGCGCCGGGAGGTCAATAAGGCGGTAGGCGCTCTGCTGATGAAGAATGAAACCGGCATGGCGGAAGGCGCCGAACTGGAGAATTTCCAGGTGCTCTGTCCGCCGAACCTGCCGCCCGTATCGCCGGATATTTTTCTGACGGCCTACAATGCCTGGGAACAGCGCCGGTTCCTGGAACTGGTCTACCGGTCGTCCAGAAACCGGGTCGCGAAGAAATTGTTCGAACCCCATATTTTTGCCTGGAACGGCGGCTGCTGGTACCTCAAGGGAAAACTGCTGCGCGATGATGACAAGTATTATGATCCGGTCAAGATCCAGGTGCTGGCACTCCACCGGATCGAAAAAGCGGAAATCATCCCGGACAAACAGTTTTATCCGGATCCTGCCATCCTGAAGCAGGTCAAGGAGTCCGGCCTGTTCGATTTCGAAAAGATCCCGGAGGTCGTTCTGGAGATCCTGCATCCGTTCGATCAGTCCTATGCGGCCGGCTTTGCCGACAAGATCACCGCGCGGGGCGAAGATTTCATCCGTGTGTCTTTGAAAAACATTCCCAAATACGAAGCTCTGCAGCTCATTTTTTCCTGTCAGGGCAATGTCCGGATCCTGGCCCCGGCCGACCTGAAGGATCAGGTCCGCAGAATTGCCGAAAAATTATTGGGGAATCTGCAGGACTAGGACATTAGACGTCCGGGTTACCGGGGTATGATAAGGGAAAACTGAAAACATCAGCGCAAGATAAAAATAGGAAAAAGGGTATTACGATGCAAAAAGAAAAAATCAGAATTGCGGTGTGGAACGTGCTTGGTCCGAAGGGCAGTGGTCCGGAGGGGCTCATGAAGGATCCCGATCCGGACACGGAAGGGAAAATTTGCTCCCTGCTGGAAAATGAAGCCCCCGACTTTGCTTTTCTGCAGGAGGTGCCTTCCCTGAAATGGATGAAAAACTTGGATCCGGGGCATTTTTCCGAACAGATCAGCAGCCGGACGGAGAATTATTGCAGAGGAATCATGTTCTACCGGAAAAATCCGCCGGCACGATTTAAAACTGAGAAAATCATCGTTCCCGGCCGCAAGGAATTTCCGGCAGCAGCTGGATATATTTACAAATCGGAAGATGGGAAAGAACTTTTCCGCTTTCTGGGAATCTGGAATGCTCCCTATAAATCAAGTCAAAGCGATTATTTCAAAAACTTCGCGTCCATCCTTGAAGAATTTCAATCCTTCTGCCATGAAGGGAATAATCTGATCATTGCCGGTGACACCAATCTGATCCTTCATTCCGATGCTTATCTTGACAATGCCAAAAAACAGGCTGACTGCAGAAAAATGAGAAAAGATCTGGAGAAAAAGCTGAGGGATCTGGATCTTCCGCCTGTCTATCCGGTCGCGGACAATGCCGATACCTTGAAATATGTCGGAAACGGGTGCTGGTATCAATGCGACTTGCTGATGGTTTCGAGCTCTTTGCTTGATGGCCTGAAAACCGGACTCGGCCGGCGGGATGTATATATTGATGAACTCAAGAGCGACCACCTGCCGATTTTTGCGGAATTTTACGTTCCGGTTTCTTGAACCGGCAGCTTCAGCTGAAACGGTCAGAAATTCCGAAAACCGATGGTTTTAATGAAAGGAGAAAAACATGTATGCAATGATGGAACTTGCGCGGAAATGGCATAAGGGACAATTCCGCAAGGCACCCAAAGACGAGATCCCGCCGCCCTATATCGTACATCCTGAAGCGGTAGTAAAGAATCTGCTGGATTGGGGCGAACCCGAAGATTCCGAGGCAGTCGCCATCGCCTGGGGACACGATCTGCTGGAAGATACCAAAGTGTCCGAGGCGGAAATCCTGGCGGCCTCCAATGAAACGGTTCTCAACGGGATCCGTCAGCTGACCCGCCCCGATGGAACCGAGAAGAGACAGTATCTGCTGAATGTTGCGCGAAACGGCACGAGGGATATCCTTCTGGTCAAAATTTCGGACCGTATCCAAAATTCCCGCGATTTCGTCAAGTGCAGCGGCGCACTTCGGGCATTCCGGTATCTGCATGATGCCGACTGTATTTTCGAGGCGGTCCGGAAATATTCATCCGACCCGGTGCTGGGAAAAGCGGTTTCCGCCTGGATCCGGCTGGATATGCGGCTTCGGGAGCCTGCCCGTCATGATGCTATCCGCGGCTGTCTGCTGGGCGGCGCGGTTGGCGATGCGCTCGGCTCGGAATGCGGTTTGATCACGGCCGATACGCAGCTGACGCTGTTCACTGCGGAAGGGGTCCTGCGGGCCGAAACCCGCAATAATGAGAAAGGCATCTGCGATCCCGTCGCGGTCATGCGTTATGCTTATTTGCGCTGGCTGAAAACCCAGGACGGCGCGGTTCGGGAAAACAATTTCCGGGAAGCGCTGAATTCGGGCTGGCTGATCCGTGAAAAAAAGTTATATGCCGACGGTTCGCCGGAAAAGGATCTTATTTCCGCATTGGAAAACAGCAGGGAAGGGGAAAGGGTCCGCAATGACTGCAAAGGATGCGGTGCAATGGCGCGCATGGCTCCGGCCGGTCTGTTTCTCGAACCTCGAACGGCGTATGACTACGGCTGCCGTTTTGCCTCGATCACGCACGGCCATCCGACTGCCGTCACCTCGGCTGGCGCGTTCGCCATGCTGATCGCCGAGCTCCTGTCGGGAAAACCGCTGGATGATGCACTTGATCAAGTCATGGCTCATCTTGAAGACCAGCCCGATGCAAGGGAAACGCGCGCCGCGCTGGAAAAAGCCCGCACCACGGAAAACATGTCCGAATTCGAAGAATGCCAGTCCGCGGACGAAGTGCTGGCGGTCGGAGTCTTCTGTGCGTTGAAACATTCCTGGAACTTTACCAAAGGCGTTCTGCTGGCGGCGTATCTCGGCGGTTCCGCCGGTTCGGTTGCAGGCAGCATCATTGGAGTGATCAACGGCAGATCCTCCATCCCCGCTCCATGGATCTCCAGTCTGCGGGAGCGGCGGATCGTCTCCCGGATCGCCGACGACCTCTGGAAGCGTTTCGAATACGGTCCGGAGGGACATGTTACCGATGAATGGTGGGAGAAATATCCGGGGTTCTGATCATCGTCCCGACAGCCGGTAGAGTTTCGGTTCGTAGCCGGTGAACCGGTCGTTCTTCGGTACGCCCGGCAGACTGCAGGAGAAGTTCACCTCGTTCGGACTCAGATTGACCGCGATCAGCAGGATTTCACCCGATGCGGTCCGGACCGCTTTGCCGATGAACGGTTCGGGTATTTTCACCGTGATCTCTTTTCCTGCCGCCCACGCGTCGTAGAACGATTCGATTTCCGCATGGATGCCGGAGAGCAGCGACCAGAGGCGCGAACGTTCCGGAGGCAGGAATCCGTGTCCCATGTGAATGATGTTGCCGGAAAAACCGTGCAGGATGGACAGGTAGACCGCCGCGCGGATCTCCTCGGCGATCCGGCTGGCTTTGTCCGGGATCGTGCCGCCGAGCCAGAAGATGACCGGCTTGTCCGGCCCCGCATCCTGCTTGACCTTGAGCATGTCCCGCTGCAGATTCGGCATCATGGTCCGGGAATAGCTGGAGGACCAGAACGCGATTTCCAGAACATCGCAGGCCGGTGCAAAATCCCTGATCCGCGACGGACTGTCGATTTGGATCGAAAAGATCGTTTCGGGAACGGTTTTTTTCAACGTCCGGTAGACATTATACATAAAATCTTTGGAATCCGCGGGGACCAGTTTGCCGTCGGCATCTTTGACCGCCAGCGGGATCTGCGCCTCGTATGAGATACGCCAGAGCCGCGGGACCCGCTGCTTCCGGTATTGGCGGAGCTGGGCGGACAGTTTTTCCGGATACACCTGTCCCGGCGGAAAGACCCGGGCGAGGAACGGCTGCCGGATCAGCTTGCCGCCGGCTGGGGCAGCCAGGATCACCGCATTTTTGCGGACCGCGGCCCGGTTGTAAAGCAGATTGAACGCATCGGAAAACTGCGGGAACGATTTGGCCGTTTGGGAAAGTCCGAAGAGATAAACCGGTTTGCCGCCGCGGCAGAGCCGTCCGTCGGAAACCGTCAGCACCTGTCCGGCCTCCAGCGGTCCCAATTCCGGAGTCCGGTCGAGCACAAACAATACCCGCGAAACGGTGTTCCGCTCGTTGGCAGCTTCCAGCACATAGCGTCCCGGAACCAGTCCGGCCAGCGGAATGGATTTCCCCGAAGCCGTGCGGATGACTTTCCGGCTGCTGTCATACAGCCGGACGGTGACCGCGCCGGAGAGATCATGCCGGAAATTGATCGCCGAGTGGCCCGCAACGTAATAATACCGGTCGAGCTGAAGCATTCCGGACGTCATGGGAATGATGCCCGCCGTGCGGCACAGGAGCTCGCCGGTCCGGGCGTTTTTCAGGACGACCTGAGCCGGGATCCCGGATTTCAGCGGCAGATTCCGGAACGGCAGCGGCAGTTCCGCGGCCAGCGTACCGTTCTGCATGACGGCCTCCCTGGTCCCGCAGAGTTTTCCGTCGGCATAAAACTCCAGCCGCAGCGGGAGATCGGTCCGGAGCGGCGAGGTGAAACGGAACAGCAGACGGTCCTGTTTCAGCCGGGCGTCCTGGAGCTGGATCGAAGCTCCGGCGGGCGCGTCCTTGCCGAAAATGACATCGGAATACTGCGAGACGTCATGGAAATCGCCGGCTCCGGAATGGCTGGCGGTGATGCGGCCCAGCCCGGAGGATACATCCGTGCGGGCCAGGTTCATCCGCCAGACCTCGCCCGGCTTGGGCGGCGCGGCGTTGAGATCGCTGAACGGCACGCTCAGACGGAAATGCCATTGGTTCCCGTCGACGCGGCTTTCCAGGACATCCCTGGAGGGCTCCCACCTGGTATCCCGGCAGCGGGCGGTATACATATATCCGGAGGGACTGATGCCGAAATGATAATAGACTCCGTTCTGACCCGCAGGCGCGATCTGGAATTCAAAGACTTCACCGCCGAACACCGACATCTCGTCGCCGGGTTTTCCCGCGGCTTTGAAGGTCCGTCCCGGCGGCACGGTCAGCACGGCATCCAGCGTCAGATGCGTGGCGGAATAAAGCAGTTCGAGCCTCGCGGCGCCGCCGTGCCATTCGCCGGAGTTCCGCCGGAAGATCCCGACCGGGGAGGAGGGATTCAGGAAGATCTTCTCTCCTGCGCTCAGCATTCCCAGACAGAAAACCGCCAGACAGGAAAGAAACATCTTCATGGTCAGCCCTCCCGGATTCAGAGCTGGATCATTTTGCGGTAGGCCGCAGTCTCCCGCAGCATGCTTTCCATCTGCCGGAGTTTCCAGTCCAGATGCCATTCATCGCAGACATATTCCATGGAAGGTTCCCAGCCGATGCGCGAATCGGTGCGGACCGCGTCGAAAGTGTCCTTGACGTTTTCGATCTCCTTTTGCGCCAGGGCTTCGATCTGATCCAGTAAGGCCAGCATGGTTTCCCGGTCGGAGGGGACCTGGAGCTTGGTATTGAGGATCCACCAGTGCTTCATGTTGAGCGTGGTCCGGATGGAATTGCGGATGAATTTTCCGAGGGCGTAAAGCAGTTCGTAATTCCGCATCTTCTTCGCCTCGATCCGGCCTTTGGCGGCGGCCAGGCGGCTGAGGCCGGAATCCCACATTTCCAGCATCTTTTCCAGCTCTTTGATCTCCACCGGATACCGCAGCGGACCGGGCGACTGGTTTTCGTTTTCGTAAGGCATGTAAAACGTCTTGATGATCCGTCCGCCGAAATGCGCATGCGGCGCGGCCGGAAACGCGATCTCCTTGCCCGCCATCACCCGCGAAATGTTCGGCTGGAAGATGAACGGATAGGCCGGTCCGGACCGCCACGGGCCGTACTGGTCTTCGTTGGTGCCGATGTAGTGGTCCATGGAATCGCTCCAGACCTTCCAGACGGCGACGATCTCCGGAGCGGCTTCGCGTCCGTAGTCGCGCGAGGCGGACTTGAGCAGGATCTTTTCGATGTCGGTTTCGCCGTCGGAGAAAAAGATCTCCTTGGCCAGGTCGTTGCAGGGATTCGGCCACCAGCCGTAGTGGTGCGTTTCATAGAAACTGTCCACATGGCAGCTGAAGAGATATTTTTTGAGCACTTCCATGCGGTGTGCCCAGCGGAACGGCACCGGCACATACGGAACGGTGCCGAAATCCCACGATGCGCCGGCGGTGTTGCTGGTGACGCGCACATGCTTGAATCCGAGCGCGGCGGCGTTTTCCGCCTCGCTGGTGAAGTAGGAACCCGGATCGGCAGCGGATATGCTGTAGTCCATGACCGGACAGCTCAGGCCGCCCCGGCGGTTCAGCTTGAAAATGTCATACGTGGCATGGATCGTGATGTCGCGCGGGATGGCTTCCAGGAATTTCTTCCGGACTTCCGCCGGCGTGTAGCCCCAGTTGTAGGTGTTCAGGATGACTTCCGCTTCCGGCTTGACTTTGTGGACGGCGTCGGCCACGCGTTTGACGAACGCCGGGTAGTCATAGCAGGGATACCAGCCCGGGCTCGGCCGGGTGTCCGGAATGCCGTCGTGGACGCTCTCCTTGTAAGGTTTGCCGGTAGTGTGCGGGTCCTTGCTCGGAAAACTCAGGGATTCGCCGACCAGGTGGATGGCGGCGGCGCCGGGATGGCAGCGGAAGATATTGCCGAAAACGCTGTCGAAATATTCTTCCGCATCGGGATCGTCCGGATGCTTGTAGCATTTCAGATAGCTGTAGATCACCGTATCCAGCCCGTAGGAGGCGGCGCGTTCGATCACGTCGTTGATGTTGCAGTAACCGCGGGTCGTGGTGTCGGGATTCTTGACGAAAAGGTCGATGGCGTTGAATCCGGCA
>SUWI01000247.1 GCA_015061565.1 Lentisphaerota bacterium
CTTCATGCCGAATTGACCATGAGCACCACCGGCGAAAAAATTATTTCCTGATTTTTTCCTTCCCGCTTGATTTTCTTTCTTACGATTGTATATTATTACGTTTTTCAAAATCGTAATAACAAAAAAGGAACAATCCATGAAACGTTTTTCATCCTTCATCTTCCTGTCCTCCACAGCTCGGAGAGCGTCGGAGGATCATTTTTCATCATTTGAACGCAAGCGGCACTTTACGCTCATCGAGCTTCTGGTCGTGATAGCGATCATCGCGATTCTTGCCGGCATGCTCCTGCCTGCGCTGAATGCCGCCCGCGGCAAAGCAAAAGCCATCAGCTGTCTTTCCAACATGAAACAGATGGGGCTGGCAGTTGCCGGTTATTATAACGATTACGAACACTGCCTGCCCAGCGCATATATCTATCAGAAAGATTCTACAAAATTCACTATTTTATGGCTCGGAGAACGAACCAACGGTGTATTTGATTTGACAACTTCATATTTGCTCCCATATATGGGGAATGACTGGAAAGCACTTATTTGTACCAGCCCTGCCAAAAACTGGGGTTCTTTTGACGATCCGAAAAATATTAAATTAGGAACTGGATACGGATATAATATGTATGGCATGGGCTCGCAGGTTTATATGGGTAATCAAAAAATAGATGATTATAAAGACAAACCGCTTTGGGGTATGAAAAAAATAGCTCGTCCATCTGAATTGGTTGCTTTTGCCGATACGATCAGCGTAAGCTCGTCTTCGTGCGGAGAACCTGTTCCTACTGTTTACGGTCCTCTTTCTGTAGAATCGGCTGATGGGGTGATTACCCGGAAAACCGGCACATCAAATAGAAGTCATATGGACAATGTCCATTTCCGGCATTCCGGAGATACTGCCAATTTTACCTGGGCGGACGGACATGCCAGTTCTTCAAAAGCCGCTTATTACAACAAGAAGCCCGATCCTGCCGCTGTCGCAAATTTAATGGCCGGAAATATCGGTCCATCGGATAAAGACACCTATTATTCTCCATTGCAGGAAGGCAAAGGCGTCGACTGACCTGAAACGGGATCCTCTCTTGCCCCGGGATCTGAATTCAGCCGCAGACGTTTATATTCTTCATTACAGCAGGAAAACCTGATTCCAGGTGTTGTCTGCTTTGCTGAAGCCGCCCGGACCGTCCGCCACGGCGGCGAAAAGGGCTTTCGGCGTACCGTCTTTGTCGAACAGCAGCTGGGGCCTTTCCAGCGAACCTAAAGTGATTTTCCCGCCGTTCGGAGCAAGGACCTGCCGAGAATAGGCTTTTCCGGCGAAATCCCACTGAATGCCGTCATCGGAAACGAAGTGCGCTCCGCTGTGATATTCGCCCGTGGTTTTTCCGTTCAGATCCTTGGCGAGCATTTCGAAGTTCCTGCCGTTGTGCCAGACAAACGGATCTTCGATGTGAAAGTCCGCATCCAGCACCGGGTGGTCGAACCGGAGCGCCGGTCCTTCCGGGTCTTCATAGATGGCCAGTCCGATGCGGGCGCCGCCCGGCGTGTTGGTCCGATAGTAAAGATAGATCCGTCCGTCCGGCAGCACACAGGGCGCCGGATTGGTGACGATCGTATTGTCGAAGTTGTCTTTCCGTGCCTCCAGGACGGGATGCGGACAGACTTTCCAGGGGCCGGCCGGTGAGTTGCTGCGGGCCAGCCCGATGCGGATCCCGTCATAGACTTCGAGCATCATTCCGCGTTCTTTGGCAATAATGTCCGGTGGGGTCGGCGTTTTGCTGTAAGTGGTCCCGATATAATAGAGCAGATATTCGCCGTTCCTTCGGACTATCGTCGGGTTGTGGGCCATCCGGCTGTCCCAATGCGGATCGGGAAAACACGGAAGCACTTTTTCGACAAAATGATAAGGTCCCTCCAGCGTGGGTGAAAAGGCGTGGACGATTTCCGAAAAGAGGACGTATCCTTCGAGCATCGGATAATCTTTGCGCCATCGCGAGGCGTAGAGATGAAAGCCCTTGCCTTCCTCCTCGATGGCGGTCCCGCACCAGATCCATTTGTCTTTTTCCCGGTAGCCGCTGTTTTCGGGAAGCGACAGTTCCGCCGGAAACGTATTCATGCCGCATGATCCCTTTTTTGTGTTATGACGGGCGAATCGGGTCTCAGCCGCGAGCCTGCCAAAACGAATTGCAGTAAAAGAAACTTCATCACTTTCATTCCCTGTCATCGGAGTTGATGCGCCAGGCATTGTTGAGCCAATCCGAGGCTTTACCTGCCAGCGGGTATCCTTTTTGGGTCGAGGCATGGCCGTCGAGCATGGCGACATTCCAGCGTGCGTCGTGCCGCTCTCCGGGGTAATACCAGCGCGCCCTTATGGAGATGGTCGGAGCTGTGTCCATATACAGCGGAGAGAGCCATTTGTCTCCGACCGCGTAGGTCACGGACGGCGTTTTCGCGTGGCTGAGTTTCCTCCAGATGGTGGGGATGGGTTTCGTGGTCGTAAGCCCTTTGTTCAGATAAAAGTTGAGTCCGTAATTGCATCCCTTGTAAGTGTTCCAGATACTGTCGCCCTTCAGCCGGGAGTAATTTTCCGCCGGACAGGCGTAGACTCCCTTGGCTTTTCCGCCGTTAAGGTCGTCATCCGGTACGGGCGTATTGACCAGTTTCTGTTTGGCAAACTCCTGCTGCCAGTAAGCGTAGCAGCCGTTGTCTCCCGCACCGGGCAGATAGCCTCCGAAGGTGTCGACATAGTTCGTGACGGCCGTGCTGAGGGTTTTGACATTGCCAAGACACTGGATCGTTTTCGCCTTGTCCCGTGCTTTGCTCAGGGCGGGAAGAAGCATCCCCGCCAGAATGGCGATGATCGCGATCACGACCAGGAGCTCTATCAGTGTAAAGCGGCAAGCCGTTTTACGCTTCAGGTATGAGAGATGAGGTATGAGAGATGAGGTTTTTAAATCATTCTTGTCTTTCGGCATGTTCATAGCCCTTTCATTTTTGTTTTTCATAGTTTTTTTGTTCTTATGAGACTGGAGTTTATTGAAAAGATGATGGCAATTTGCAATAATTCTCAACGTTGGGAAAACAGGATTTTCCATTGTTGTCTTTTACCTCATCTCTCAACTCTCCTACCTCATACCTCGTGCGCTTTTGCCAAATCACCGCTAAAGCAAGTAATTTTCACCAGGAGCTCTATCAGCGTAAAACGGCACACTGTTTTACGCTTCAAATATGAAACAGGTGATATGAAACAGGCGCTGGAGGCGGTCTTCTTTTCCATCGTGTCTTTCTGCTGCATGATCCTTGTCCTTTCAGTTTCGATTATCGTTGATTTTATTTTTTTTCGACTTGCGGAAAGCCTTCTATTGCCCTTTTGGCAAGTTTGCGGAAATATGCGGCCCGTTCCCGGCTCATTCCGGCGGGGATGTATTTGATCGTTTCGGGATCTTTTCCGTAAAGGAAAGCAAACCAGACGCATGCCTGCAGGTAACGTCCTGCCGGATTCATGTGCGTGGCGTCAAAGCGCAGGAAATCTTTTCCGGTTTTGGGGTTCTGCTGCCAGGAAAAATTGGCGACGACGTCATTGTTTTTCGGTCTTGCCGGCTTTTTGAAGGAATTGAATTCGGCCGGATCAAGCTGTATGAGTTCTTTGCCGAGGTCCTTTCTGTACAATTGGACGGCATATCCGACCGGAATCATGCGGAGTCCGTATTTCCTGGCCAATTCCCGGTAGTTTTCGGTGAGGCGGTCATACATCTGGTTCTGATCGATCTTCCACTCTTTCAGCCGCGGCGCGGCGCTGTTGTAGCTCCAGGTCTGCTGGATCACGATTTCGGCTTGCGGAGCCAGAGTGTGGATCAGCTTGATCAGATTGTCCGCATCGGGATGAAAAGAGTCCGGGACCCAGCTTTTATGGCTGCCCTGCTGTATGGTGACGATATCCCATTTATCGGAAGTCAGCAGGTCCCGCAATGAATATTTTTCCCGGTAAGGCTTGTATGGCTTGAACGAAGGATCTTTTTCAGATTTCAGGTGAAGATCCCAATGGCGTGAAAAGGTGCAGCCGCCCAGGCTTGCCCGATTAAGGGTGATCGCACATCCGGATTCATTTCTCACGATGTTTTTCAGGTCCTGGAACACGCTGTTGGAAAAACTGTTGCCGACCGTCAGGATTTTCAGCTGCCGGACTTCGGGTTTACTGCTTTCTGCGGCAAAGACGGACAATCCCAGACACAGGAGCCCCGACAATAAACTTTTTTTCATGCTTTCACCAATCCTTTCCTGTTATTATTTCGAACTGAAATCTTCATGCAGCTGCGGCGCGGAATGAATTCCGCCGGGAAGATTCGTGAAACTTCCGCCGGCTGTTTTTTCAATTTGCTTTCAAGCAAGGCCACCGCGCTTTCCACCATTTCCCGCTGCGGTTTCCGGATGGACGCCAGGCGCAGGGACGCGGCCGCAGGCAGATCGTCGAACCCGATCAGCGCATAGTCCTCCGGCACGCGGAACCCCAGTTCGTTCAATGCACCCCAGATCGCAATCGCGCAATCATCGTTGATGCAGAAAAAAGCATCCGTTTCGGGGTGACGCTTCAAAATGTCCGCGATCCATTCCGTATTGAGTATTTCTTTTCTGGAATTGAAAAAACACGGTCCTTCCGGAAAATATTCCCGGTAGACCGAATAGCGCGGCTCTTTTTCCGGATCCGTCAGCGGATGGGAAAGGAAAACGGCGTGCCGTCTGCCCGTCCGGACCAGATGCCGGAGCGCCTTTTCCACTCCGGCGCGGTAATCCACTGTGATCATGAAATCATATTTTGCCAAATCCGGCTCCGGCCCCAGACCGACCACGGGAACCGGGAGCGTAAGACAGTATTTGAGCATTTCTTCATAGGTGACCCGGTTGATGATCAATCCGTCGCATCCCATGTGGATAAGGTCCTGACATCCTTCCATAAAAAGCAGATATTCGTTTTTTGTATAGCGCGTCATCATCCGGTAACCGAGGGTCGCCAAAGCCTCATGGAAACCGACCTGTTCCCGCTGACTCACTTCATTCTGGAGGGAACTTGCCAGATAACCGATGATTCCGCTGCTGCCCGTCCGCAGCGCCCGCGCCAGCGGATTGGGCTTGTAGCCGGTTTTGCGAAGCGCGGCATTGATCCGCTGCCGGGTCTTCGGCTGCATCCTGGCGCTGGGACGACCGTTGAGATAAGCCGAAATCAGTGCCGGGGATACGCCCGCTTGTTCCGCGATTTCTTTCAAGGTCGGCATAAGTCCCTCATCGGATAGGAGTTGAACCAAATATTCTGAAGACGGCGATTTCCGCGCAATCCAGTTTCACCGGCAGCCGGTATAGCCCGTCTTTCCAGGAAAAAGCCGTCTCTTTCCAGTTCCCGTTTGGCAGCAGCTGCTGAATTTTTACCGGCTTTCCCGGCAGTTCGAAAAGCAGTTCCTCAAGCGGGTCGTAACCGTAATTGACCGCGGCTGCGGTGTCGAATTCCTTACCGCGTCCGAACCAGAGCGTGGCATCGCTGGAGCTTTCGAAACGCGCCGGAACGCCGCCGGGGAGCTGGCGCAGCAGATACGTCAGCAGGTCTCTCCGGTCCGGCTGCAGATCGATCCGGGGATCCCATTTCACCCGCCATGCGGTGACGATCACGTTCCGGCAGCGGACCGCCCCGGGAACGGGATCGGCTCCATGAAGCAGGAACCGGGTCAAGATCTGCGTTCCGGGCAGCGGAATGAGCTCGCCGCATCCCACCATAGGCCGGTGCAGAAAGCGCTGGTTTTCAGCGATCTCCTCGCCCTGAAGCGAGTTTTTGAGTTCCCGGATCTCCCGGATACCGAGCTTTTCGGCGAATCCCCGTGCAATCAGTTTTTCCGCCGCCGCGGAGTCGACGAGCGCGCTTTCCGACAGCATCCTGTCCAGTTCGGCATCGGCAAAATTGTCCGGATCATTGTCCGAAAGCAGATGCAGTCCGCTTTCATCGGTGCGCCCGTAGCGGAACGGCAGTCCGTAAACGGACAGATATGAGGTGATCCACATACCGGTTTTCAACCATCGCGGCAGATTCGGTCGCGGCAGGGCTTCCGGACGCGGGATGTTCGCCAGCGGTCCCTGCCAGGCGACTTGCCGGACTGTCTGATGCAGAACCTGGTAGAATCCGCGGAATTTTGCCAGGATGTCCGCATAGGGAGCCGTGATCCCCGGATCATAATGGCCCGTATCGGTGATCCACAGTTTTGCTCCGTCCAGTCCGTTCAGCAGTCCCGCCGTGATATGCAGATGCATGGTCCGCGCGCTCTTGCTGTAACAGTTGTGCGGACAGGTGTCCGCCTCGTCCAGCAGCAGGACGCCGGAGGACTCCAGAACTTTCTGGACCGCCGTCAAGGAAAAACGCAAGACAAGTCCCCGGGGCGCGTTTTCCAGATAATATCCGTTGCCGATCCGGAGCACGGCAGGGTGATATCCGCCCGAAAGGATCTTCGCCCAATTGCCTCTCCTGCCGGAGTTGGCAGGGTGTCCGCAGAGGATCATCGGGATGCCCGGAGCCGTCCGGTCGGCGCTTTCCCGCAGCAGTTTCATATAATCCGCAAGAGTTTCCGCGGCAAGATCGGTGAAATTCCGGAGCAGCAAGTCATGGTCCGGGGCGGAATTGACCGCATTCCGGAATTCTTCCGGAGTATAATCTGTCCCGTATTTCTTATTGAAAAGCGCGGTATGCTCCGGGCAGAAACATTCGAAATAACCCAGATCGGAACGGACGTCCAGCCGGGCGTCGTCGTCCACGATCAGAAAGTCCGGCTTTTCTTGCGCCAGCAGTCCGACCGCTTTGCCGATATAGTTCCGGAATTCGCTTCCGGCCGGACAGAACCGGACCGTGACTTCTCCCGTGTTGCGGACGGTCCTCTGCCAGTTCAGTTCACGGTCGAAATGGGGATTGTACGTGGCATTGTGCCCCAGCGTCTGCTGGAACAGAATCCCGATTTTGATTTCCGGGTCTTTCCGGTATGACAGCAGCGCGCGGAACTGTTTCCCCTGATCCGCGATCTTTATCATGGG
>SUWI01000248.1 GCA_015061565.1 Lentisphaerota bacterium
CCCTGATCGTAGCCGGGGAATCCGCTGGCGAAAAGGATGCGCTGGGCGCCGTAGCGTTCCGCCAGATCACGGATGCCTTCCGGCACCCAGTAGCCGGAGGTGCCGAAATAGAAGTTCTCGTAATTTTCCAGCAGCGGCCGGAAATAACGGTCATTGCCCCATTTGCCGACGGCTTCCTGGAAAATTAACACATTGCGCGGAAATTCGGCAACGAATTTGTAGAGATCCTGCCATTTCCCGGCGAATGCGTTCAGCAGCACGGGAATGCGCCGTTCCGCCGCGGCATCCATGATCTTGCCCAGCGTCAGACGGCAGGGAACGTAGCGGTGTTCGAACGGGGAAAGCGTGATCGCGCCGATCCGGTTTTCCTTCATCTGACGGAAAAACACGTCGGGTTCCGGCAATTCGTCGCACTGGGAGGGCAGGATGCACCAGACGCCGGTGAGGCGTTCTTCCGGATCTTCCTTCAGCATAGCGGCCAGCGTCTTGTTGGTTGCCAGCGGTCCTTTGTCCAGATTGATATTGCAGACCAATGCCTTGTCCACCCCGAAATAATCCATTTCCCGGAGCAGCGCGGCGGCATTTTCCGCACCTGGACCGCCATTGTAATAGCGTCCGATCCGGCAGTTCGCATCAAAAAACATCAAATCTTTCATGATCGGTCTCCTGTTTGGTATCACTGATCTTATTGCAGTTTCATCAGGTCGTCGAAAGTCGCGCAAAGTTTCCGGACCGAGACCCGGTAATTGAGGGCGCCGGTCTCGTTCTGCAGACTGACCAGACGCGGGCATTTTTTCAGCGCCGGGATCCATTTGTCCCAGGGCGCGGTCCCGGTTCCGGGGAGCATGTGCGCATCGGAATATCCGTCGTTGTCATGCAGGTGCGAGGTGACCAGATAGTCGGAAAGCTTGCCGATCGGATCCGGTTCCTGCCGGATGTCGTTGTTCCAGTTGTTTTTGACATAAGAAGCATACAGTTCCATCTTCTTATCCGGCCGGGCATCCATGACGTTCGCATGGCCGGTGTCGAGGCAGCAGCCGAAATATTCCGACGGGAACTTTTTCAGATACTGGAGCAGGGCATCAGGCGAATTGCCGGGATCGAACCCGTTTTCGATCGCGAAGACGACCCCGTTCTTTTCCGCTTCCGGGATCAGCTGTTCCAATGCCTCGCAAATGGGTTTTTCCATACCGGGGTAATAGGGCCCGATATGCACGGTGTAGGTCTTGCAGCCGAACTCGGCAGCGTATGCCAGACCCATTTTGTGGTCTTCGATCATGCCTTTGCGGCGGGGACGGTCGGTGATGTTCAGATCATAAGCCTGACCCCAGAGACCATGGCATTCGAAAATGTTCAGGCCGCAGGCGCGTAGCCAGTTTCTGACCTTGCTGTAAAAACCGGGTTCCCGGATCAGCCGTTCCACCCATGCCTCGATCAGGACCAGATTCTTCGCGCCGTTGTCTGCAAATTCCTGCATGACCAGCGGCACGAGGGTATCCGGAACCATTTTCCATGGGTAAAAGTGCGATAATTGAACTTCTTTCATCGGAGAAATTCTCTTTCTGCCGGTTATTTCGGCTGAGCAGCCTGGTACTGACGCAGTTCATCCAGATTGGAGGTGACTTTGTGCAGGATCTCAGCGAGCTTGATCATGGTGTTTTCATCGGTCAGCACCTGATGCGCCACACCGAGCGTTCTCGGGAAGATCTTTTCGCAGACCGGGCAGTTGTTGCCGGTGCCGAACCGGAACTGGCCGGGCTTCAGGTTGAACAGCGGATGATGGTAAACCGGACCGTGCGTGCCGTTCGGGATGCCGAGGCCTTCCGCGGTGCAGGCGGCATTGATGGTTTTCACATCGATGCCATCATACTGTTCTCCGTCGAAAATGAAATGGAACGAATAATAGCCCTGCGGGTTGGCGAGCCGGCCGGGTTCCTGGATCCGGAGTCCGGGGATATCCTTGGTCAGGTCGGTCAGCAGACGGGCATGTTTCCCGTAGGTCTCGATCAGGTCATGCAGACCTTTGAGCTGTTCGAGCAGGATCAGCGCCTGGAAGGCGGTGGCGCGGTAGTTGTGGCAGATCAGTCCTTCCGGAGCACGTCTGGCCTGTCCCTGCTTG
Organism: Lentisphaerota bacterium; assembly: GCA_015061565.1. Lineage (GTDB taxonomy): Bacteria > Verrucomicrobiota > Lentisphaeria > Victivallales > UBA1829 > SIG94. The sequence goes on from SUWI01000248.1 coordinate 2,120, forward strand.
ACGCCGCGGGAGTAGCCGATATGTTTCAGCAGATAGATTTTCTCTGCCAGTTCGGGATCGCTGGTGATGCAGATGCCGCCTTCGCCGGAGGCCATGGTCTTGGACTGCTGGAAGCTGAACGAGCCGACTTTGCCCCAGCTGCCGACGCCGCGTCCGTTCCAGAAACCGCCCTGCATGTGGGCGCAGTCTTCGACCACCGGAATGCCGTGCTTGTCGGCAATTGCGAGAATCTTTTCCAGATCGGCGGTGGAACCGTAGACATGCACCGGAATAATGGCTTTGGTTTTGGGCGTGATCGCCGCTTCCATCGCAGCCGGATCCATGCACAGCGTTTTCGGATCGATATCCACGATCACCGGATTGGCTCCCACATAAAACGCGGACAGCGCGGTCGCCATCCAGGTCAGGGCCGGCACGATGACTTCATCGCCCGGGCCGACGCCCAGCGCCGCCAGCGAGCATTCCAGCGTGGTGGTCCCGTTCGCCATGAAAATCGCGTATTTCGTGCCGTGATATTTGGCAAATTCATTTTCGAATTCCTGTTCCATCGGGCTGTTGAACGACCATTGGCCGCTCATATAGAGTTCTTTGAGTTTTTCTGCCGTCGCTTCATCACGCGGCGGCCAGGGACGGACGTAAAGGGGTTGATTTTCAGGAACGACCCGCGCTCCTCCGAGAATTGCCAGATTTGCCATTTTTGCGATCCTTTATTGTTGGTTGAAGGTTCATGCCGTTATGTGTATTATAAGCTTGAATGAAGCAAAAGTAAATATTCCATTCTTGCCAAAAGTTTTCCGATCTTGCGATTTTTGTCATTCCCGGTTGTTCCGGAACCATTTCCAGAACGCCGAGGAAGAGGAAAAGCCCAGTTCGTAGGCGATCTCTTTCTGTTTGAGCCCCTTCATCAGCGCGTTCTCGGTAAACGCCAGCCGCACGGTGTTGATGTAGGCCCCCAGCGGCATCCCCTGGTCCTCCCGGAATTTGTGCGCGATATAATAGCGGCTGTACCCGAATTTCTTTTCCAGAGCCTCCAGCGAACAATCCCGCGCATTCTGGGTTTCGATGTAGAGTTTCATCGCGAAGATCAGGTCGGACCGTTCCGGCTCGGCGGGATTTTTCCGGCGGTTCAGCAGCAGAAGGTCCTCCAGCAGACAATGCAGCGGCGAAAGCAGATATCGTCCGGCCGTTTCCGGAGTGCGTTCTTCCTGTTTCCTGAACTCATTCCAGCGGGAATTGATCAGCGGATAGAAATAAGGCGGCAGCAACGCTCCGCCGATGTGGGTGCCGTAACTGCCCTGCATCCCCACTTGGTAGAAACTCGTCCGGATCCGGTTCCCCGCAAAATAGAACCACAGATGCAGCAGATCGTGATCCTGATCCCGATATCCGAAACTGTGCGGTTCCCAGGAATCGATCAGCACCGCCGAACCCGGCCGCATGTGCCAGTTCCGGTCCTGCAGAAAAAAATCGTTTTCCCCTTCCAGGGCCAGCACGATTTCCCGGTAGGGATGTTTATGCAGCCGCACTCTGGGGGTTTCCGTTTTCCTGCCGCCCGAAGGCGTGGACAGACAGAAAAAAATTTTCTGCGTCATGATCCGTTTCAGTTTTTCGATCACGTCCATTTTGTCGACCATCCGCAAGATCCGGCTGATTCAGTAAAATCGGCATATTTTCAAGCTGTCTTCCGCACGGCAGGCATGATCAGCCGGCCTTGCGGACTACGAAGAACCAGCCGTAAAACAGGAAAACGATCGTTGGGGTCAAGCCGCCGACGATGGGCGGCACAAATCCCTGTTTCCCCAGCACCAGGAAGATTTCGGTGAGCAGCTGATAAACCACAATGACACCGACTGCCGTGATGATGGAAAGGAAAATGCCGGCGCGCTCATTTTTCGCCGCCAGCGGCAGACCCAGGAACACGCACAGGAAACAGACGGTCGGGAACGCCAGCCGGTAATAGAGGATCGTCTCATACATCCCGCGCAAAGTCGGCACCATGGACGCATTGTCATGAAGCAGGTTGTAAATGATCCAGGACGGCAGTTCCTCCGGCGGCCTGACTGCATTGACGATATCCTCCGGCTGTTCGGGCATCTCTTTGGTCGGGATCACCAGCTCGGGAATCTTTTCCGGATTGCCCGGCAGATGCAGGGTCCGGTGATACATGGTCCGGACGGCATGATAAAAATGCCACCCGGTCTTCGGATCGAATTTCGCCTGCGCCGCGCGGAGGTCCCATTCCAGAATCTTGTCGTTCTCAGCTGAAAAATAATATTTTTTCAGGATGACATTGTGCTGAACGCCGTTCTGGTCGAAATTCTGGAACAGCCAGTCGCGCAGCTTGTCCGCACTGCGGTACTGGAGCATCCGGTACATGGTCTCCTCATATTTCGGATTGCTGAGCTTTTCGCGGATCAGCACGGCTTCCTGTTCCGTCTGCGGAACCAGCAGTTCGTTGAACCAGAAGTTGACCAGCATGACCACGAACCCGACGAAGAAAATCGCCAGGCCGCAGCGGATCAGCGACAAGCCGGAGGAGCGCATGGCGGTGATTTCCTTGTTGCGGCCGAAATTGGCCAGAGTATACATGCAGGCCAGCAGGACGGAGATCGGGAGGACGAAACGGATATTGCCCGGCATTTTGGCTATGAAATAGCGGGCGGTCACCTGAAATGATGCCTTATATTCCAGAAAATCGCTCAGGTCGTTGAAGATGTCGCCGATCAGAAAGAGGAGCGTAAAAGCGAACATCAGAACGGAGAAGGGGATCATAAACTCCCGGAGAACGTAAAAATCCAGCGTGGGCAGTAAAAAAAACGTCCTTCTGCAAGTGGCCTGCTGGATCTTTTTTATTTCCTTGGGAATCATAATCGAAAACTCCTGGTTCAGGGCAGCTGTTCGAAGGCCGCCAGTATCGCTTCTTCGGTTTCCTGCCAGCCCAGACAGGCATCCGTGACGGAAATGCCGGGGAAGATCTTGCCTTTGGTGGCGATATCCTGTTTGCCGGTTTTGAGATAGCTTTCCAGCATGACGCCGCAAATGGCGGTCTGACCGCTGCGGATCTGGGCAACCACGTTCTCCAGGATCTTCGGCTGCTTGAGCGGATCGCGCATCGAGTTGGCAGGGCTGCAGTCGATCATGACGGACGGGACCAGTTTCAGCCGTTTCATCAGTTCCACCGTATATGCGACGTGTTCGGAACTGAAATTGGGCAGATGCTGACCGCCGCGGAGGATGACATGGCAGTTGCGGTTGCCGCGGGTCTGGAATACCCCCGTGCGGCCGTCATTGATCACGCCCAGGAACGAATGCTGTGCCCGTGCCGTCTGGATGGCCTCGACGGCCACGTTGATCGAACCGTCGGTGGCATTCTTGAACCCGACCGGCATCGAAAGGCCGCTGGCCAGCTGCCGGTGCGTCTGCGATTCCACGGTCCGCGCTCCGATCGCCGCCCAGGAGATCAGATCCGCATAATACTGCGGGATGATCGGCTCCAGAAATTCCGTGGCGGCCGGCAGTTCCATCCGGGTGATCTCCAGCAGGAGTTTCCGTGCCATCCGGACCCCTTTTTCGATGTTGAAGGACTGGTTCAGATCGGGATCGTAGATCATTCCTTTCCAGCCGATGGTGGTGCGGGGTTTTTCGAAATACGTCCGCATGACCAGCAGCATTTTGGAGGCCACCTTGTCCTGCAGGTTCCGCAGGGCGGACGCATATTCGAGCGCAGCCGGCAGACTGTCAATCGAACACGGTCCGGTGATGACCAGGATCCGGGGATCGCGCCGCTGAATGATATTTTCAACATCCTGACGGAATCGGAAAACGGTATCCTCGGATACGAAAGTGGTCGGAAGTTCTTCCAGGATCTCCTGCGGAGTCGGAAGCGGATACTGCTTGGCGATGTTCAGATTGTTGACTTTGCTGCTCATTTTGACAACATTTCCTTCAAAGAATCGATCGGGATCGTCTGCTGGGATCCGTCGGCCATCTTCTTGAGCACGGCCTGACCGGACGCCAGTTCCGATTCACCGAGAATAAAGACATGGCGGGCTTTCAGCCGGTCGGCGGAACGCATCTGCGATTTCATGCTTTTTTCTTCCGGTTCGAGCATGACGGAGATCCCGCTCTGCCGGAGCTGGGCGGCGATTTTCCGGTTCTTCGCCAGCGCGGCTCCGCCCAGGGACACCAGGTAAACATCCGGTCCCGGGACTTCGATCTGCGGCACTTTCATGGCCTCGCGGACCATCAGCAGCCGTTCGATGCCCGCAGCGAATCCCACGCCGCAGACCGGCCGGTTCATGCCGGGCAGATTCAGTTCATACCGGCCGCCGCCTGCGATCGCGTTCTGTCCGCCCAGTCCCGTATGGGTAAGTTCGAAGACCGTATGCACATAATAATCCAGACCGCGGACCAGCCGGGGTTCGACGGTGAAATCGATATTCCAGTCGGAGAGGATCTGGCAGACCTGGTCGAAATAGCTGCGGGAATCCGGACCGAACAGAGAGGCTGCATCGGGCGCGGCGGCAATGTGTTCCTGACATTGCGGCTGCTTGCAGTCCAGGATCCGCCAGACGTTGCGTTCGAGCCGGTTGCGGCAGTCCTCGCACATGGAACCGATCCGCGGCGCAAAGTGTTCGCGCAGCGCGTCTTCCGCCGGTTTGCGGTCGGCGGGCACCCCGCGGGTGTTCAGCAGCAGCTTGAAACCGCCAGCGCCGATCTCGTTCAGGAAATGGCAGAGCATGGCGATGGATTCGGCATCCAGGGCAGGGGCCACGCGTCCGACGTTCTCCACGCCGATCTGATGGAACTGGCGGCGGCGTCCGGCCGAGGGCCGTTCCCCGCGGAACATCGGTCCGATGTAATAGACGCGGTTTTCAACGCCGTTCAT
>SUWI01000249.1 GCA_015061565.1 Lentisphaerota bacterium
CAAGGGCCGTGAACTGCTCGCTGCCGGCAAGATCGCCTTGCTCGTGGTCGCCGGCGGACAAGGCACCCGGCTGGGGTTCGACGGCCCCAAAGGCACCTATCCGATCTGTCCCGTGACCGGCAAGACGCTCTTCCAGTATTTCGCCGAAGAGATCGGCCGTTTTGCCGAAAAATACGGCCATGTGCTCCACTGGTATATCATGACCAGCGAGCTCAACGACCGGGCTACGCGGGCATTTTTCAAGTCCCATGACTATTTCTCCCTTCCCGCGGATTCCGTCCACTTCTTCACGCAGGGAACCATGCCGGCCATCGGTTACGACGGTCAGCTGCTGCTCGGCGCCGAAGATTCGCTCGCGCTCTCGCCCAACGGTCACGGCGGAACCCTGCTCGCCCTCAAAAAATCCGGTGCACTGGACGAAATGAAACGGCTCGGCGTCGAATACATCTCCTATTTCCAGGTGGACAATCCCCTGGTCCCGATGGCGGATGTGCTCTTCCTCGGACTCCATTGTCTGGAAGGCGCCCGCATGAGCGCGCGTATGCTCCCGAAAACCAATGCGTTCGAAAAGCTCGGCAATTTCTGCATGTCCGAAGGACGGCTCCATATCATCGAATACAGCGACATGCCCGACGAGCTGGCTCAGAAGAAAAATGCCGACGGCGAACTGGCGTTCCTCGCGGGCAGTCCCGCCATGCACGTCATCAGCCGCGATTTCATCGAAGAACTGACCGCTGACGGCAAGCTCAACCTGCCCTGGCACCGGGCGGACAAGAAAGTGCCGTTCCTCAATGCTGCCGGCGAGATCGTGAAACCCGAAGAACCGAACGCGGTCAAGCTCGAATCCTTTATTTTCGATGCGCTCCCGCTGGCCTCGAAAACCATGATCCTGGAAGGCTGCCGGGCGGAACATTTCGCTCCGACCAAGAACAAGACCGGCGTCGATTCCGCCGAATCCTGCCGGGAACTCATGTGTGCGCGCGATGCCCGCCGGCTCGAACTCGCGGGGATCAAGGTCCCGCGCAAAGCCGACGGTTCGCCCGACTGCATCGTGGAGATCTCCCCTGCCCTGGTCTGCGATGACGCCGATGCCGTCAGACTGACCCGGAAACCGTATCCGGCCCCCAAAGCCGGGGAAAAGGTGTATTATGCTTAAACAGGTCCGTGTTCCGTTCGATGACATTCTGTTCGATCCGGAGGAAGTCGGCGACATGCTGACTGCCTGCATGAAACGCCAGCGCAAAATGCGTTTTGTCGGCGCGGCCGCGGCGGAAAAATGCCTGATCGCGCTGTTCGAAGATTCTCCGGTCAAGTCCTCATCCGAACTGTTGCTGGCTCCGTTCGGCAGCGCCGATCCGGATGAGGTCGGCGCGGAGATCTCGCAGCGGTTCGAACGAAATTATCTGCTCCGCGCCTCGTTCCGGATCCAGTCGAAGATCTGGGCGCTTTACGAAGTCGAAGCGGACTGAACGATGCAGAAGGGGTTCGCCCGCCTCAGAGCCGCCCATCTCCGCCTCGGTGCGGCAGGTGAACGCATCGCCGAAAGGATGTACCGGAATTTCGGCTGCGACATCCTTCTGCGCGATTACCGGATGCCCAAGGGCGAGATCGATCTGATCCTCCGGGACGGTTTCTGTCTGGTGTTCGCCGAGATCAAGACCCGTCGGGCGAAAACGGCCGAACGGGCTCGTCAGCTCAAAGGCCGGATCCGTCCGGCCCAGAAACGCCGGATCTACCGGGCGGCGTTCACCTATCTGCGGGAGATCGGCCGTCCGGACATCCCCTACCGTTTTGATTTCGTGGAAGTGATCTGCCTCAGATCAAGTCTGTATGCCATCCGGTACTGGCCGTCCAATTTCGGCGTCCGGACCCTGAAAAAGAAACCCGAAGGGATCAATCTGTTCAAGTAACCGCGGCAGAACCGGACCAGATGTCGGTTTCGTGATCACTTTCCCTTCCGGTAGGCGCGGCTGCGGTCGGCGGGAAGCTGATATTTTTCCAGGATCCGCGGCGTGGCCGCACGGAATTGTTTCAGGTCCAGCACCATCGGCGTGTTTTGCTGGTCGAACTTGAGGATCGCGTATCCGTCATTCTTTTTCTCCAGCAGTTCGATCAAATGCCGCAGATTCCGGACTTTGACTCCGTTTACGCTGGAAACCAGTTCCGTTATGATATCCTGATAGCCGATATTGACTTCATCGCCCAGCACCATGGTCAGCACCACCAGTTCGCTGTCTTCGAAATCTTTTCCCTTTACCATCTGGGCAGTCAGGGTGTCCGGGGCATTTTTTCCCAAGGCGGCCAGATAATTGCTGGTCAGCGTGGTGAAAATGATCCCGCCGAAGCAGAAATAATCCATTTCGCGGTCATAGACGGGGATCATGTAATAATCCGGTTTGCGGACCGGCAGTTCCGCGGTGATTTCCCGGCCGGAACGCAGCAGGGTCAGTTTGACCTTTTCCCCGATCTGTTTTTTCAGCAGGAGATAACTGAAATGACGCGGTTCGCCGTTCGCCAGCCGGATATTGCCGTTGTTCGCGACCTTGTGACCGTCTATCGACAGCAGCACGTCATTGATCTTGATGGCGCCCGGCGAGGTTTTTTCCGTCAGCGGGTTCACCATGGTGATCAGCATTCCGGTCTGTTCCGGAGACATTTTGTAATAAGCGCGCATGCCTGGATTTTCCAGCGAGGCGTACGAAAAGCCCAGCAGACCGCAGCCGTCCACCCGGCCGTCTTCGATGTCTTTGAGGAAATGCCGGATGACTTCGCAGGGGATCATATAGCCGAGATTTTCTCCCTTGCGGTGGCCCTGGAACGCGATTCCGGCGATCTTGCTGCCGTAGAAAACCGGTCCGCCGCTGTTGCCCGGATTGATCGCGGCATCCAGCTGGACCGCCAGCAGATTCCGCAGGGAATGGCTGTACATCCGGTTCTCGATCCGGGAGACGATCCCTTTGGTCATGGAAAGGCCGTCTCCGCCGATGGGATAGCCGATCGCCAGCACTTCCGCCTGCAGCGGCGGGGTTTCCCCGATCTCGAACGGCGTGATGTCCCGATAGAATTCCGGCTCATTGACCAGCAGAGTCGCCAGGTCGCAGCCGTGATCGACAAATTCCACTTTCGCCGTGTAAATGGTGTCCGTATTGTGTTTCCGGACCGTGATGATCGTGCTGTTGGCGATGTTGTGTGCATTGGTCAGGATCCGGCGGCCGCCGATGACCACGCCCGAACCGGTTGCCCCGTCCATGACCTGCTGCCATGGGGCAATGTAATTCGGGTTCGAAGTCCGCACTTCCAATTTAACGACTGCATTCAGCGGATTGTTTTCCGCCGCAAAGATTCCCGCTGCCATCAGCAGCACACTTCCGATCAAGACCGTTTTCAGTTTCATTTGAGATTTATCCTTTCGATATTGTTGACGTTATTTCCTTACAGTCCGCAAAACGGCAGTTTCTTACACTGGAACAGCTTTCTTTATTGATTATTTCTGTTTTTCTTCCGTAACGTGTTGAAGAATAGAGTTTTTCCATTCCTGCCGTTCGTTTTTTCCCGTGGAGACAGCCGAATTCCGCTGCACTTCCGCTTTTTTCTTCATCATTTCATTCAATTCTTCAACTGCCTTTCCCAACAGTGTCTTCACTTCGTCGAGCGTTTTGCACGGCTCTGCGCTGCCCAGTTCGTTTCTCAGTGCGGGACAAGCCGGGAACCAGCGGAGTTCGTCTGCAATTTTGGCAATGGCGCTGTTCGGAGATTCCCTGACCAGCCGCTTGTAAAAAACATCCGCCTTGCGAGGTGTCCGGAGGCGCAGACACTCTCCGCCGAACAGATTGGCGAGCGCCCGCAGATCCTCATCCTGTGCCAGATCGGCGGCCTGACGCGCCAGATCCGCCGCCCGGTAACGGTAATGAAACCGCTGATTCCGCGGTACAACCGGAGAAATTCTTTTTTCATCGGGATAATAGACATGGTTCTGCGTTTCGGCAGATTGTCCTGCCGTAAATTCGGAATCGTTCCGGTGTTTCATACAGATATTGGTCCACTGGTCGGTTTCAGGATCATACTTGCAGTACGGGCAGTCCTCAAAATCGGCGGAAATACCCCGCTCGCCTGACGGAAAATCATCCGGCGCTCCCTGGGTTCCGCACAGTTCCATCCCATACCAGCGCATGATTTTGGCTGCATTGAAAAGCAGCAATGCTTTTTCATCCCCCGACTTGGAGATGTCTTTGGATGCCCGGATGAATGCCAGATACCGGTCCAGTATCTCTTTAAATTTCTCCGGCAGATATTTCCGCGCGATGTCGAATTTCCCTTCCCGGAACGCCCGGCGCGCGGTCAGATGCCGGATGCTTTGCGCATTCAGGCGTTTTTCTTCATCTTTTGATTTCAGATCGTCGGCAATGGAATCGGCGAAAGCGGTCAGTTCGGACAGCTTCATGAGATTTTCCGCGATATACATGACATCTGCTTCGATCTGGCCCGCCCGGTAAAAAAACCTTGCCGCTTCCGCAAAATCCCGCCGGTAAACCAGCGCACTGCCGAGCAGCCCATAAACATCCTGCTCCAGCGGATAAGCCGGTTCGGTGTTGAACGGATCGCTCATGACGTGTTTGATTTCGACAATGTCCGCCCGGTCCTTCGGGTCGATCCGTTTCACGAATTTCAGCCATTGACGCAGTTTTTGGATCGCCAGTTCATTGTTCCCGTGATACCGGGCGATTTTCGACTCGATATAAGTGGAAAGCAGCGTATCGCGCGTCCGCAGTTTCAGATATTTTTCCGACGTTTCCACCTTGCCCGCTTCGTAAGCGCGCCAGGCCAGAATGTCCGCATTCCGGAACTTGTATTTCCACACTTCCTGCTGAAAATTTTTCCGTTTGCAGCCGAAGATTGCCAGCACTTCCCGGCACAGCGGATCGGCCAGCATGGCGGCGCATTCCGCATCGGATTTCGGGATCACCGAGTCATATTCATTTGCCAGCAGTTCCTGATCGAACCGGTTCCGCTGCAATTCGAGCGCGACATGGATTTTCCGAACCGGATCGGCCGTAAAACGGAATTCGTTTATGTAAGACGCCTTGAGCAGTCCCGGAGTATCGGCGAATCCCTCCCTTGCGGCCGCCCGGCACGCCTGATAATACCGGCTGCAGTCATGCTTCAGATAATTGCCCAGCATGAAATAGACCCAGACCGTCCGGAAATGCCGCGATCCGCGGGGCAGATCCAGCAGTTTTTTCCACGAGGGCGGAATCCCCTTGCCGCCCGGTTCCATTTCCGCGACACCCGCTCGATAGAGCGTGAATTCCATCAGTTCAGGCGGCAATTCCGGAAAATCCTTGATGATTTCCTTAAGATCGGTCCGCCGGTCCTGCATGAATTTCAGATAATCCCGGATCAATTTCTGTTTTGCTTCGGGTGCAAGATTCGGCAGATACCGGTCGACCGCTGCGGCAATGTCCTGCTCGATTGCGGTTTTCCACGTAACTCCGTCTGGAATTTTCGGAACGGAAGGGATTTGGTCTTCCATATCCGCGATCAGCCGCCGAACCGCCATTTTCCGATGCAGCACAGTCGGATACGGCGACCGGCCGTTGATGTAATGCGGTTGAAAATACGGTCCGCACGCCGGACTTTCGGTTGGAAGCAGACACACTGCCGCCGATGAAAGCAGCAGAAAAAAATTTTGCAGACGGTATTTCATAACTTGTTTCCTCCTCGTATCTGAATCGTTATCATTGGTTTTCCATTCGAACCGGTCCGCACCCACAGATACGGCTTCTCCGTTCCGGAGGGCGGCAGGATCAGGGTCAGTTCATTCCGTCTCCCATTCAGACGCGCGCGGTTGAACGTGTCCAGGTCCGTCAGCGGTTCTTTAAATTTCAGCGAAAGCGTGACCCTTTCCGCGAAAAATCCGCGGTTCCGGATGAAAAGATGCCACGCACCGCCCGGTTTCCGTTCCCAGCGAGTTTCCAGTTTCGGGGCGTAGCCCTGTCCTTTGCAGATCCGGAGCGTGGTTTCCAGATCGAGCGAGGAACCGTCGCCGTGGATGCCCAGCCGGAACCCGATCACGTCGCCGCAGACCGACGCCAGTTTGCTCACCTTCGCAGGATCGGGCTTGATCCATTGTCCGCCGATCTCATGGCAGTAAAGCGGCAGCGCGGTTTTGAACGGCAGTTTCAGTGACTTTGCCAGCGTGACCGCCCGGACAGCCTCCCCATGATCGTAAACCGACCACACCTTGTTCCGGCGCGTCAGACCATGGACCTGCAGCACGTAATAATCGCAGGCGGACGCCAGTGCTCGGAAAGCAGCGGCATGTTTCAGATGGCACGGCAACACCGTAGCGGAAAGTCCGGTCCCCGGCAGTTGCTTCCGCAGTTCCAGCATGACATCCCGATAATAATCCAGCCTCGATTCCGGTGCGTCAAGGTCAATCTGCAGCGCATTCGCCGCTTTCCACGGTGCATATACATTGATGATCTCCTCCGCCAGAACCACGGGCGTCTTCTCCAAATTCTTCACATGAATCCGGATCACCGGAACGGCGCGGGCAAAATCGACGGCTTTCGAGGGCGGAATCCGGATGATGCGCCCATCATTTTCGATTTCCCCGGCGAGGAAATACAGTTTGCCGGAACAGGTCTTGTAAAACTCCGCGACCGCCGACTGCAATTCCGGCGTATTCTGCCGTTGCCAGACATAGAACTCCGGTTCCGCCGCACCGACGGCAAGAATGGCGCAAAGCATCACAAACATAAGTCTCGGTTTCATCATTCGCAGTATCCTGTGGTAAATCTCATACCGGACCATACTCCGTTTTTTGATACTTTCAAGCCGTTTTTTCCGATAAATATATTACAGACCGGCTTCTCTGTCAAAATCGTTTTATTCATAGGCGAAGAAAATCAAATTCATACAGACAA
>SUWI01000011.1 GCA_015061565.1 Lentisphaerota bacterium
CCGTTCCAGCCGGAACCAGGCGGAAGCCGGCAAAAAACTCTTTGCGGTTTCCCGGCTCGCCCGCCGCAGCGTCAACGATTCCGACCGGCTCGGCAAATACCTGTCGAAGTTCGGACTGGATTTCGCCGCGGTCAAAAATCCGCAGAACAGGAATAATTCATAGATTTTTCTGTATTATTCATAAAAAGAAAGGTTGAATTTTTCATAAAACGGCATTATTCTTTATAACAGGAACAACCCATTAACCCAGGAGGAGTGTAAAATGTATCCGAAAGTTGGAATCCGTCCTACCATCGACGGCCGCCGCAAAGGCATCCGTGAATCACTGGAAGTTCAGACCATGGACATGGCGAAAGCCGCCGCGAACCTGATCTCCAAAAATCTGCGTTACACCGACGGAACTCCGGTTCAGTGCGTGATCGCCGACACCACGATCGGCGGCGTGGCGGAAGCCGCGGCCTGCGCCGACAAATTCCACCTCGAAAATGTAGCCGTCACGCTCACCGTGACCCCCTGCTGGTGCTATGGTTCCGAGACCATGGACATGGATCCGCATACCATCAAGGCAGTCTGGGGTTTCAACGGCACGGAACGTCCCGGCGCCGTGTATTTGGCCGCCGTGCTCGCCGCGCATTCCCAGAAAGGCCTGCCCGCGTTCGGAATCTACGGTCATGATGTCCAGAACGCCAATGAAAAGAAGATCACCGACGACGTCGCCGAAAAGATCCTGCGTTTCGCCCGCGCCGGCATCGCCGCCGCCCAGATGCGCGGCAAATCCTATCTGTCCATCGGTTCGGTCGCCATGGGCATCGCCGGCTCCATCCTCGAGCCCGATTTCTATGAAAAACATCTCGGCATGCGCTGCGAATCGGTCGACATGACCGAAATCATCCGCCGCGTCAACGAAAACATCTACGATCCCGCCGAATACAAGAAGGCGATCGCCTGGGCCAACCAGAACTGCAAGATCGGCAAAGACGTCTACAACGGCAAAAACGGCCTCTCCAAACAGCGCACGAAAGAGACCTTCGAATACTCCGTGAAGATGGCGATGATCGCCCGCGACCTGATGGTCGGCAACGAATACCTGCGCAAACACGGCTTCATCGAAGAAGGCATGGGCCACAACGCGATCCTCGCCGGCTTCCAGGGCCAGCGCCAGTGGACCGACCACATGCCGAACGGCGACTTCATGGAATCCATCCTGAACTCCTCGTTCGACTGGAACGGCATCCGCGCTCCCTATGTGCTGGCCACCGAAAACGACGGACTGAACGGCGTTGCGATGCTGTTCGGACGTCTGCTGACCAACACCGCGTCCGGTTTCTCCGATGTCCGCACCTACTGGAGCCCCGAAGCGGTGAAGAAGGCCACCGGCGCCAAGATCGACGTCCCGGGCTTCATGCACCTGATCAACTCCGGCGCGACCACGCTCGACGCGACCGGCTGCCAGAAGAAGAACGGCAAGCCCGCCATGAAACCGTTCTGGGAGATCACCAAAGCGGAAGCGCAGGCCTGTCTGGATGCCACCGAATGGGTGCCGGCGAACCTCGGATATTTCCGCGGCGGCGGCTACTCCTCGCACTTCTATTCCAAGGGCGGCATGCCGATCACCCTGGCCCGCGTCAACCGCGTTTTCGGACTCGGCCCGGTGCTCCAGATCGCCGAAGGCTACACCTGCCAGATCCCGGCCAAGGCGCACGCGATCATCGACAGCCGGACCGATCCGGGCTGGCCGACCACCTATTTCGTGCCGAACCTCACCGGCAAAGGCGCGTTCAAGGATGTCTATTCGGTGATGGCCAACTGGGGCGCGAACCACGGTGCGTTCAACTACGGCCATATCGGCGCGGATCTGATCACGCTGGCTTCCATGCTCCGGATCCCGGTCTGCATGCACAACGTGCCGGAAGAAAAGATTTTCCGTCCGTCCGCCTGGGCGGCGTTCGGCATGGATCTCGAAGGTGCGGATTACCGTGCCTGCGCGAACTTCGGTCCGCTCTACAAGTGAGCATCCTGCTGAAATCAGCGTAAGAAAAAAACGACCGGCGGTTCCGGAATCAACTGGAGCCGCCGGTTTTTTTGATGGGCTTGGATCAGCCTCAGAAATTGTCCAGGTCGGTATGGAGTTTATCCATCTTGGGACTGAACGGGACCGCGCCTTTGTCGGTGATCTCGTAGCCGGTCTCGATCCGGACACCGTTGAATTCCGGATGGCCGAAGAAACTCACGTCGACGCAGACCGTCATGCCGGGGACCAGCACATCGTCGCTGTTCGGACCGAAGAACGGACATTCCGCTTCATTCAGGCCGATGGTGTGGACGAACGGACAGACCAGATATTTCTCGAATCCGTGCCGGTTGAAATACTTGCGGGCCGGGGCGTCGATCTCGCGTCCGGTCAGACCGACTTTCAGCATCTCTTTGGTGAGGCAGAACGCTTCGCGCAGATACTTCATGCATTCGATCTGTTTGGCGGAATATTTGCCGTTGGCGGGGAGGGCGTCGCCGACCACGCCGGCATAGCCGCGCACTTTCGGGGCGATCCCGATCATGACCAGTTCGCCGTCCTGCATGACCTTGGTGGTGGCGGTGGGGACCACGGCGTTGCCGCGGATGCCGCTGCCGACGATGGCGGAGAACCCGAAACCGGTCGCGCCGCGGCTGCGGGCGGCGTATTCGCCGGCGGCCGCCACCTGGATCTCGGAGTTGCCGACTTTGACCATTTCCTTCATGGCGTCGTAGCTCAGGTCGGCCAGCTGGAACGCGGCGCGGATCTGTTCGATCTCCCACGCGGATTTATGATAGCGCAGATTCAGGAATTCGTTGGTGATGTCGACGATCTCGACGCCCACGAAACCATCGGTGATGCCCTTGTGGCAGCCGAACGGCATGCGGTCGGCGCCGACCAGGCCGATCCGTTTGACCGCGCCGAGGTTCCGGTTGAGTTCGGCAAAAAGATGCGGGAAATCGATGATCGTGGCGGCCGGATATTCCTCGTCGGGCACCATGAACACTGGGAAGTTGCGGGTCTCCTTGACCGCGCTGTCCTGTTTGGCGAAAGGTTCGCTTTCCGGGCCGCCGAGGAGCAGGGGATCGCCTTTGCGCGGCACCAGCACCGCGCCGCTTTCGAACTGCGGGCACCAGCCGGTCAGATACCAGCCGTTGCCGATGTTGAATTCATCATAATAGACCAGCGCCAGGTCCAGATTTTTCTCTTCCAGGATTTTGCGGACCGCCGCCATGCGGACGGCATTTTCACTCTCGATCAGATAACCCATTTGTCACCTCCGTGGTTGCAGGGATCAATGAAAAATGTTAGATTTAACATTTCTGTAGTTAAACATAATCTTTTTTTCGAAAAAAACAAGCCGGATTTCATTTTTTTATTTGTTTTTTTTCGAAAACATGATATTTTTTGTATCGCGTAACTCGGATTAGTTGGGCGAAGATTGCTGTCCGCGAACGGAAACGGAGGATACAGAGGATACGGAGAATACGGAGGACGCGTAATGCATAAGCGAAAACGGAATAGACGAGCTGAATGTAAATTTGTGATCTCCGTCTCCGGAGATGGTCTCCCGCGATACTCCGTATCCTCCGTTTCCTCCGTAATAAAAGTTCGCGGGATCCAAGCGGATTAGCTTCCCCAAGTCCGCAGATGCGATACTATTTTTACAAAAAGGAGATGCTCAGGATGAAACGCGGCCGCAAAAACACAATTTCCCTGGACCGGATCGCGGCGGAATGCGGGGTGAGTCCCATGACGGTTTCGCGTGCGCTCCGGCAGCTGCCTTCGGTGTCGGAGAAAACCCGCAGCCGGATCTTTGCCGCCGCCTCGAAACTGGGATATCTGCCGACCCTCAATGCGGGGCGCAAGGCGCAGCGGCATGAGAATTTCCATTCCCGGCCGGTGCAGATCATCGCGCGCGAACTGAACGGCTCCATCACCCGTTTCCATGCGGAACTGATGCTGGAAGTGATCCGCCTGCTGGCCGCGAAGCGCTATGAATGCGTGGTCCGGGTGACCGACTGTTCCTACCGGGAATTTCTCCGGATGCTTTCGCAGGCCGGGAAAACCGATGCGGCGGCCAATCTGCTGATCGGCACCTTCCCGGAAAAGGAACTGCGTGCGCTGCTGCGCACACTGCCCGGCTCCATTCTGCTGGACGATCCCGGCCAGAGTGTGCCGGAATGTGTTTACAGCATCTTTTCCTTTGACAACGTCCAGGCGGCGATCCTGGCGGTGCGGCATCTGCTGGAACGGAAACGGAAACGAATCCTGCTGGTCACCGGACCGGCCGGACATTTTTTCGCGCGGGAAGTGGAATACGGCTGGCGCGAAACCCTTTCCGGAGCCGGGATCGAAGTTGATCCGTCCCTGCTGATCCATACCGATTTCACCTCGGCCGACGCGGCCGGGAAAGTCGGCATGGCGCTGGATGCCGGACTCCGGTTCGATGCGGTTTTCACCAACGACGAAATGGCGGGCGGCGTTTACCGTTCCCTGCTGAGCCGCGGATTCCGCATCCCCGAAGATGTCGCGGTTTGCGGCTGCGACGGCCTGCCGGTCGGCGAGCAGCTTTATCCGAGCCTCACTACGGTCATCCTGGATTACAAGACGCTGGCCCGGAAGGTGATCGAAAACATCATGAATCCGGACCGTGCGGTTTCGATGCACCTGCGGCTGCTGCCGGTCCTGCTGGCGCGGGAAAGTTCCTGAGCGGTACAAGAATACAAGTTTTTCCGTTCCGGTTTCCGGCTCTTTTCCTTCCGTTCCGGCTTGTCTGCTTGATTTCCGGCTCCAGTTGTGCTATTGTATTCTGTCTTATTATACGAACCGCGGCGATGCCGCATGAAAGAACTTTACAAAGGAGTACAACATGGCTCTCGAACTCAAAAAAGATGCGGCGTATGCGCTGCTGGTCCCGACCAGCATGGGCGTCCGCCTGACCCCGACGGACGGTCAGCCGTTCCATTGCAGCACGGAATTCAAGATGCAGGTCACCAGCGCGGAAACGAATGTGGCGAGCATTCCTTCGTTCCTCGGACTGCCGGTCAAAGTGCTGACCGCGTTCGTGAAGGACAGCCCCGTTGCCCGCATGATCAAGGACAACCTGGCCGGCCGTCACATGGATTATGAAGGACCGGAGATCGAACAGGGCGGCCCGTGGGGCTATCGCCATCAGTTCAATTTGGCGGACAGCGGATTCGGCAGCCGCGGACCGCGCGTGCAGAACGACCGCGCCGGCGAAGTCGGCCGTCTGCTCAATGTCAAATATTTCGACCTCGACCGCATCTTCGGCAAGGAAGGCGTGCAGATCGTGCATCTCTCCGGTCTGGTGGGCGCCCTGAGCCCGGAAACCAGCCAGTTCTGCCTGCAGATCGCCCGCACCGCCAAGAAATACGGCGCGCGCATTTCCTTCGACCTCAATTACCGCGCCTCCTTCTGGAAGGGCCGGGAAAAAGAACTTTCCGCGATCTTCGCCGAAATCGCCAGCCTCTCCGATGTGCTGATCGGCAATGAAGAAGACTTCCAGCTCTGCCTGGGCATCCAGGGACCGGAAGCCGGCGGCAAAGGCATTGCGGGCAAGATCGACAACTTCAAAGAGATGGTCGAACGCGTGAAAGCGGCTTATCCGAATGCTTATGCATTTGCCACCACGCTGCGTCAGGTGGTCAGCGCCAACAAACATCTGTGGGGCGCGATCGCCAATGTCGGCGGCGAATGGCAGGTTGTGGAACCGCGTGAGATCGGCGTGCTGGACCGCATCGGCGGCGGCGACGGTTTCGTCGGCGGCTTCCTGTATGCCATTCTGAAGGGCTGGGAACCGGAAAAATGGATCCAGTTCGGCTGGGCGACCGGCGCACTGGCCACCACGCATCTGACCGACTATGCGCAGCCGGCCGATGAAGACCAGGTTTGGAGCATCTGGGGCGGCAACGCCCGCGTGAAACGCTGATCCGTCAGCACAGGCATTCGAACCGGCGGTGACCCGATTGGTTGCCGCCGGTTTTTTACGTACGCGCGGCAGGAAACGGAGGAAATGGTTTTTTTTCCCATAGGTCTTATAGGTCCAATGAGTCCTAATAGAACGGTCCCTGGACTTTGACCAGGATCCAGCAGTTGAACTTGTCTTTCACATCCGCCGGGAATTCGGCGTGCCGCCGTCCCAATACCGGAAAAATCCGGTTTCCAGGCGGGATTGAAGCGGACAGCGGTCAGCGCCGGGTCAGCGCTTCTTTCACGAAATCGGCATCGGCAGGAAGCCGTTTCGCATTGGGATGGTCCGGCAGGGCTGATGACTGCCCGGATATCGGATGCGGCTTATTTCAGCGGAACCAGCAGGACGCGTGCCAGAAAGAGTTTGTTTTCCTTGTCCGAACCAGCCACGTAGAACGGTCCTTGGACTTTGACCAGGATCCAGCAGTCGAATTTGCCTTTCACATCTTCCGGCACCCAGGCTCCGATCCGCCAGTTTTCCAGATAGACCTGCGTATTATGTCTTCCGCCCGGAAATTCGATATCTTTTCCCTTGCGCGGGATCTTGTACCAGTTATATTTCTCATTTGCGGCCTTGGGACGGATGAATCCGACCACCTGTTTTTTGCTGATGGTATATACTCCCATGCCGATCCCGCCGTAGTTTTTCGCATTTTTGGCTGGAACATAAACCGCCGCTTTGCCGGTCGGCGATTCCGGATCATCGGCTTTTTGCGGCCCGTAAATGAATCTGGAAAAATCGATGATTTTTTCTGCAGGCACATCTTTGAGTTCGTCGGGAAGATCGCCCGCGAACAGAGCCGCGGATGCCATTGCAGTCAGAATGAAGGCGGTAAGTTGTTTTTTCAGATTCATGGAGTTTCTCCTTTTCGGTTTTATTTTTTGGAAACGGGCGTCAGCACGACCCGGTCCAGCAGCACGGCGTTTTTCTTTTGCGAACCTTTCACATAGGCAGGGCCGGTGATCCTGACCGAGATCCAGACATTCCAGGTGTTGAATCCAGTCAGTCCGTCGGCATTGGTCCAGACACTGCGGAGATTGGCATTCCGGTGCCAGAACCATGCCCAGAGAAAAGACTGTTTTCCGAATTCGAAACGGCCGACCTTGTACCAGTGGTATTTTTCATCCTGCGGGATTGGAGTGATGGTCATGGCGATGCCTTTTTTCGTTTCATTGTCGTAAACACCGAACGAGACGGGAAGCAGACCGCCGGCCTGGGGCTTCAGCAGATGTTTTCTCCCTGCGGTTTCTTTTTCTGGAGAACTCATGGCTTTGCCGAGCGGAGACTCTGGCTCGGAAACTACACCGGAAAAAGACGGCCAGGCAAACTGGCGGATCCGGTCGGCGGGAATGTCTTTGAATTTTTCAGGGATGTCGAGGACCAGCGTCATCCGCTCCAGGTCCTTGTCCAGTTTCTTTTTCAACCCGGCTTTAGCCTTGTCCGCGGCATAGGCTTCGATCTGTCCCAGACGGCACTGCCGGTATTCTTCGGCGAGCTGTTTCACGGCAAACCCGGTCTTTCCATTGGCGATCATGACCGCCAGCGGGGTAATCATTTCCTTTTCCACCCGCAAACGGTATGGTGTTCCGGGTTCGGTCAGTTTCCGTGCCGACTGCAAATGAGCGTAACATTGTTTCAGAAACGCGGAGGTCTGATATTCCCGCACCGGATTGAAGATATAAACGAGCGTAGCTTTCTCCTCGCGGACCGCCCGGCGGAGCAGGTTCAGAAAATCGGTCATCGGTTTTTCCGCCGGGCCGTAATGATGCTTCATGAAATCGGCGATCAATGCGTTTTCATCGCGGGCGGGGTCTTCGAGCAGTTTCATGCCGAGCCAGAACTGCAGATCGTAGAAATTCGGGATATTGCTGAAGAAATCGACTTCGGCTTCCGTGAAATAATCGACCGCACCGATCCGTTTCAGATACCGCAAATCGCCGGGAATGGCATCGATCATGGTTTCCACCCGCGGCGGATTGAATTCCGGACCGTTCGGAGAAGCCATGTTCCAGTAATCCCAGACGGCGATCCGGGCTCCTTTTTCCTTCCAGGAATCGAAAATCTTCCGGCGTTCCGCATTGTTCGGATGGGTCAAAGGACGATAACAGTCGCTGCGCGTGTAGAGATCGCAGATCTGGATCAGCACATTTTTTTCCGGACGTATCGTATGCGGTGCTTTTTCACTTGAAACATACGCGAAAGTCCGGATCGTCACTTCCGGATATTTCACTGCGATTTTGCGGGCGATCCGGTTAATGAAAGTCAGCACCAGCGCGGCATCCGAACCTTCCTTTTCCGACAGTGCTTTGCATTGCGGACACAGGCACAGCCAGCTGGTATTGTCCAGCTGACTGATGTCGTAAATGTTCCGTAATTTCTGCGGGGAGAGTTTTTTCCGGTCGGAAAGGATGAACGATTCCAGCGTTGCAGCGGCTATATCCGCAACTTCCGGATTGGTCATGCACAGTTGTCCTCCGTACCTTTTTTTCCCGTGAAAACGCTCACCGTTTTCATTCATGGAAAAATATTCCGGATGCGTTTTGAAATACTTTTCCGGACTGACGTAATCATAAAAATTATGGCAGTTCGAGCGCACATTGGCGGGACAGTCCAGCGAACCATACATATTCAGACGGTTCCGGGCATAGAAACGCCAGATGTCGCTTACATTTTTAACCTTCTGATTCCACGGCGGGGAGTAGATCCCTCTCATTCCGAAGGCCGGACATCCTGACCGGTCCAGTCCGGAAAAATCCTTCCGGACGGATTTCGGAATAAAGGTCGATTCGAACGTATACCAGCGGACCCCAAGTTCGTTTTCCAGAAAATTGTAGACAGCATTGGCGGTTCCTTCGTGCGGATGTCCGGTCAGCACCACATTTTTCCCGATGCTTTTATAGGCCCAGCCTCCGGGCAGGAAGGATCCCGCCTTAAAGCCCTGCCGGGCTGCGTATTCGGTCGGTCCGACATAAAAAGCCGGCCCGCCCGGAAAATCCTTTTCTTCGAAGATCCGACAGGGACGGTCCAGGGAAAGCTTGAGGTAGACAGCCAGTTCTTCGGCGATCCGAACTGAGCCTTTGTGGACGATATTGACCGGCTCCTGCGCGGACAGCCATCCGCAGCAGAGCAGAATGAGAAAAACCAATTTATTCATGGCGTGCCGATCCAGTTCAATTTATGAATGAAGATGCATTGCGGACTTGTTTGCAGTTCCACGGCAGGACATTTGCCATGCTGCCGTAAAAGGTTGAGGTTTTGCCGCCTCGCCGGTGGAGATTGACCGCGATCCCGGGAACCGTTGCCGCATTGCCGCCGACAAAAACCAGATTGATTTTGTTGTCATGATCGATCCTGCCGGTGTTCCAGGTGATCACCCAGTGATTATTGACATCGTCGGGCGTTATTTCGCTGATCATCAGATTCCGGCTCGGGTAAACGATCTTGGAAAAACGCATCGGCGGCTTGCTTCCGTTGAAATCCCCGTGAGCGTAAGTCAGATACTGATTGTACCCGTAAGACAAATTGCCTGTGCCGGGCCCGGCGCATTTCGGCATGTGTTCATCCGAAGGACAAATCATGTTTTTCAAAATCGGAGAGTGCGAAAACAATGATTTGGGTTTTCCGCCGACATTTTCATAGATCAGATCGCCCCAGAAGTATTTGCTGCCGGATGAAACCGTGGTCACGTGCGCCGGAAAATAATCTGCGGAATCGTTGCCGTACATGATGACCCCGCTGCCCAGCCCCTTGAGATTGTTGAGGCAGCTGATGGTTTTGGCCTTATTTCTCGCAGTGTTCAGTGCCGGCAGCAGCATTCCCGCGAGGATCGCGATGATCGCAATCACCACGAGAAGCTCGATCAGTGTGAAAAATCCAGACCGTTTCCAATCTTTGTTCCTGTTTCCGTTCATAGTTGTTTTCCTCCTTGTTTTTTATGGTTTTTCCATTGAATGAAATTCGGTTCGACGGCTTCGAAGAGAGATTTTTCCGACGGCTGGATCGGATTATCCGTAATGGCACGTTCTAGCATCGCCGCGGCTTGTTCCCCCATGCGGAAATAGAAGTCCCGCCAGGATTCGAATTGGAATGGGATTTCAATATCGGGATACAGCTGGAGCTGATTTCGCACCTGCGGATTGTCTTCGATACTGAGAAGCGGACGGATGTCGGGATGCTGATGCAGGAATGCAAACAGATTTTCATAGAAACCGGCCAATCCGTCTACCAGAATGCCGTCGACCGGATATTTCCGGCGCAGGGCGGAAAGACGCGGTCCAAGCTCATCCGCGCGGGAAATAACCATTTCATCCGGCAGTTCTATGCCGTATTTGGCGAGTTCGGCGCGAAACAGTTTCAGGCTGGGTGAATTGACCGCGAAATAGACGATATGCCGGCAGCCGTGTGCAACAAAATAATCGGCGCGCAGTTTTGCCAGTTTTTCCCAGTCCAGCGAAACGGTATTGGTGGTTTTGCCGAATGGCCGGGTCAGGAACAGATTTTGCCCGCACAAGACCAGCGGAATTCCGTGTTTCACGCTGATCCGGTCCATCAGGACGGGAAGATTCACCGCGGTTTTGTCAATCCAGACGATGCCTGTCAATCCCAGGGACCGGACCAGTTTCGGCAGATCGGAGAGTTTCTTGAAACTGAGGGTTCGGATCAGATAAAACCGCTGCGCCAGCGAGGAAATCACTCCGGCATAAATATCGGGGAAATCGATATACGGGTTGGCCCATTCCGGATTGAAAACGATTCCGACGGTCTGCCGCTGGGACTGCTGCGGAGTGAGGAACATGCCGATCCGGTTTCGGGTCTGCAGAATGCCCTCGCGCTGCATCGCGTCGAGATGTTTCCGGATCAGGTAGATCGAAACGCCGAGGTCGCGGGAAATATCCCGGAGCGGCGGCAGACGGTCTGTGCCGGCATGCGTCCTGATATAGTCGGACAATGCCTTTCTGACCTCGTTTTTCGTAAAGCCCTTTTTCATAATGAAACTGAATCTCCTCCTGTGTCAAAAAAAAATATAACACGTAATTTGCGATTTGTCAAATACTTTTTTGGATTTGTTTGAAATTTTTTTGGCCTTCATCCGGCCGGGGTTTGATAGTAACTATAGGACTTATCGGAGCTATCGGACCTATGAGACCTATAAAAAAACGCACCCCCGCGAATTGGAGGGTGCGTGAGTTGGTGCAGGGAAAGTTCCGTTCAGCGGGCTTCGAGTGCGAAATTCACGAAATCGGCATCGGCAGGGAGCCGTTTCGCATTGGGATGGTCCGGCAGGTATTCGGCCGCGTTGCCGGATGCCAGCAGCAGACCGCCGCGCCGGAGAAATTTTTCGATCTGTTCCTTTTGGAAAGGACGAGTGAACAATCCCTTATACGTGGATTTTATCCCGTGCGGAAGTACGAAAACATCCAGATGGTCCAGCATGCCCTGATTGAGGGACACGCCGTCAATGAAAATCACATCGAGATCGGGATGACGGTCCAGCGCCAGCATCGCCCGGATGCAGTATTTGCCGGCGATGCCGGGGCCGTAATAGCCGACCCGGACCGGCCGGGGGTTTTTGGCGGGGAAAACCGGAGCCGGCCGGACTCCCGTGACCGCATAAATGCAGCCGAGGGCAATGGGATGTGTCGAAGGATAAGATTCCGGATGGAAACTGGTGGCGATCACTTTTCCTTTGCCGAATTTTCCATGGATCACGGCAGGAGCATCGAAGAAATTGCCGCCGGGTCTGCCGACCGGTCCCACGGTGCTCTTGTAAACACCCAGCGTTTCGCCCCATCCTTCGCCGGGCTTTTTCCCCGGTTTTGCGATCGGACCGTGGGAATAACGGGCCATATAGCGGCCGGGCTTGACTCCCATCACTTTCCCGCCTTTTTCGGAAATGTCCACGGCCAGCAGGGCCAGGTTGCCGCCGGCTCCCGTCAGATATTCATACGGCATCAGGCGGAGACGTTCAGGCCGGTTCAAGGTGCAGTGGAATCCGGCGCAGATCCCCGCATACGAACCGCCGGCGGCAACGAAATCACGCACCTTTTCCATGCCTTCCGGAGTCAATACCTTGCATTGAAGATTGCTGGATCCGCCGGGGATCACCAGCAGATCAAGATCTTTCAGCCGGCCGTTGAGGACATCTTCCGCATCGATCAGGACGAGTTTCAGCTGAGGTGAATAAGCCAGCAGCCGGGCCCAATGGAGAACACCGTTGCTCCGGCTGCCGCTGCCGACGTAAAACCCGGTTTTGACCGGCGCAGTCTGTGCTTGAACAGGGGCTGCCGTTTTTTCCGTGTTCCCGGCAACCGCACACGATACGGTGTGCAACAGGATTCCGAGGGTGATCACCGCGGTTCCGATCCGCGCCGTCCAATGTTTCCGATTCATATTATTCTGTTCCTTTCCGGTCCGCAGGAGGGACCTGGTTGAATTTCGGTTATTTTTTCATGGTGACGAACTGTTCGATCAGTTCATTGACTTTTTCCCGGTCTTTGATTGCGGCCAGCCAGCGTTCCGGAATGGCGTCGTAACCGTAATACAATCCGGCAATCTGACCGTAAACCGCGCCGATGGAATCGGCATCGCCGCCGAGGTTGACTGCGGCGATCATCCCGTCTTCGAAACTGTCCGTGGACTGAAATGCCCAGAGCGCCGCCTGCAGGGTCGAAACGGCCCAGCCGGAATTGCCGACTTCTTCACGGGTCTGGTAGATCGAGGCGGTCGTCGTGCGTTTCCCCTGGACATGGGCTTCACAGATATCCGCCATCAGATCAATGGTTTCGCGGACCACGGAACTGTTATGAGTCAGGTCGCTGATCTCATACAGGATCGTGCGGTCCGGATTGCCGTAATTCAGAATCCAGGATGGCGCGAAACGCATGATGCTGCCGTTGCCCTGCGAATCCCTGCTGCCGTTCTTCAGCGAACCGTGCCGGATTCCCCCGATTGCGGCTCTGGTCGCTTGGCCCACATCGAAAGCACGGGACAGGCTAGACCAGAACCCTTCATCCAGCCAGCGGACAAAATTATCCGCGATGTCGGCCAGGTCATACCGGCCTCGGCGTATCACGCTTTCGGCTATGCAGAAAGCCATCGAGGAATCATCAGTCCAATATCCCGGCGGCGTGTGGAAGGTGTCGCAGCGCACCATGTCCGTGATATGCGGATGTCCGTCTTTGGGCATGAACTGGATCGGAGAACCGAGACAGTCGCCGACGACCAGACCCCAGAACATCCCTTTGAAGCGGTTTCGGATATCGGGTCCATGCTCTGGGTTAAATGGTTTTGTTTTTTTCGGTGTGTTCATCCTTATCTCCATATCCCAGTGTCCGGTTCAGATGGGTGCCGTCTGATCTGCCAGTTCGGAAAACGTGAGCCACTCGACCTGATCACCGAAAACTTTGTTGATGCGGCCGGCCAGTTCTTCCAGTCCTTCGAGCCCGATGCCGCGGCCGTCGGAATAGAGCGACTGCCAGTGGGAGATCAGGATGACCGGCAAGCCTTGTTCGTAAAGGTCGCGGACCAGTCCGCTTTTGCCGTCGGGAGCCAGCAGACGGTCGATTTTTATGCGGGCGTTTTCCTCCGCAGTCCGGGCATCGGCCGGATTCTGCGTCGGCCAGAACGCGTCGAACGTATTGTTCGGAATGGAGACCACTTTCCCGGTCTTTTCCGAATCGCACATCAGAACCGGTTTTTTCAAATCGTCGCCGGAGTGGAGGAAATAGAAACAGCGGTCCTTGTGCATGACTTTCCGGAAAGCCATGCCGATGCCGGCGGCGTAATTTTCTTCGTTGTCGATCCCGCAGCGCCAGGGGGAAGTCATGCCGGCCGGATCGAGGCCGATGCGGGAGAGAATAGTCAGCGCCAGCCCGACGTAATCGGCGATCTCTACCGCACTCAGCGTGGAGAAATAGACATCTTCGAAAACATGCAGGCAATTCCCGGTTTTCAGGTCGTATGCCCGGTAATGCGTGAGGACCTCCGGGGTGATGGAGAACCGAGGCTGGATCTGTTCCCTGATGATTTCCGCATATTCGCGGATATTCCCGGCCGGGACCTGGCTGACCGTTTCGTCGAGTCTGCCCAGTCCGGCCGGCATGGGAACGACGGAGAATTTGCCTTTGATGCCGCAGCGGCTGCAGACTGCGGCGAATTCGGCGGCGAACGCCGGCGGCACCAGCAGTTCATGAAACGTTTTCAAATCATGGAAATGAAACATATTGACGGGTCCGCCGTCATCAATGATCAGACTTGCCGGGATGGTGTTCATGGTGTCATTGCTCCTGCTTTTAGTAAGCGGTTTTCAAATCAGTATACTCTGCGATGCCGAAAAATCAAGACGTGACAGAAAAAATTATGATAATTTCACATTCCGCATGGCATCAGTGTTCCGCCGGTTCAGCCTGGATACGGTAAGCCCGCGGGAGGGAGCCGGTCTGGCGGCAGAACACCTTGGAAAAATAACAGGACTGCGCGAATCCGCACATGGCCGCGATCTCCGCAACCGGAAGCCGGGTCTGCGCCAGCAGTTTCTTCGCTTTTTCCATCCGGAGCCGGACCACGTAATGGTTCACGGTCGTCTGCAGATGGGTCCGGAACAGTTTTCCCAGCACGACCGTGCTCACTCCGGCAACGGCGGCGATCTCGCGCCTCGTCAGCTCCGGGGAAGTGAACCGGTTTTCGATATGATGCAGCGCGGCCGTCAGCGGAGCGGGCAGCCGGCTCGGCGGCGCAAGCTGTCCCGCCGCCTCGGAAAGCAGCCGGAACACCAGACCTCCGAGCAGGGCATTGTCGGTCTCGCCTTTCTTCCTCATTGCCCGGCGGATATCCTCGAATCCCCGTCTGAGCCGTTCGGGATGCGGCGAATGGAATTGCGGCAGGCCTGCGGGAAACATACTCTGCAGCAGGTCCCGCAGGAAACGGTTCACTTCCAGCAGGACGAAATAACGTTCCAGCATTTCTTTCTGCAGATAGATTTTTCCGCCTCTGGTGTTGTTCAAATCGTGGATGCTGAACGAATCCGGTTCACGCCGGACCCGGTCACCGTCCGCGTTCAGATAATTTTCGCCGCCGGAAATGATCATCGACAGCATGATGTAAGGGCGGCTTATATCGATCGGCCGCCAGCGGGGATGGATCCGGGAATGGCAGAACGAATGAAGCCGGATCCCCGGAAAACCGGGTTCATATTCCGAGTTGTTCAGCAGATAATCCTCCTGATAATCCTCGGTCGCGGAGTGTCGTCTCTTCATCGGGTTGATTTCCTTTTTTACCTTTTTTATTTCTTTTTTTACTATCGAAAATATATTGCTTTTTTGCGGGAATGCAAATATAGTATCGCAGAAAGACCGAAAAAAAACGCATGAAAGGGGCATTGTCATGGATAAGATCAGATTCGGAGTTGTGGGACTGGGACATCGCGGACGGTACATGGCGCGTCTCGCGGAGGACGCGTTTGACTGCACGCAGTTTGTCGCCGCGTGCGACGTTGATCCTTTGCTGTGGAACGAAACGCAGTGGCAGCAGGACAAGCCCCTCAAGGAACGCTATCCCGAGGTTAATTTCCATACCGATTACGCCGAAATGATCGCCAAAAACGAGCTTGATCTGGTGCTGGTTGAAACCGGCGCGGACGTCCATGCCGATTTCTGCATCAAGGCGCTGGACCGGAACATCAACGTGTTTTCCGACATCCCGTCCGTGGCCAGCCTGGACGAGGCGAGGCGGCTGTGGGACGCCGAACAGAATTCCAGGGCCAAACTCATGACCGGCGCCAACCCCAACGAATGGGGATTCGTCAACACGCTGGTCGATCTTTATCAGAAGGGACTGCTGGGTGAGCCCTATTACATGGAAGCCGAATATATCCATGCGAGCCGCGGACCCGCTGCGACCAATCCGCTGCTGGTCCACAGCCCGTGGCGCAAAGCGCTGGTGCCGATCCGCTACTGCACCCATTCGCTCGGCCCGCTGCTCCGCATCATGAAGGAAGTCCTGCGTTACGCCATCTGCGTCGGCACCGGCAAGCACGTCAATCCCCAGGCGCTGAAGGACGACATGCAGGCGGCCTTGTTCCAGACCGAATCGGGCGTGACGATCCGTCTGCTCCGCAACGGCGCCTGCCGCGCGTTTTTCGGCCACCACTCCTACCGCGTGTTCTGCACGAAAGGTTATTTCGAACGCATCGATTCCCGCGGCAATACGCCCCAGGTGGTGCGTTTCCGTTCCGATGAACTTTACGGCGCGGACACCCTGACCGAACTCCCCGTCGGCATGATGCCGAAGGAATACGCGGACAATCCCAAGGCGGCCGGGCACGGCGGCGCGGATTATGCGCTGTTCGACCATCTCTTCAAGGCGATGCTGAGCGATGCGCCGGAATTCCCGATCACGCTGCGGGAAGGTCTCTGCATGACCCTGCCCGGCATTTATGCCGCGAAGTCGGCACAGCTCGGCGGACAGAAACTTACGATCCATTATCCGTGGGAAAAAGAATTTGCCGCGGACATCAAGCAAATAGACCAGTAATTTCAACGAAGGAGGACGGACATGGAAAAAGTTTCAATTCTCAAAACCCGCAAACCATCATCGAAGCGGGCCAGCACATTTACACTGATAGAACTGCTGGTTGTGATAGCGATCATCGCGATCCTGGCGGGAATGCTGCTGCCGGCATTGAACTCGGCACGTGAAAAAGGACGGTCAACGCTCTGCAAAAGCAATCTGAAACAGCAGCATCTGGCTTTTTCCGCTTACATCAACGATTATCAGGAATGGTGCATGGTCCTGTCATATCCGGCGGCATATATCCCCGGACGGACAATGGGGATTCCATGGTATGGCCAGATGCAGGAATTAAAATACATTGCCAACGGGAAAGTTTTCGCCTGTCCGAGCAATAAGGCCCAGGTAAAAGGACAATATCCAAATGACGGCAGCAACACTTACGGATCGACTTATGGCCTGACTTATGGAACATTCGGTGACAGTCTGAAGGGGACTGCAATTGTCCCGATCAAAATGAACTCGCTGGCAAAAGACCGCAGATCTCCGGGAACCGCAGTGTTCGGCGATACCGCGGTCATCAACAACAGTAATTCAGAACTGTGCTCCTTTTCCGGTATATCCTCCAACAGACCGGGGGACAGGATCCAAAATCTCAGCAACAACCCATCCAGAGGGTTCTTCGGCAGCGGGGATTACGCTCCCTACGGAGTTTTTCTGGTCCATGGCGGGCGGTATGCGAATTTGGCGACTTTCGGCGGCGGAGTCACGACGTTTAAGCACCACATAGGATCGTTGACTTCTTTCGACGAATTTAACCCCTGCAGACGGCATGACAATGTATCCGGACAATTCTGACAATCGAAATTCAGCCGATACAAAAAGGAGTCGATTCTTATGAAAAACAAAACCCTGTTTCTGCTCGCCTCGCTGGCTGTGTCCGGAATCCTTCACGCGGAAAGCGTGGACATCCCCGTCCTTTACCGGAATCCCGCGGAAGAAGTAAAAGCCGGACAGCTGCAAGCCTTCGGATTCTACGAAAACGAGACAAGAATCGTGCTCGCATTTCAGATCCGAGATCTGCAAAAGGTCATGGAAGATCCGAAAAGCGCCATGAGTTTTTACGCGGACACTGATGACGATCTGACGACCGGGCGTTATCCGAAAAATCTGGGCTGGGATTTCCAGATCAATGTGATGCTGAAACGAAAATCCGCCGTCATGATGAAATGGACCGGCAGCAAGGCGGAGAATTTCAACATCAAGGGAAAATACACGGTCTCTTCGGACGGCGACGTGCTTTATATCACGTTCCTGAAAAGCGCCGTTCCGGGGATCGAGTTCAGGCAGCAGTTCAAATTCCGGGCGCTGCAGCTCCGGAACAATCAGCGCGTGGACAAAAAGAAATCCGACGAGGTGTTCGCGGAAAAATTCGAACTCCCCGCCGATAAATGAAAGGTTGAATCATGAAGAAACTTCTGCCGCTTTCCCTGCTGTGCATTCTCGCGGGACTCTCTGCTGCCGAGATCACCATCGACCCCGCCCGCTCGGTCATCTCCGCCCGACAGGCGAACGATCCCGCCGCGCAGGAATTGAAGACCCATCTGGAACTCATCACCGGGAAAAAGATCCCGGTCCTGGGCGGAGGACAGGTCCGGCGGAACGCTTATATTTTTCATATCGGCAAAGCCCCGACAGGCGCGCCGGAGAAATTACAGCCGGAGGAATCCCGCTGGGAGATCACTCCGGATGCAGCATATTTCTACGGGGAAGGAACCAAAGGGAGCCTCAATGCGGTCTACGATTTTCTGGAAAGCGAACTGGGGGTCCGCTGGCCGGGAGGGAATGATATCGCCTTCCGTAAACAGGATCCGCTCCGGGTGAAAAGCGCCGAGGGGAAATGGATTCCGAAACTGAACATGCGGGGGATCCGTGTCAGCAACACCGGCGGCCGGGAAGCCAGGGAAGCCGCTAGCCTGTGGCGGAGAAGACTGCGGACCGGAGGACATGACCGGCCGAGTTACGGTCACGCATTCACACAATACTGGAAACGGTTTGGTAAGACGCATCCGGAATATTTCGCGATGCGTCCGGACGGGGTGCGCGCTCCGGTCGGAGCGAAAGCCGATGCGGACAATGCGGCGGCTTTCCGGGGCGCGAAAGCGCAGGCCATCGCGTTGTGCGTCAGCAATGAAGCACTGGCCGATCAGGTGATCGCCGACTGGCGGGAAAAGGGCTGTCCGCTGTATATCAACCTGTGCGAAAACGACGCGCTCGGCAAGGATTCCTGCCATTGTCCGAAATGCACCGCGCTGGACGTGGTTCCGAAAAAGAAAACGCCGTGGGAAAACTGGTATGCGGACCGTTATGTGAATTTTGCCAACCGGGTGCTGGCCAGGGCCAGGAAGATCCGTCCGGATGTGAAAGCGGCAATGTATGCCTACAATGCCGCGGAACAGGCGCCGAAACGGGAAAAACCCGATGCTGCACTCGTGATCGGAATGGTTCCGACCGATTTCACCATGGCCGGAATCGCAGCGTATGTCGGTTCATGGAAAAACGCGGGGCTGAACCATTTTTTTTACCGCCCGAACCGGCATACTTATTATTCTCTGCCGCAGCTTCCGGTCGGATACGAAAAACACTTTTTCGATCTCTGGCAGTACCTTTACCGTTCGGGGGCGATCGGCTTCGATTACGATTCGCAGACCGAGACCGGATGTTTTCAATATTTCGACACTTACGTGCTCTTGAAAGCGATGCAGGATCCGTCCAAAACGTTCGCCCACTGGGAGAAACATTATATGCAGGCGTTCGGCGAGGCGGCGGATGATATCCGCGAGTATTACCGTTACTGGCGCGAACAGGTCTGGGAAAAACGGCTGGCACCGGATCAGGCGAAAATCGCCGAACGGGGGAAATGGTTCAATTTCGCCCGCGGACTGGTCTGGAATCTGGGTAAATATTATAAGGAAAAAGATTTCATTGAGGCGGGGAAATATCTTGACGCGGCCTTGTTGCGGGATTTGACGGCAGAGGAGCGTGTCCGGATCGAAAAATTGAAACTTGCCAATGAACACGCGAGGCTCTTTTACCATGCCGTCGTCAACAAAAAAGATGCCGATTCCCTGAAACTGCTGGCATTCCGTGAAAAGCACGGATACACCCTGCTGCCGGCCAATGAAAAGCATTACGGCGATATCTGCGGCATCCAGCGGGTGATGAATTTCAAAGATTATCTGCCGCCGTATCTGAAAACGCCGCTGTTCTGGAATTTCAGGCTGGATCCCGACAATAAGGGGCTTGAGGAAAAATGGTATGAAAACACGCCCGCGCAGGTCCGCCGCTGGGGAGCAGTGATGTGTACCAATACGCCGTGGGAAACGCCCTACAAACATTACAGGCAGATCTCCGCGGCGATTCGGGCGAAGACCGCACAATACGACGGCATCGCCTGGTACGGCACTCAAATCACGATCCCTGCCGACTGGAAAGACCGCAAAGTCTATCTTTATTTCGGCGCGGTGGATGAATCCTGCCGGCTTTATGTCAACGGAAAGAGAGCCGGGGAAAGGATTTTCAAAAAGTCCAACGACTGGACGACTCCTTTCACCATCGAAATCACTTCCTTCATCGACTGGAAAAAGAAACAGCAGAACGTCATTGTACGGGTGGAGGACAAGTCCGGACAGGGCGGCATCTGGAAACCGGTCTGGCTGGTGTCAAAGCAGTTCTGATCAGCCGAAGAGGTCGGGCTGAATTTTATCCGGCGGATTCAGGATTTTCCGTATCGGTGCGTAACTGAGCCTGTGAATGGGGCAGGGACCGTATTTTTTCACCGCCTCGATGTGGGCCGCGGTACAGTAGCCTTTGTGGACCTCGAAACCGTATTGGGGAAAAGTTTCGGCGAAGTCTTTCATCAGCAGGTCGCGGTGGGTCTTGGCCAGGATGCTGGCGGCGCCGATGGAAAGCGATTTGGCATCGCCTTTCACGATCGACTGCGAGGGCAGCTCGAAGCCTTTGACCGGATTGCCGTCGACGAGGATGAATTGGGTCTGCGGAAGCTGCGCGACGGCCAGACGCATGGCTTTCCAGGTGGCCTGCAGGATATTGATGCGGTCGATCTCTTCGGCGGAAACTTCCGCGACCGCATGAAGGATCGAGGGCTCCGCCAGGAGCAGTTCGCGCAGCTCCATGCGGGCGTTTTCGGTCATCTGCTTGGAATCGTGGATGCCGGACGGGATTTTCGCCGGGTCGGTGAAGATCACGGCGGCGGCGACGACGGGACCGGCCATGCAGCCGCGGCCGGCCTCATCCACACCGGCGACAAAAGAAAACCCCTCGGCCCATCTGATCTTCTCAAATGCGAGGAGTTTTTCTTTGCGGGCAAGTTCATCCTGCGGAGAAACTTTGCCCGTCTTGCCTGAAGTCATGCGGAAATCAAGCGTTGAACTTCATTTCTTTGACTTTGGCGCCTTTGCCGATCTTGTCGCGCAGGTAGTAGAGTTTGGCGCGGCGGACCCGTCCGCGGCGTTCGACCTCGATGTGGTCGATACGCGGGGAGTGGAGCGGGAAAACTCTTTCCACGCCGATACCGAAAGCGACGCGGCGGACCGTGAACATTTCGCGGATGCCGCTGCCGCGGCGGGCGATCACGACACCGGCGAACATCTGGATGCGTTCGGTGGTGCCTTCCACGATCTTGTTGTAGACTTTGACGGTGTCGCCGACTTTGAAATCAGGGATGTCCTGCCGGCACTGCTGTTTTTCGATTTTGTCAATCACACTGCTCATATTACAATCCTCCGTTAAGATTTCTTTTCCAGCAGATCGGGGCGTTTGCCGGCGGTTTCCAGCAGCGCCTGTTCTCTGCGCCATTCTTCAACTTTTTCATGGTTCCCGGAGAGCAGAACTTCGGGAACCCGCCAGCCGCGGAACTCCGCGGGCCGGGTGTACTGCGGATATTCGAGGAAACCCGATTCAGTGGAGAACGATTCATCCGCATCGGAGTCGCCGCATCCAAGCGCCCCGGGCAGCAATCGGATCACTGCATCGCACATCACCATTGCGGGAAGATTGCCGCTGGTCAGAACATAATCGCCGATCGAGATCTCCCGGTCCGCCAAATGCTCCCGCACGCGCTCGTCCACGCCCTCATAATGTCCGCATATTATAATCAAATGGCTTTCCTGCGCCAGTTCCGCAGCGATCCGCTGAGAGAAACGTTCGCCGCGCGGACCGGTCAGGATCACCTTTGACTCTTTCGTCCTCAGAAACTCGACCGCTTCGAACAGCGGCTCGGGTTTCATCAGCATTCCGGGACCGCCGCCGAACGGCTTGTCATCCACGGTCTGCCGTTTGTCATGGGTAAAGTCTCTGAGATTCACCGCATTGACCGCCACCCGGTTCTCCCGGATCGCCCGTCCCGCAATACTGGACCCGAGTGGGCCGAAAAAGATATCGGGGAACAGAGTAACGATGTCAATCCGCAGTCTCAGTCCGCCACCTCGACTTTGATCCGGCTCTGCATTCTGCTGCCGGCGCTGAAAACCAGAGCCCGCAGCGCACTGATGGTCTTGCCCTTCTTGCCGATGATCTTGCCCGTGTCTTCTTTGCGGCAGGAAATCCAGATCACGCTCGCATTATCCTCGTTCTTGGTCGTCACTTTCACATCATCGGGATAATCGACCAACGCAGTAACCACATAACTCACGAAACCTTCCAGATCCTTGAGGGAAACGGCACGGCCGTTCCCGGCCGGAGCTGCGGAGGGTGCTTCAGCGGATTTTACGGAACTGCCGGCAGCGTCATCCATGTCGCCGCTGAACAGTTTCTTAAAAAACGTCACGATAGCCACAATAACTGCTCCTGAATGCATTGGTTCGTAAAGACATCCGTCCCGATTTGCGGAACGGGATCACGAATTACGAACGGGCTCAAGCCTGAGCCGCAGCATCCTTCTTAAAGTTTTTCTTCTTGGTGTAGGGATCGGCAGCGCCGCGCACTTTGGATTTGCCCTCTTTGGCGCGCTTGTAGATGTCGGCAACGGTTTCGCTCATCTGGGCGCCGTTCGCGAGCCAGTATTCAATGCGTTCGACATTGACTTTTTCATCGCTCTTTTTCGGATCGTAGTAGCCGAGGGTTTCAAGTGTGTAGCCGTCACGGGAAGAACGGATGTCCGTCGCAACCACGCGGAAGCTGATCCAGTTCTTCGCACCAGTCTTTTTCAGTCTGATCTTGACCATTTTTGGTTTTTACCTTATCCTGTTTTTCGTTCTGCATACGGACCCTTCCGCATGCCCGGAATCTTCTCCATGCTGCCCGAACATTGTCAACATTAGCAACATAGAGACGAACAATATACTCTGTTTTATGAAAAATGCAAGCGCGATTTCCAAAAATTTGCACTTTTCTGCATCTTTTTTACCGTCTGCACCGGAAATCAGCCTCCTCTG
This sequence comes from Lentisphaerota bacterium, assembly GCA_015061565.1. GTDB lineage: Bacteria > Verrucomicrobiota > Lentisphaeria > Victivallales > UBA1829 > SIG94. The sequence goes on from SUWI01000011.1 coordinate 22,967, forward strand.
GCCGGGATCGGACCGGCGGGCAGTCCGGACCGATCCGTCAGAAAGACCCGTAAGTGCCAGTTTTCATATCATAGTAACTGTAGCAGGCATAGAAATATTTGAAATAGTTGCAGGTCCAATGGTGGGTGACGGCCGTGGCTGGCCGGTCGGTTTTCGCTTCCAGCTGGGCTGCGGTCATTACCTGGGCATGGCCGTCCAGAAAGGCGGCCGAAGCACGGCAGGATATACCGCCGCGGAAAAAGCTGTCCGAGGTCGGCAGCGGCAGTTTTTTGTTGCCGTGACGGTAGCGCACCACATGGGAAAGCATCGCCTGATAATCGATCGCGGCACCCCGGGCTACGCTCGGATCGGGTATCCAGGCATTGTAATCATATTGCGATGAGGAATCCGCCACCAGGACCCCGACTCCCGGATACTGGATCATCTGCGTTCTCACATAGCGTCCGTGGAGACTGCCGCCGAAACGTAAATTGAGACCGTAAGCGATCAGTCCGTAATCATTGGGCTTGGCTTTTTCCGCATCCGGACAGCCGACCTGGAGTTTGGGATTGAGCCCGACGGCCTTGAACCACCATTCCGGTCCGTCGGAGGTAGCAGCGTTAGTCCTGGCATTGACCGCGGGCAGCCATTCCGACCAATCCTGAATATACATCGCCACCTGGGAATGGATCTGACGGATGTTGCTGAGGCAGTTGATCTGACGTGCCTGGGCCCGGGCATTGCTGAGGGCCGGCAGCAGCATTCCCGCCAGAATGGCAATGATCGCTATGACGATGAGCAGTTCTATGAGCGTGAAATAAGCCTTTCCGGAAACGACCGGTCCGGTCTGGACCCGATCAGTGCATGACGGCTGCTTCATAACTTTTTTCTCCTTTGGATTTGCCGGACACCAAAAATGACTGTATCTGAACAATATAACCGTGTTTTTCCCGTTTTCAAGGGGAAAATGAAGTTCCGGCGCAAAAAACGTATAATTTCAGCGGATCCGCGTTCCTGTGCGGGGGCTCCTTATGCATCTCTTTTCAACAGGATCCGTGCCGCATTCCGTCCCAGGATCCGGTATTTGTCCTCCAGGGATATTTCCGCAAAGATCACCCGTCCGATCTGGTGTTCGCTGTTGTAGAAATTCATATCGCTGCCCCAGAGCAGTTTATCCGCCATCCCCTCATGGACGAAATATTCGATCAGACCTTTCGGCGAGGCGGAAAAACAGGTTTCCAGAAAGACGTTGGGGTAAGTGCGGGCATGGCGGAGATATTCTTCCTTCATGCAGCATCCGGCATGGCCGAGGATAAAGGAAATATGGGGATATTTTTCATATTGTCCTTCCAGGTCCTTGAGCTCGTTTCCCCAGGTATGGATCAGCATGGGCATCCGATGTTCGTCGGCGAAAGCGTAGATCCGGGCATAATTGGGATGGGAATAGGGCAGTCCGGAAGATGAGACATGGATCTTGACCGCACGGAATCCGAGGTCATATCCGGCCTGGAGCTGGCGGGCGATATCCTTTTCGTAGGCCACATCGGCGGTGATGTAGCCATGCAACCGGTCCGGGCAGGCGGCGATGATCTCCTTCATCTCCTCCAGGGCCAGATCGGTATAGTTGATCAGGCCGGAATAATGGCTGATGAAACACTTGCTGCAGCCGGTCCGGTCCATGCATTCCAGGAAAGACCGGGCGGTGTTGGCATAAAGCGGGAAATAGGAGCCGGTCCCGATATGTGCGTGCGCATCGATCACCAGACAGTTCAGCGGCAGACCCTTCAGGGCGCGTTCTTCAAGGATATCATGTTTCATAATTTCACCTCGCTCAGAAGCCGTTCGATATTGCCGTGGGCGACCGCCTCCAGCGAATCCTGATCCAGACCGGAATAGAACAGGCCGGTCACGGCAGAGCCTTCTTCGGTGTCGGGATACCCGCAGCCCCAGACGAACCGATGGGAGCCGAATTCCCTGCACAGCGCCGGATACCCGCCGAAAACGGAAAAACGGGTATGCAGGCACAGGTACAATTCTTTATGCTGGCGCATCAGGGCTTCCACCATGCACTGTCTGCCGCTGCGGGGGATCTCCAGCATGATCACGCGCAGACCCGGAAAAGCGGTCATGGCTTCATGCAGTTCATTGGGAACGGTCGAACCCCATTCGAGCAGCAGCGGAAGTTTCTTTTCCTCGAGCATTTTATAAAGGTCGCCGCAGCACCACGGGAACAGGCAGAAAGGACGGTAGCTGTTATTGGGTTTCAGGCACACGCTGCGCATCCGGTACCGGCGGATCCGGTCGAGATGTTCCGGCGCATCCAGGGGATCGATCTGATAAACTCCTTCATAGGCATCCTGTCCGGCGAGATGACGGATCAGAGTCTGGTTGGCCAGGTCGTGAAGGGCATAATTGCCGGCCGCACTGCGGACCAGCGCCCGTTCGATAGGGAAACGTTCGAAGCGCCGGCGCAGGTCTTCGAGCACGGGTTCGGGTCCGGGGAAAGGCACTTGCGGCCGGCCGATCACGGCATCACAGGCAAAGAGCCGTTCCACCAGCAGTTCATTTTTCATTTTTGCATCCGCTCCTGTTTTCTGATTTCAAGTTGGTTTCACCTGGAGACCAGGGAGGCCGACAGGGGAATGGACACCTTCTGTCCGGCTTCGATCGAGTAGATGATATACCAGTCTCCTGATTTGATCCCGTCCCGGGCTGGATCGGAACCCGGCCGCAGAGTCAGGAAAGTTCCGCCCGACCCGCCGCGTGAATCTTCGGTCGCCTTGATCACATAAGTTTTTCCGCGGGCGGGGAAGAGGACTTTGGCGCCCTCATACCAGGGCTGGTTGGCGTATTTGGTCATGGGCCGATTGGTCCGCAGCACGTTCGGTGATTTCGGGTCGAATTCGATCACCTGATGCCAGCCGGCGATGAACGGCGCCGTATAGGTAAATTTGAGGCGGATCCGCCCGTTTTTCAGCCGCTGTGCCGAATCGATCGTGTAGCATTCGGTGATCGGCCGGTGACCGTCTTCACGGGTCGTTGCGATATGCAGGACCTGCCCCGGAAGAGCCTTCGGATTCCAGGCCTGATCCGGAATGATCTCCATCTCGGACCGGGTACGGTCGCCGGTGATGTCGCCGAAAATGTCGGCAATAGTTCCGGTCAGCTGCGGGACCGGCTGTTTGAGCAGGTCTTTCGAATTCTCTTTCAGATACGTGCCGCGCACCATGTGGGCCTTGACGATTTTGCCGTCCGGAGCTTTGCGGACGAGCGCATACAGCGCATCGGTGGAGATCCCGCCATCCAGTTCGATCGGCCGGTTTTTCTGCTGACAGACCACCAGGTCGCGGTGCTGATCCGCCAGGCGGATCTCCAGGACGGTTTGATCGCGGTTGGCCAGGACTTTTTTCACGCCTGCGACCACCGGCTTGCTGTCCGGATACAGACCCTCGAAAACATTGACGAACCGGCTTTCGAGCCCCGGTTTTCCGGAGGTTCTGCGCTGAATGGAAATATCCATGGCGTTCTCGAAGGGCGCGGTCAGGTAGGAAGAGAATCTGCCGTTCCGCAGCGGCTGACGGTTCAGTGCGGGACTCCAGGGGGCGAGGCCATGCCACAGCGTGGTCGGCGTTTCATCAAGCGGGACACCAGTCATTCGGACGGCGGCTTTGCCTTTCCGGCTGCCGGCGGGCCGCAGCGGATCCCATTTGCCGTCGGCATCCCGGCGATAGGCGTAATAATCCGCATTCCACTGGACGGTCCACGGCTGACCGGAAAACGCCAGTTCCCTGACTTCCCTGACATGGTCGAAGCATTGCTGGAAACGGCTGATCCACCAGCGGATCGACGAGTTCGACTGCCTGATTTCAGGTTTGGTTCCGTTGAACCAGGCCTGGGTGAGGGATGGCCAGGTCTTCCCTTTCTGTTCCGGTCCGGCGGTCCGCTCGCCCCAGGAGGAATAATACTGGGTATGATTCCGGCCGCCGTGAATGGTCAGGATGTCCACCAGGTAAGCTCTCTGATCGGGGGTTTCCACGCCGAGGAGAGCGCGGCGGAATTCCTTCACGGTTCCCGGCTGATATTTTTCGAATTCGCCCAGGGCCCGGGCTTCCAGGACCTGAAAAGATTTTTCCGGATCGCTGTATTTTTCCCCGCCTTTGAAGGTCACCAGTTCACTGCTGCCGCGGTTGTTGCCCCAGCCCTGGCCGGACGGCAGGTCATTGACGGTCACAGTGTTCTGCTCCACGGGCGAATGGCTGATCAGCCAGGGGAACGAATCGCCGGTCCTCGGGGATTTCAGCACTTTCCTGGGGAAGTTCATCTGGTTGAGCAAATCGACTTCTTTTCCGGTGGCAATGCGCCAATAGGAACAGTAGCCGCCGGTCCGGATCACCGGAACGCCGTCGAACCACACCGACATCCCCAGCATGTCGGACGCGTTGTGCAAGGTGGCGCGGCTGTAATGCAGCGAGGCTTCCAGCCGCTGATCTTTCCCGCCCACCCGGAGGATCCCGACGCCGTATCCCGGGAAGTTCATGCTCGGAGTTTCTTCGTATTTTGCTTTCAGGTGCTCATATTTGCCTTTGAGCGGGAAATCATACTGGACGAACTGATGCTGATCGCCGAATTCCAGAAAGACTCCCCGGGTGGTGAAGAGCTGTTTCCAGGCGGCCATTGCGCGGGCGAAAAACGGATTGTCCTTCCGGAAATCCGGGTTCAGCAGACTGTAGCCGCGGGGATCGTTCATGTAGGGATAGTAGTATGAATTCAGCATGGCCATATAGTTCTGCGCGCCTTCGCCGTTCAGACCGTCCTGATAATGATGGTTATACAAGGTCAATTCCTGGTTGGCGGCGGCGAAATCAACGATGAAATGATCCTGCGCGAGGATCCCGGCAATGAGCAGATCCTTGTAATTGGCCTCCTGATAATTGGTCATGAGCCGCTGTGAGAAGCAGGCTTTATAGGTCAGGATGATTTCGCGCATGAGTTTCCGGATCACTTTCTTTTCCAGGGCATCTTCCGAACCGTATTTCATCCTGGAATAGTATTTGAAAGCCGGATGATGCCGCATCAGGGCGAACGGTTCGCACCAGATCGCCTCCTTGTGCATGTTGATCCAGCCTTTGTCGCCGGCGGAAAAGGGACGGCGCCGATTCCATGGACCGAGTTCATTGTGCTGAAACACCACGGGGCGGCGGACGCTTTCCCACTCGGCGCGGCTCAGCTCCCGGCCGTCCTTGCCCTTGGCGATGAGATTGCTGAATGCCAGCGGCAGGGCGTAATAGGTATCGGCGGCATGGTCCAGGATCAGCGCCGCTTTATACGGGTACAGCGGGTTGCCGGTTTCTTTATACCGGTTCATGTAACCGACCAGGTCAGTTGCCGCCTTGACCCAGTAGGCATTGTCAAAAATATGATGGATGAAAAGTTCCCATTCATTGCCGTCCTTGTCTTTGTAGACCGTGCACGGGATCTTGCGGATCGAGTCGTCCAGATAACGGAAAGAAGCATACCCATTGGGCTTCAGCCGGTAGTCTGCGGGATAGCCGGTACGGTAGAGTTCGGTTTTGCAGCAGCCGGTCACAGCCTTGTCCGGATTTTTGGCATCGAACCGGGTCGAATAATTTTCCGCTCCGCAGAACGGGCAGTAGGAGAACAGGCCGCGGACACTTTTCCAGTCATTGCCTTTATAGGAAGCGGCGACATAGACTTTCTGGTTCGGATTGACCCCTTTGATCCGGGCATACGGGGAAATGCTTCGCGGAAATCGTTTCCCGACCTCATCATCAGCCGGAGCAGCATTTTTCAGTTTGGCAAAAGACTGGTCGGACAGCTCGCCTTTCCACTTGCCCATCGCCTCATCGGCGGCAGCTTTCAGCAAGGTGTCCCTATTCATCAGGACCAGTTTCAGTCCCGGGGTCTGAAGAACCAGTTTTTCATTTTTATCTGCTGCATTCCATTGTCCGAAAAGCGGCAGGGCGATACTCAGTCCTGTGATCAGCCAAACCGTGATTTTCATGGCTGCGGCTCCTGTTCTTATGGGTTTCTGGATCGATCAAAAAAGAGGGAAAGAACGGTCCTGCCCGAGGCAGGCGGCATGACAGCTGTCTTCAGATAAAAAAATCCGGCATTGGATAAAATAACCCGAATGCCGGACTGAAATCAGCTGAAGAAGCGATCAGGCTTTGGCAGCCTTGCAGTTCAGGGCATCATAAGCAGCCTTGGTGATGAATTTGGTCAGATGGGTGCCGTCATCATCGACCGCCTTGATGGCATAGTGTTCCTGGATGGCGCCGCTTTTGGTCTTCTTGGAATAGATCACTTTCGTGCATTTGGATTCGTCGATTTTGACTTTGGCTTTTTTCTTCACGTTGTAGAGTTCCTGCATTTTCCTGCTCCTTGGGTTAATGGTTGAGTGCCCGGAAAACCGGGCTTTGCTGATTATATTAACATCAATCCGTAAAAATACAATACCGAAAATCAAAAATTTTTCAGAAAAATCCTGCTGAGTCCCGGCTTTTTACACTTGACAAATCGGTTTGACGCGCTCCGAAGGCCGTTTCACTCCGGTTTTTCGAATTTCAGCACACAATAACCGTTTTTGCCCGTGGAGTCGAATTTGAGCGAGTCGGCGGACAATCCAAAGGTGACCGTGCCGGATTTTTCGACCAGTTCCGGCTTGATCCCGCGCAGTTTTTCCGGCAGGGCGATGGTCTTGCCGGAGACCGGTTCGTGAAAATCGACATACATGACCTGGTATTTGCCCTGCCGGTTCAGGTAATATCCCTGATTCGGGTCGAAATACTGCCGGTAGGCCATGCAGTAGAAGGTCTGTCCCGACTTGATGAACCGGAGCTTCCCGCCGTCCAGTGCATGCGGATAGGTCTTGTGAGATTTATACAGGAACAGCGCGGTGGCGGCGTTTTTGCCGTGCTCTTCCGGCGTGGTGCAGCCTTCCAGCAGCGAATAACCGCAGACAAAACCGATATCGGGCTGATTTTTGCCGTCCTTCAGATACTGAACGAACCGTTCCGGCATGCTGGCCGGATTTTCGAAATCGGCGGCTTTGATGTACATGCTGCCTTTGATCGGCCGGGTGAAATCGACCAGATTGGCGAAATCCCATTCCTGGTTGTCATATTGAACCGGTTTGGTCTTGGGCACGTAATAAAGATGTTTCGCATATTTCCCTTTATTCATCATGATCGCCTGGATGAATCCCATGTAGCCGAGGCGGACATCGCGGTAGAACGTGACCTGGTGGGTGACGATGCACGAGGAATCGGGATAGAAATTATAAATGATCTTCTGGTTCAGAACACGATCCAGTCCGGTTTCGTTGAAAGTGACCTGACGGCCCGGATTGGCCTGGACATGCTTGAGGATGGCGTCCGTGGCGACGATGTCATATTCCTCTTCGATGGTGAAAACCCCGCATTTCACGGTGGCTTTATCCTCCACCGTTCGACCGTCCGCCAGATATTTCCGGCTGAGGATCCGGACCGGGGAGTAGAGCTGACGGAACTGCACCTTGAAATCTTTGAGTTCGCGGCCGTCGGCATTGCGCAGGGGCAGTTTCGGGTTCGGGCGGAAGAATTGCCAGATGTCCTTGTTTTTGGAGATGTTGTCGGAAAGCATCCAGACCACCTTGGGGCTTTCGATTTTCATGACATAGAAATTTTTCCCCTTGGGATCGGTCCATTTGCTGCCGCAGTCTTTTTCGGTCAGGCCGTGCGGCTTGTCGAAAATCAGTCCCGAATTGATCGAATCGCCGTGGTTGGCGCCGATATAAGTACCGTTGAAGTTCCAGGGACAGGCATCGTCCCCGCTGTACTTGACCGTGACCAGGGGTCTTTTTCCTTTGTTCAGTATCGCACGATTGAAGTTGAACTGCCGGTTCGGGCCTTTGGCCCAGCCGGTCTGATGCAGCGTGTATCCGCCAGGGAAATCAGTCCGGACCTCAATGTTGTCGCCGTCACGGCTGACGGTCAGGGTTTCCGCTGCGCCGAGCAGCAGCGCGGAGGCGAAGAAAACGGACATGCAGATTTTTTTCATGGGGACAAATCCTTTCTTGTCAGAGTTTTGCAGAATATGGCCGGATGCCGCCCGGAGCGGACAGTCCGCGCAGCAGCGCCGAAACCGTTTTCCCCCGATCGGGAAATACGGCATCCGGTGCGATATCGTTCATCGGCACCAGCACGAATGACCGCTGAAATGCCCGCGGATGCGGCACAGTCAGTCGTTCCGTCCGGATGATTGTCTGTCCGAACAGAATAATATCAAGGTCGAGTTCACGGGATTGCCTGGAATTGTGTTTTTCAGGTCGGCCGGCGCGGCGTTCGATACTTTGGCAGAGGTCCAGCAGTTCTTCGGCCGAACCGTTCCAGACTCCCTGCAGGACGCCGTTCAGGAACGGGGGAACACCATCCTCGCAGTCGACCGGATCGGTCTCATAGAGCGGCGAGACCTTTTGAATGATAAAATTGCCTTTTTTGAGTTCATCCAGCGCGGACAGGACGAACGATTCCCGGTCGCCTTTGCTGGTGCCGAAAGCCAAAAACACCTCCGTGCCGGCGGAGCGGGCGGAGGTGTTTCGGCTGGCTGGATCAGGGTTCATCAGCAGGAGAATGAGAAAGCTTTGACAGCTTTGACATCGGCCTTGATCTGTTCGATCAGCGCGGCGGGAACCGGGACGTTGGTCTTGATGACGGCCAGCGAATGGTTCTGCTCGAGGTCCTGCGGGGCACGGATGTCGATGATGTTGATCGAGTTGGCGCCGAGCAGACTGGCGATCTTGCCGATGATGCCGGCGGCATCGCTGTATTCCACGAACAGATGGTTGCCGGTCAGGTCGAGATAGATTTTGTCGAACTTGTTGATCCGGGAGAGCAGCAGCTGATTCTCGGTGAGGGTGCCGCGCACGGAGACGGAACCGGAGGTGGTGATCAGGTCAATGGTGACCGATTCGCCGTAATGCTTTTCATTGTCGACTTCGCGGTCGACGACTTCGATGCCGCGGGCCTTGAGGAATTCCATGGCATCGGCCGCGCTCAGATAGGGGTCGAAATCCTTGGAGATCCCGCCGGTGATCGGGGCGAGCATCCATTTGCCGAACGCATGGAGCTTGCCGTAGAAACTGGTCTCGATGCGGCGGATCTGTTCGCCGCCGAGATAGGAAGCGGCCACGCCGGCCAGCAGGGAAGCGAGCGTCTGGAATTTTTCATCCATGCCGTCGGGCACGCCCTTGTTGACCACGCAGGTGGTGACGCCGTCCTTGAAATAGGCCACAGTCTGGTCGGCGGCGCGTTTGGCGGCCAGGAAATTCGCTTCCTTGGTGTTGGCGCCGAGGTGCGGCAGCATGATGTCGGCGATGTCGGCGACGCTCTTTTCGCCTTCGGCGTCTTTCTTGTAGACGTCGTTGCAGAAGATCAGTTCTTTTTCGGCCTTGGCGGCGCGGATCGCTTCCTCATCGACGATGCCGGCGCGGGCGCAGTTGATCAGCATGGCGCCTTTCTTCATCAGGGAGAGCAGTTTGCCGTTGACCATGCCGCGGGTGGAATCGTTTTCCGGAATGTGGAGGCTGACGATGTCCGCCTGGGAGAAAATTTCTTCGACGGAGCAGAGCTTGACGCCGAGCTGGGCGGCCTTGTCGGCGGAGAGGACGGGGTCGAAAGCCAGGATCTTGACTTCGAAACCGGAGAGGCGTTTGGCGAGCAGACGTCCGATGTTGCCGAGACCGAGGATACCGACGGTCTTGCCCGTGAGTTCACGGCCCATGAATTTGGATTTTTCCCATTTGCCGGCGCGGGTGGAGATATCGGCGGGAACCACTTTGCGGTAGGCGGCCAGCGCCAGGGCAACGACTTCTTCGGCCACGCCGTTGGAGTTGGCGCCCGGGGTGTTCATTACATCCACATTCTTACGGCGGGCATATTTGGTGTCGATATTGTCGAATCCGGCGCCGGCGCGGACCACCAGGCGCAGGGACGGCAGCTTGTCCATGATTTCCGGCGTGACTTTTTCACTGCGGACAATGATGACTTCCGCATCGGTGTTTTCCGCGGCCAGGTCGGCAACGGTTTTTTCCGGATTCTGCACTACGGCAAAACCCGCATCTCCCAGAATTCTCGAAACTTCCTTATCCAGTTTCGTCGGAATGAGGACCTTTTTCATCTGTACTACCTCCTTTGAGTTAAGAAAAATATAGCATATAAAATACCACAGTTTTGGAATCTTACAAGCGGGAAAAGGAAAAAAACGTCTTTTTTCAGGGCTGCCGGATCCCGACAGCCGGAGATTTTACCGCAAAAATCCTTTTCCCGGCTTGAAAATGATTCCAACCGGCTGTATGTTTCCAGCTGGTTTTTTAAACCAAATATTAATTTATGTTGGAAGGAATCCGAAATGGATGGAATCCAGTATGATGGTTTTTATGCCCGTCTGAGCGGGAACAGCCCGGTGGTGGCCACTGCGATCCACGCGGGCAGCCGGATCCGGAAGGAACTGCAGCCGTACCTGCTTGCCGATGATTATCTGCGGCGGTCCGAAGAGGATTACGGCACTTCGCTGCTGATCGAAAGCTGTCCCGATATCGTGCTGGCGGACGATTCCCGGGCGGAATATGACATCAACCGCGACCGGGAGATAACGCTGCCGCTGACCGCCGAACGGTTCTGGGGGATCCAGATTTATAAAGAACCGCCGCCGGATGAGATCAATCGCCGGACACTGGCGAAATATGATCATTTTCACAATTTCATGGCGGATTACACGCTTGCGATGGCGGAAAAATTCGGCCGCTGTTATGTGTTCGACATCCATTCATTCAATCCTTCGCGCCAAGTGGAAAAAGGGCTGGATCCGGTGCCGCTGTTCTGTGTGGGAACGCGCAATGTGCTGCCGCATTACCGGGACCGTGCCGACGAACTGATCCGGAAAATCAGTGCCCTCGAAATTCCGGGACTGGTCAACCATACCCGGGAAAATCAGCCGTTCGGCGGCGGCGTGTTCGGCAGAAGGCTGGTGGAAAACGACTCCCGGGTCTGCGTCTTTTCCATCGAGGTGGCAAAATTTTATATGGATGAGAAAACCCAGCTGATCGATTTCGGCATTCTGCAGAGCATCGGACGGGGATTGAGCGGAATAATCAAGGAGTGGAAATAAGATGAAACACGTGGTTTTGGTGACGGGTGAAGCCGGCGATGCGCAGGGCTGGGGTAATATGCATGTGACCGAAGCGGTCCGGGATGCCATTCTGGCGTCCGGAACCGGCTGCCGGATCGTCTGCGCGGAAAATCCTGAGGAATTGAAAAAAGGTTTGGCGGAAGGTCCCTGCAATCTGGTCTGGAGCTCGCTTTATTTCTTTTCCGCCCGGGCGGATATCATCGGCGCCGCCGGCGAAGATATCGTCTGGGTGGCCGATCTGCTCGATGAATGGAAGATCCCCTATGTCGGACCTTCCGCACGGACCATGAAAAACCTGATCGGGAAATTCTCGACCCACGAGATCCTGAGCAAGGCGGGTGTCCGCGTCCCGAAACATGCGCTTTGTCCGCCGCACCGGGCGGAGGATATCGATTTCTTCCCGGCGTTCGTCAAGCCCAACGGCGAATCGCGGTCCATCGGGATCAGCGATAAGAGCGTGGCGGAGACTCCCGAAGCGCTGGCCGCCCAGATCGCGTTTATCCAGAAAGAACTCGGACAGGAAGCCCTGATCGAAGAATATCTGCCGGGCCGCGAGTATACGGTCATGGTGATCGGCAACGGCAAATATCAGGAGATCCTGCCCGGTCTGGTCAGCGTCGATCCCTCTTTATACGGCAAATATCCGATCCTGCGCAGTGATCTGCGGGGCGTCGGGGTGACCAAGATCTCCATTCCGAAAGATCATTACGATGAAGCCGTGGAACTGGCCCGGCAGGCCTCGGAGGCTCTGGATTGCCGCGATCACATCCGGATCGACATGCGGGAAGGGCGTGACGGAAAACTGCGGATCATGGAGGTCAACGGGATCCCCGGACTGAAGCCGGTCCGCAGCTGGAGCCCGCAGATTTTCGCTCTGTATCATCCGGACGGCGATCCATATCAGGGTCTGATTTCCACGATCATCCGTGCCGCATTGCAGGACTGACGGAGGCCTTTTTCCGTTTTTCCTTTGCTGTTTGACTAAAAAACCAGTATTTTTTTTGGTCCGGAACGCTATTTTTACTTGCATTTTGCCGGAAATGAATTACTTTATAGCGTGAAAATATGTATAAACAAGTCATAGAATCAAAAATTGGAGCGTATTTATGCTGAGAACGCTGTTGGTTTTAACGGGTATTGCCGGCATTCTGGTATTGACCGGATGCCAGACGGAAGAAGATTACCGGAATGAACGGGCGGAAAAAGCCATCCGTTATTTCGAATATTCCCAACTCCGGAAAATGGTGCCGGACAAAAAACTGACCCTGGCTGAATGCATTGCGATCGGGCTGAAGCACAATCTGGATCTGAAAGTCAAGCAGCAGGAAGAAGATATCGCGGCGGAACTGCGGACGGCGGAGCTGCTGGGAATGCTTCCTGAACTCAATATCAACGACGGATTTTCCGGCCGGACCAATATCCCGGCATCCAGCAGCAAAGCGTATGATTACGACGGCGCTACTTACGGCGCCAGCCAGAGCCAGGATCAGGTGCTCAATACTTTCAATATCGATCTGGCGCTCAGTGTGATGGATTTCGGACTGGCTTTCTTCAATTCTCAACAGGCGCATGACCGGGTGCTGCTGCGTAAACAGCGGACCGAACGAATGGCTCAGAATCTTACTTTGGACATCATCAACGCCTACTGCCGCGTGGGGGCCGCCCAAGCCGCCAGTGACATCACGCGCGAAATGCTGTCTCTCTGCCGCGAACGTAATGAGACCATCAAAAAACTGCGGAAAGCCAATAAAATCACTCCGTTCCGCGCCTTTGAAGAAATCCGCAGATTCAATATCATGGAACGTCGCCAGGCTGCCTACGAACAGGAATACCAGAATGCCTGCGTCGAGCTTCGCGCCCTGCTTGGTTTCTATCCCTCCGCCGAGATCAAGGTCGATGATTCCTTCCTGGAAAAGATGCCTTCCGAAGAGGTCCTGCCCTCGCTGGATGTGATGGAGCAAATCGCCCTGATCCGCCGTCCGGAACTCCAGGAAACGGAAATCCAGCGTCATATCAGCCTGATCGAATGCCGGAAAGCCATCCTCACCATGTTCCCCAATGCCCGGATCTTCCTCGACTTCAATAACGTGAACAATTCCTTCCTGTATAACCAGAACTGGTGGGAAATGGGGGTCGTCGCGGCCTTCAACCTGCTGAAACTGCCGCAGAAAATCGCTCAGACCATGGCGTATTACCGCCAGGCTGATGCGGAAACCATGCGCACTTATGCTCAGTCCATCGCGGTGATTTCCCAGGTCCGTATTTCCCATGCCAATATCCTGGCCAATAAGGATATTTATTCCCGGGCTGAAAAATCTTTCCGGAATTATGATAAAACCCTGAAAGCCGCCAGGAAAAACCAGAAGGTGGCGGTCAGTGATCTTTCACAGTTGGAGATCGATCACATGGTTCTGACTACCGCCGAGTCCAAAATCGAACGGACCCTGGCTCTGGCTGACTACTATATCTCTTTCTACCGCCTGATGAACTCCATGGGACTCCGCGACTATAAAATGGATAAATTCAGTTCTCTTCCCGCCGATCTGGCTGCCGCTCAGCGGGAGGCCGGCCTGATCCTCAAGGAAGCGCCCGCTGAGAAATCCAAAGACGCTCCCAAAGCGAAAGCCGGGAAGTAATCTCTTTCCGAAATCCCGATCCAGCCGCCGTTCCGTTGATGGTCCGGCGGTTTTTTTATGAGATCCCTGCGGACCCGGTTATCGGCCGCCGGCGGTTTTACCGCAAGTTTTTGCACCCCGGCATTTGAAAAAAAAGAAAACCGGCGTATGTTACAGGATGAAGGTAAAATGGAGAATCATATTATGGAAAAAATAGCAGTCATCGGACTTGGGATGCTGGGCTGCAGTCTCTGTGCTTCCCTCGAGGGAACTTGTATACGGCTGGGCTGGAGCAGACGGCCCGAAGTCAGCAAATGGGCCAGGGAGACCGGTCTGATCGAAGAGGATTGTCCCAGTGTGGAAGATGCCTTGACGGAAGCGGATCTGGCGGTCCTCTGTCTGCCGGTCCCTGTGATCATGGAATTTTTCAGCCGTTATGCGGAACTGATGAAGAAGACCCTGGTGACCGATATCGGCAGTGTCAAGGGCTGCATTGAAAAAGCCGCCGTGGAAAACGCCGTCCGCTTTGTCGGAAGTCATCCCATGGCAGGAACTGAGAAATCCGGACCGGAAGCGCTGGTCCGGGGGATTTATGCCGGAGCGACGGTGTTCATCGTTCCGCCGCAGGGCGTTTCCGAAGCCGATATTTTGCAGGTCGAATCGCTCTGGCATAAGGTCGGAAGCAAAACCCGCAGACTGAATGCGAAAGAGCATGACTGGCTGGTGGCCAATACCAGCCATGTCCCGCACGTGGTCTCCTGCGCCCTGGCTTTGAGTGTGCTGGATGTGCCCGAGTCCGACCGCGACCAGCGGTTTGCCGGCTGTGCTTCCGGATTCCGCGATACGGTCCGTGTGGCTGCTTCGTCTCCTAAAATGTGGAAAGAGATCCTGTCCCATAATCAGGCTGCCGTGCTCGAGGCCATGGATTTTTACGAGCAGCGCTGTTCGGAACTGAAAAAACTGATCGCCGCAGGTGATTTCGATGGCTTTGAACGCGAATTCGCCAAAGGGAAAGAGTTGATCGAACTGTGGCGCAGCACCTTGGTTAAGACTGAAAAAAAACCGTAAATTCTTTCGTTTCTCCATGGCGTGAGATTGAAAATTTATTTCCGCTATGCTATATTATTGTTTGTAAGTTTTATTGATGGAATTTTATTGACTGAAAGGTGGGACCATGAAACTGAATTTTGGCATGAAAAAGAATTCTTCCGACATGCTCGTGCTTTATATTACGGTAGGAATCGTTTTCGTCCTGATCACGGTTATGAATATTTATGCGTATTCCAAGATCCGCGCGATGAGTTCCGATTACACCTCATTCGGGGAAATCAGCAAAGAATTGCGTCATGATTTGGTTTCCGCCGAAAACAATCTGGCCGAAATCGTGCTCAAAGGAAAAAGTCTGGATCTGAAAAAGCATGTATATTCCCATTTGGAAAAAGCACATGCCAAAGCAAAGGAACTCGGGAAAATTTCCAACCTGAAACTGGATAAGAATATCAGCCAGTTCGAGACTTTGGCTCCCGAGGCTTATTCGCAGAATAACCCCGCCGTGAAAAAGCAGAAGATGGAACAGTGTTCCCGTCTCGTTAAAAATGCGGTTGACCGTTTGAAT
Source organism: Lentisphaerota bacterium (assembly GCA_015061565.1). GTDB lineage: Bacteria > Verrucomicrobiota > Lentisphaeria > Victivallales > UBA1829 > SIG94. Next base: position 38,363 of record SUWI01000011.1, read on the forward strand.
GCGTCCGATGAAGAACGCACCGCCCTGATCCAGAACGAAACTCATTTCATCGGGTATATTTATATCGTTCTGATCATCGGGAATATCCTGGCTTTCGCCGGCATCTTTTTTGTGATTTTTGTCAATGAACGGAACATCAGGAACAAAGAAACTAAGTTGAATTCCGTCAATGCCAATTTTCATGCCGTCATGCAGGGGCTGGATTCCGTCCTGATCACTTTTGACAGTTCCGGGATCATCCAATCCTGGAACGGTAATGCCGAACGGTATTTCGAATTGAAGAACGATGAGGCGGTCGGCAAAAATATTTATGAGCTGGTTCCCTCCTTCAAAGCCCTCAAGGCCTTTTTCGACAAAGTGATTTATTCCCAGCAGCGTCATTATAATTTCCACGAACGCATGCATGTCAACAAAGGTATTCTCCGGATCGTCGATATGCTCTGCGTCCCCTTGATTTCCTCGGGAAAAGGTAAAAAGGCACAGAAGGCCCTGCTGGTGAAAATCGATGACGTGACCACCTTCGCAACGGAGGAGGCCCACCAGGTCCGCGTCCGCGGCGCCCAGCTGATCGGTTCCGGCATGGATCTGGTGATGCGCGAATCAGCGGCCCTGCAGCAGCAGGCCGAAGGCATCATCAATGCGGTCAACGAGATTTCCGAAGCACGCGGCGTGGCCGCTGAGATCACTCCTTATACATCTTATCTGAGCAGCACCCTCTCGGAATGGACGGCGCTGCCTCAGAAATATGTCACCACCCTGGCCGAACGCAAATTCAACAATGTCCAGATCGACCTCAATGAACTGATCATGTATACCCTGAGGATCTGTCTGAAGACTTTCGATCCGAGCATCAATGTGGAAGTGTCCCAGAATGAATCCAAATCCTGGATCATGGCCGACCCGGCCGCCTTGTCACGCGCCATGTTCTGTCTTCTGAACAATGCCGCCGAAGCACTGACCGAGATGAAACCCGAAGGCGAGGAACCCGGCGGCATCATTTCCGTTTCCGTGGAAAAGATTTCCGGTGAAACCCTGGTCTCCGACCGCATCATGCGTTTCCGTCATGCGGTCAAGGAACCCCCATACTGGGTGGTCATGATCTCCGATAACGGCGTCGGCATTCCGCCTGAGATCCAGCCCAGCATGTACGACCTCTTCTTCACCACCAAGGATCCCGAAAAACACAAGGGCCTGGGCCTGAGCGTGGTCGCCAACATCATCAACGGCCAGGGCGGTTATTTCGATGTCAATTCCAGACCCGGCAACGGCACCGTGTTCAAGATTTATCTGCCCGAAATGCCCGGCGTCTCCGCGGAAGCCGAGTCCGAACAGACCTCCAATCTCACCGGCGACGATTCCAACATCGTTTACGGTCAGGGAAATATCCTGTTCGTCAGCGATGACATCTTCCTGAGCGAGATCACCACCCGCCTGATGGAAAAATTCGGCTACAGCGTGATCTACTGCGACAATTGTTACAAGGCGCTGAATATGTATGCCGACTCGCTCAATACCGGCGATCCGGTCATTCATTGCGTGATCAGCAATCTGACCAGCGGCTCCATCCGCGATGCCCAACTGGTCAGCAGTCTCAAGCAGATGAATCCGGCCTGCAATATCGCTGTCCTGGTCGATTCCGAAGCGGATGAGACCATCGCGCCTCTCCGTGAACTCGGCGTGAATGACTTCATCAAGAAGCCTTATTCCATGCCGGATTTCTCCCGGATCCTGGCCCAATACGCCGTGTCCGAACCGGCGGCGGATCAAGCGGACGCTCCGGAACAGCAGGCCTGAGTTTTTCCTGCCCGCTGTGAGGATTCCGCAGGAGCCCGGCATCGATCATGAACAGCTTGGATACCACGGACTCTTCCCTGTGCCGGAAAGCGGAACAGCTTTTCCGGCAGCTGCTTTTGCGTGACCGGGCCCGGGTCGCCGCCCGTCTGAAAACGGCCGGCACCCTGGCACGCCCCGAACAGGAAAAGCTCTGCGCTTATCTGGAAAATCTCTCCGCCCATGCACTGACCCGGTTTGCCGAACGTCTGAAAACCGATACCGATCCCGAGCTCCCCATTGCGGCAAAACGTGACGAGATCTCCCAGGCGCTGAAAGATCACCCCGTGGTGATCGTCTGCGGCGCCACCGGCTCCGGCAAGACCACCCAACTGCCCAAGATCGCCCTGGCTGCCGGATTCGGCCGTTACGGCCGCATCGGCTGCACCCAGCCGCGCCGGATCGCCGCCTCTTCACTTGCCCGCCGTCTCGCCGTCGAAACCGGATGCGAATGCGGCGCCGAGGTCGGATATAAAGTCCGTTTCGATGACCGTACCGCACGCAATACCGTGGTCAAATTCATGACCGACGGCATCCTCCTGGCGGAGACCCGCAATGATCCCCGCCTCCTCGAATATGAATGTCTGATCCTCGATGAAGTCCACGAACGCACGCTCAATATCGATTTCCTGCTCGGGTATGTGAAGAAACTTCTGCAGAAACGCCGGAATCTCCGCGTCGTCATTTCCTCTGCTACGCTGGAATCGGAACGTATTTCGGAATTCTTCGACGGCGCGCCCGTGATCCAGGTCGAGGGACGCACTTATCCGATCGAAGACTGCTACCTGCCGCCGGAAGAAGAGGAGGAGCTGCCCGAAAGCATCGCCCGCGCGGTGGATTTCCTGAGCTCGCTCGACCGCGGGGGCGACATCCTGGTTTTCCTGCCCGGCGAACGCGAGATCCGCGACTGTTTCGAGATGCTCGAAGGCCGTTCCCTGCCGCATACCCGGCTGCTTCCGCTGTTCGGACGTCTTTCCGCCGGCGATCAGCAGAAAGTGTTCCATCCCGATTCCATGCGCCGCATTATCCTCGCCACCAACGTCGCGGAGACTTCCATCACCATTCCCGGCATCCGCTTCGTGATCGATTCCGGCCTGGTCCGCCTCAGCCGCTACAATCCCCGTTCCCGCATTCAGGAACTGCAGATCGAGACCGTTTCACAGGCCAGTGCGCGGCAGCGCCGCGGCCGCTGCGGACGCGTCCGGGACGGTGTCTGCGTTCACCTTTATTCCGAGGAACAGTACCATGATTTTGCCGAATACACGCCGCCGGAGATCCAGCGTTCCTCGCTCGCCGGCGTCCTGCTGCAGATGGAATCGCTCCGCCTGGGCGCCATCGAGGATTTCCCGCTGATCGATCCGCCGTCCCCGGCTCTTGTCCGCGAAGGACGCCAGATGCTCGAAGATCTGCTCGCGCTGGATGCGTCCGACCGCCTTACCCGCGACGGCTGGAAGATGGCGGAAATGCCTCTGGATCCGCATCTGGCCAAGATGCTGATGAGCGCTGTCCGCTATAAGATCCTGCCGGAAATGCTGGTGATCGCCGCCTGGCTGAGCATTCCCGATCCCCGCGAACGGCCCATGGAAGCCGCTGCCGCCGCCGATCAGGCACACCGCCGGTTCTCCTGTCCCGAATCCGATTTCATCAGCATCCTCGTCCTGCATCAGGCGCTGGAGGAACTGCTGGCCAAACGCAGTTCCAATCAGGCTTTGCGTCTTTTCGCCAAAAAGAATTATTACAACTACCGCCGCCTCCGCGAATGGCGTAATCTGATCGACGACCTCAAGGAGATCTGTCACGACAATCAATGGAACTGCGAGGGGAAGATCAGCCTGGAACATCTTTCCACCGACATCGTCCACAAAGCCTTGATGAGCGCCCTGCCGCGTCAGCTGGGCTGTTTCGATCCCGAGACCAATCTGTTTTCCGATATGAAGGGGAAAAAGTTCACCATTTTCCCCGGCTCCGCACTCGCCAAACTCAAGAAAACGCCGCCTTGGGTCATGTTCTTCATACTGGTGGAAACCAGCCGCGTCTTCGCCCGGACCAATGCCGTGGTGGAACCCCGCTGGCTCGAAGAGACCGCGCCCCATATCTGTTCCAGATCGTATGACCTGATCCACTGGGATGCCGACAGCGGCTTCGTTTATGCCCGCGAACGGGTCATGGCCGGTCAGCTGCTGATCCATCCCGGACGCCGCTGCCATTACGCCAAAGTCCGCCCCGATGAGGCCCGCCATGTCTTTATCCGCGAAGGTCTCGCTTCCGGACTGGCGCGTCTGCCCGGTTCCTGGCTGGATGCCTTCAATTCCCTGCTGCAGGACCTGCGGCAGCTGGAAGTCAAGATGCGCCGGCCCGATGACCTGCTGAACCTTCAGGCGGTGATCGACCATTTCGAGCAGGTCCTCCCGCAGGAGGTCCATTCGGTCCGCGCCCTCAAAGACGACTGGCAGAAGAATCATCGCGATTATTCGCCGGACCCGGATGATATTGTCCTGATCCCGTTCGATGAACTGCATGAGGACGATTATCCCGATTTCCTGACGGCTTCCGGCATGCGTTTTCCGCTCCGTTATGTTTTCGATCCCGGCGAGGAAAACGACGGCATCACCCTGCGGATCAAGCAGGAAATGCTCAACCTGCTGGACCCGTGCCTGATGGAGTATCTCGTGCCCGGATATCTGGCGGAAAAAGTCGGTTTCCTGCTCCGTTCCATGAATAAATCCCTGCGGAAACAGTTCATGCCGCTCGATGAGGTGACTGATGCTTTCATGGAGCAGTTCCGTGCGGGAGAGATCTTCACCGGGCAGGACCTTGCGGATTCCCTCTGCGGATTCCTGCGGGATTTCCGCGGCGATGCCCCCGATCCGGACCTGTTCCGTGAAATGGAGCTGCCGGAATATCTCATCATGAAACTGGCCGTGGAAGATTCCTCCGGACATGTCCGGATCTATCGCGAATTTCCGGGCGGCGAAGTCAGCCATTCCAAGCTCAGTCATGCTCTGCCGTCCGTGCGGAAATTCCATTGTGCATCCATCGCCGGCTGGCCGGGGAGCGAGCCGCTGCCGCTCACCATGGAATTTTCGGCGAAAAATCCGGTCCCTGCCTATCCGGCTCTGATGCTCGAAGGGGATAAGATCGCCCGCGAACTTTTTCTGGATGAAGATGAGGCCAGGGAAGCCCATGACCGGGCGCTGATCCATTTATGGAAACAGGCCTTGCCGCAGATCCTGAAACCGTTGCGGAACAGCCTCAAGCCGACCCCGCAGATGGATCTGGAATATTTCCTGCATTATCCCGACTGGAAAGAAGATGTGATCGATCTCGCAGTCCGTTCCGCGATGGGCGGCGACCTCTGGGAGATCCGGTCCGGTGATGTGTTTGCGGAGAAACTGGAAGAATCGCGCGATTCCGTCGCGCAGGAAGTGCTGGAACGGTTCGAACAGCTCAAGGCATTGGACGCTCCGCTCCGCGAAGTGCGGCGTCTTCAGGACCAGCTGCGCGAAGGTTCTCCCGCCGAACTCGATTCCGTGGCGGAACTGGAACTGTATTTCCGGCCGGGTTTTTTCCGCACGCCGGAACTGTTCGAACGCACGGGTCATTATCTCAAGGCGCTGGCGGTCCGGCTGCGCCGTGCTGCCGATTCCCCGGAAAAGGACCGCCAGAAAGGCGAATGGCTGGAAAGCTACATCCGCAAATGCCGTATCGCCGAAGAAGCGGTCCACGGGATCGAGAATTCCGCCGGTCTGCTGGATTTCCTGTTATTGCTGGAGGAGACTCGGGTCGCGGTTTACGCACCGGAGATCCGGCCGCTGGTCAAATGTTCGGAAAAAATCCTGGCACAGGCCTGGCAGGACCTGAAACTGAAATGACCATGCGGAACGTATTTGACAAGATCGGCCGCGGAAAGTATATTATTGCAGGAGCGATTTGATTTCGAAAACAGGGAGCAGGTTCGAATGTGTAATGAAGAATGGATCGTCGGCTTATTCGTGCTGCAGTTTATTGCCTTTGTCTGTTTGCTGATCAAATTCGGGAAAGTGCAGTCGGCTGTGGAAGAGCTCCGGCAGGAGATCCGGAAAGGACCGAAACCGGAAGGCAGTAAGCCGCCGGTTTCCGTTCGTCCTGCCGCCCCGGCTCCTGCGGTTGCGCCCCGTGCTGTCCCGCGGCCGGCCGAACCGCCGAAACCGGATCCCGCCGAGCCTCGGGTCCGTTCGGAATTCGATCACCGTTCGGCCATGGTTCTGGAACGGATCTGGAACTGGATCTGCGTGGGCGAAGAATACCGGCGGCCGGACGTGGCGTCCGAATATGCGGTGGCGGCGGTCTGGCTGATCCGTCTGGCGATCCTGACCTTGCTTGCGGGCATCGGGTTTCTCGCCAAATACATGATCGAACACAGTCTCTTTCCGCCGGTCCTGCGTGTGGCGGTCCTGACGGCGGTGGCGGTGGTGCTGCTGGCCGCCGGTCTCCGGCTCGTTTCCGGCCGTTATTCCTCCGTCGCCATGGCCTTGATCGGCTTGAGTTTCGCCGACGGTTTCCTGTGCATTTTCACGGCCGTCCGGCTGTACGGCCTGATCAGCGTGCCGTGGGGATATCTGGCGTTGATCCTCCTGACCGCGTTCTGCATGTCCTTTTCGGCCCGCCGCAATTATCTTTTCCCCGCGCTGATCGCGGCTGCGGGCGGATATCTGGTCCCGCTGCTGCTGAACAGCCGCAGTCTGTCTCCCGAATGGCAGTTTGGATATCTCTCGCTGATCGGCGCGGGTGTGCTGTTCTGTGCATTTTTCCGCAGCTGGCGGATCCTTTACTGGCAGGTTTCCGTTTTGTATTTCATTGCGATGATGGTGCTGATCCAATGGTTCCCGCAGCAAAGCAGACTGATCATCTACACCTCGTTCGGCGACCGGAATGTTTTTCAGGGTTTCATCAACCTGAACTTCGTCATGCTCGCTCTGATCCCGCTGGTGCTCGTGAATATCCGGAAGGAACGTCTGACCCTGCCGGACATTCTGCTGCATTGCTGGGTCCACGGCAGTTTTCTGCTGCTGACCGCCTGCCGCTTCCCGAGCCTGGCCGGGGGAGGAGATGTGAAGCGTTACTGTATTTATACGGCGGGATTGCTGGCGCTGGTCCAGCTGCCGCTGGCGAAAAAAGCCAACCGGACCGATCCGAACTGGACGGTCCTGCAGCTGCTGTTTTTATGCGGTTCGGTGATGATCCTGATCCCGCTGGAATTTTCCGCGCTCTGGGTGATGTCCGGCTGGATGGTCCTGTTCCTGATCCTGCTGGCGCTGTCGGGTCATCTCCGCTCGATTTTCCTGTATGCGGGCGGCCTCATCTGTGCGGTGGTCTCGGTCTACCGGGTCCTGTTCCGGGATCTGATCTGTCATCAGCTGTTTCTGAAAGGATCCTATCTCGCCGGACTGGAAAACCGGCTGATGGAGATCGGCATCCTGATCCTCGGCCTGTTTCTGGCGGTGTGGCTGCTGAAATATACCCGGCGGAAATATCCGGACGTTTTCCCCGGATTGCTCTCGCCGGTCAGCCTGATTTTCGCCTGTGCCGCTCTGGGGATGTTTTTCCTTTACAGTTCCGGGGAGCTGTGGCTGCTGCTGAAAGAATTCCTGCCGGAGTTCAAGCATGGCGGCCTTTCGCTGTGGTGGGGGATCTGGGCGCTGCTGCTTCTGCTGTACGGCATTCTGCGGGGCAATCTGGTCTGCCGGATCCTGGCGCTGATCCTGTTCGGCGTCTGCACGCTCAAAATTTTCCTGGTCGACCTGTCGTCGCTGCATGCGTTGTATAAAGTCGCCGCGTTTGTGGCGCTCGGACTGCTTCTGCTCACCGGTTCGGTGTTTTACACCCGCTTCAAGGATCGTCTGAATCCGTGACCTGAAAAAACCAGGATAATAATTCAATTTGCCGTTACGATACGGACGGGAAAATGTTTTCCTGCGGCAGTCCTCCCGGCTCAGGACTGCTGAACCGATCCTCCCGCGGCAAGATTCATGCGGTAGGTGCTTGGGGCAATACCGATGATCTTCTTGAAACACTTATCAAAATAGGCGATATCATAATAACCGAGTTCGGCAGCGATTTCAGAAATGGAAGCGGAAGTATTTTTCAGCCGTACGCAGGCCAGCTCGATCCGGCATCGGGCCAGATAATCGGAAAAAGTGATCCCGGTGAGTTTTTTAAACAGCCTGCCCGCATATTCTGGCGAGCCGCCGGTCACACTGGCCAAGTCGTCCAAAGTCAGTTTTTCACGGCAGCGCTTGATGACCAGATCCAGCAGCCGGGCGGCAGGACGGGGATCCCCGCCTGGTTGTTTTGGTAGCGGAACGATCCTGCGGTTGCGCAGCAGTTCCAGCAGAAAACGCAGGAATACCGCTTTGACTGCCAGATTCTGGCCTGGACGGCTGAACTGGAGCTCCGAGCACAGTTCCGCCAGCAGAGAGGTCAGCCGGTCGAACACCGAAGCGGAGAACGTATATTTGCCGTATTTTTTCAGCACCGGCTCGAGAATCTTTATTTCCGCAGCGGACAGCATCCCATCGGAAAACATCACATTGTAAAATCGCATCCCGGGATTGTTGGTAAATTCATGCAGATCGCCTGGCCGGAGCACATATAAATCACCGTGCAGCATGGGAAAACGCCGGCCGTTAACAGCGCACCAGCCGGTGCCGCGGCAGACCAGAACCATTTCGTAACAGTCATGCACATGCTCTTTCTGATACAGCCGGTCCGGATTTTCCAGCCAGGCGGATATCGGCAATTCGGTTTTCTGATACTCTTTCAACTGAAAAAGCAGCATTTCAAGACCTCCTTCCGGTAATATATCGGTTCTCATGTTTCGTTCAAGGGGAATTTTGATATTTTATCGGAAAAATACAAACAATAATTATTTTTCTACTAGCCGAAAAAAGTTTTTCAGATTATATTTAATCTTTGGAAAAACAAAAATCATAAACTTTTCAACAAAGGACGGATCATGAACCGTTTTCCTAATTCATCAAGGTTTGAGCGATGAAAAACCGAAAATTGCACTGGCTTTCAGGAAACGACCTGACGTTGTCCGGCGAATATGGCCTGCTGCTGGATCAAACTGTAAAAAAACGGCTGTACCGGATCGATTACCGTCAGCTGGTCGATCCGTTCCGTCACCGCGATGAACGGGACGGGGCATGGCGCTGTGAATTCTGGGGCAAGAATATCCGCGGGGCGATCCTGATTTGGCATCTGACGCACGACCCTCAGTTGGAACAATTGATTCGGAACAGCGTGGAAGATCTGCTGACCACCCAGACCGACGACGGCTGCATCAGCTCGTATCCGGAAGAACAGCAGTTGGAAGGGTGGGATATCTGGGGCCGGAAATACGTGATGCTCGGGTTGATCAGATACTATGACCTGATGGGTCGGGACAGCCGGATCCCCGGTGTTCTGGCCAGTCTGGCAAGGCACTTGCGGGGACAGCTGGCGCAGAAGGGGAAAAAGCTGCTGGATTTCGGTATGCACGGCGGATTGGCCGCTTCCTCAATCTTGGGGGCGATTGTCCAGATATACCGGATAACCGGAGACCGGCAGTTCCTCGACTGGGCCAATGAAATCGTCGAAAGCGGAGCGGTCGGCGGGATGAATATTTTTGAAGCTCCGCTCAACGGCGCCCTGCCCAAAGACATCGGCAACGGCAAAGCGTACGAGATGATGAGCTGTTTCCAGGGTATGATCTCCCTGCAGGAATTCACGAACGATGAAAAACAGCTGGCGGCGGGAATGCGTTTCTTCCGGGATGTCCGAGACCATGAACTGTTCATCACGGGTGCGGCCGGATTGAAAGACTGCTGGGGCGAATATTGGTTCGATGGCAAATCGATGCAGACCGAAACCGATCCGGAAAAAAGCGGCGCCCTGGGCGAAACCTGCATTACTGCGACCTGGCTGCATTACGGGAATGAACTGCTGCTGCAGACCGGGAATGCGGAAATTTCCGCCGCGATGGAGCGGACCGTTTACAACGCCGTGCCGGGTTCGGCTGATTTTACCACCGGACGCTGGATCCACCGGAATCCGACGCCGCTGACTTCACCCGCCAGTAAAATTCCGTCCGACGATCAGATCGGCCGCGGCTTCAAATCCCCGTTCGGCGGCAATGACTGCTGTCTGGCCCAGGGGCCGGAATCAGTTGGCATGGCGGCGGTAATGTCCGTTCTCCGCGATGACTCCGACGGGTGGTATCTCAATTTCTACATCCCGCTGGAAACTTCGCGTTTCATTGTTAAGGGCAATTATCCCTTCGGCGGATCGGAACTGACTCTGGAATTCACTGCCGATTCCGCTTTCCCGCTGTATTTGAGACGTTCTGTTTACCTCAAGCAGGTGATCTGCCGCGGAGTCGAACTGGAACTGCCTGACGACGGCTGGATCCCGGCCGGGACTTCTTTCCGGAGAGGGGAGATCATAACCTTGATTTTCGATACCTCACTGCATCAGGTGTTTCAGGACGGGTGGACGGCTTTCACCGCAGGACCGGTGGTGCTGGCTCAGGATTCCCGGCTGGGGAACGTGGGGGCCGGTCTGACCGGCGATCCGGATTTTCAGCCCGACGATCCGGTGACGGGTTTTCGGACGGTCTGGAAAAACCGGCATGGCCTGCGGCTGTGCGATTATGCCTCGGCGGGCTGTTTGCTGCAGCCGGACAATCTGCTGCAGGTGTGGCTCAAACCATGAATAATCAGGAATGAACGGTATTGATATGAACAATCTAACAGAAAGGACGATTCGAATGAAAACGAACTTGAAACAGAGCCATCGGACAGCTGCAGGATTCACACTGATAGAACTCCTGGTTGTGATAGCGATCATTGCAATTCTGGCGGGCATGCTGCTGCCGGCGCTGAACAATGCCAGGGAAAAAGCCCGTGGTACGGCCTGCTTGGGAAAAGTAAAACAACTGAGTCTGATGGTCGGACAATATCTGGACAACAACAATGAGACCTATATGCCGCAAGGTTTCTGCTGGTCGCTTGTCATGGAACGCGATATCAGCGGCTACTGTCCCAGCACGACCAAATTCAAAGACTGCAAAGATATTTTCAATGG
>SUWI01000250.1 GCA_015061565.1 Lentisphaerota bacterium
ATGGAGCCAACCGAAACGCACATGGTGTACCGGACATCGTTCATCGAGCGCAGGATATTCGGAAAAACAAAGGAACTCGGCCACATAATGAGCCCGATGCCGTTATGGATCAGGATCAGATACCATGCCAGTTTCCGCGTATCTGCATCGATCTTGCTGAAACAGGCCAGGATCAGAGGCGTCAAGACGAACACCAGCAGGTTCCAGAGGATGTGGGCCGAATATGCCAGTTTCATCATTTTGCCGACATAATACCGGATCTGCTTTTCATCGGCTGCACCCACGGCCTGACCGATGACCGTGACAACCGCCAGGGAGAATACCCCGCCGCACATCGCGCCAAGCATGTCGACCAGATTGGCTACGGCATTGGCGGCAATTTCCCGGGTGCCGTAAGTGGCGATCAATCCCAGAACCAGAACCCGGCCGAACTGGAAGACCCCGTTCTCGATCCCGCCGGGGATCCCGATATACAGGATCTTTTTCACCAGCTGCCAGGAAAGACGGATGCCTTTCCGGAATTCGACATGGAGGACCATGGAGCGGTTTGAGATCATGACCAGGATGATCAGCATCGAAGAGAAACGGGCAGCCAGGGTGGCATAAGCAGCCCCGGCTACCCCCATGCGGAAATAATAAATGAACAAGGCGTTTCCGACGATGTTGAGGATATTGCCCGCAAGGGAAATGAACATGGTGGTCTTCGTCCGGTTCATGGAGCGGAACAGAGCTGCACAGCCGCCGTAGACCGCGATAAAAGGGACACCGGCAACAGTGATCCGGAAATAGCTCATCACGCCCGCATGGACATCCGCCGGCAGATTGCCGTACAGAATGCGGACGACATCGGGCATAAACAATTCGACAACGGCAAAAACGGCGGTTCCGGCAAGCAGGGCGATCGCCAGCAGCTGTTTCGCACTTTCCCGCGCCCGGGTCAGATTGCCGCCGCCGAGATATTGCGACACGACCACCGCCCCTCCGGTCGCCAGCGCGAACAGGACGCTGTTGACACAACGGTTGAAACTGTCGACCAGAGAAACCGCCGAAATGCTCGCCTCACCCAGGCTGGCAACCATCAGGGTGTCGGCACTTCCCACCAGAATGAACAGGAGCTGTTCGAAAAAAAGCGGGATGACAAGCCGGAAAATATCGCGGTTGGTGAAGATCGTATACCGCTCATCATCTGCAAAAGAGAGCAACTTCTTCATAACATTGTTTTCCGGATCATGTCTTTTTATTTGTCAGTTTGATTTTTGGTCAGGTCGGCATATTGCGCCTGGATAAAAGAACGGAGCTGATCCGGGGCGATTTCGAGATTCAAACCGACTTTGCCGCCGCTCACGAACATCACCTCGAAAAGCTGCGCGGTCTCGTCGATGAAGGTCGGGAACAGCTTTTTCATGCCGACCGGAGAACAGCCGCCGTGGACATAACCGGTCAGCGGGAAAAGGGTCTTCTGCGGGATCATGTCGATGCTTTTGCGTCCCGCAGCCTGGGCGGCTTTTTTCAGGTCGAGCTCGCCGGCGGCGGGGATCACAAACACGAAGTATTCATGTGCGGGAGTTTCCGCCACCAGGGTTTTGAACACCTCGTCCGGGGTGCGTCCAAGTTTCCGGGCGATGGACCTGGCATCGATCAGGCCGTCGTCCACGGGGTATTCGTGAGCGGTGAAAACAATTCCCGCACTTTCGAGGAGACGGACAGCGTTCGTCTTGACGGCGGAAGTGCGGCTCATTTCGGAACTCTTATTTCTGACGGAAGATGATCCTGCCTTTGGTCAGATCATAGGGAGAGATTTCCAGCGTGACGGTATCGCCGGGGAGGATGCGGATGAAATTCAGCCGCATTTTCCCGCTGATGTGAGCCAGAACACTGTGTTTGTTCGGGAGTTCCACCCGGAACATGGTGTTCGGCAGCAATTCTTTTACCACGCCTTCAACTTTGATCAAATCTTTAGACACGAGTCAATACCTCCGTTCCAGTTTCCGTTATCAAAACCATGTGTTCGAAGTGGGCTGAGGGTTCACCATCGCGGGTACGCACAGTCCATCCGTCACTTTCCACATACACTTTTTTCGAGCCCAGGTTCAGCATGGGTTCCACGCAGAGGACCATGCCGGGCTGCAGCATCGGACCGCGCCGATGCTGGACAAAATTGGGGACATCGGGCGGCTCGTGCATCCGGGTGCCGCAGCCGTGGCCCACAAATTCTTCCACAATGCCGAGATGTCCGCGCTTGGCTTCCATTTCCACGCCGCGGGAAATATCCTGCACATAGCCGCCGGGATGAGCGGCGGCCAGGCCGCATTCGAGCGCGCTTTCGGTAAATTTCAGCAAACGGGTGATATCCTCGGGTATGTCGCCGCCGACAAAAATGGTCTTGGCGGTGTCGCCGACGCAGCCGTCGAACGTGACGCCGACGTCAATACTGACCACATCGCCGTTGAGGATGAAACGGTCTTTGCGCCGGATGCCATGCACCACCTCGTCGTTGATGGAGATGCAGATGTTGCCGGGATAGCCGCGGTAGCCGAGAAAAGTCGGCGTGCCGCCGGTGGAGCGGATCACTTCACCGGCCAGCTCGTCCAGGTCCCACGTGGTCATGCCGGACCGCACCAGCGAACAAATGTGTTCGCGCACCTGGGCGGCTTTCGCCGCGGCGGTTCTGATCCGGGTGATCTCACCGGGGGTGTGAATGATGAAATCAGGGCGCATACAATCACGCATTCAGCACAGCCAGCAGCGCGGCATAGCCCTCCGCTTTCGGAAGCGAAGAGTCGATCGCGGCCAGCAGACCGTTTTTCCGGTAGTAATCGATCAGGGGAGCAGTCTGCTCGTCATAGACTTTCAGACGGTTCTGAGCGGTTTCGAGCGAATCGTCGGACCGCTGGAACAGTTCGCCGCCGCAATGGTCGCAGATCCCTTCCTTCGCCGGCTTGGCAAAGAGCTTGTTGAAACTGGCTTTGCATTTGCGGCAGGTGAGACGCGCGGTCAGACGCTGGATCAGCAGGTCGCGCGGGGCATCGAAAAGCACCACTTTGTGAAGCGGACGGCCGATCTTTTCGGACGAGGCTTTCAGCAGTTCGGCCTGCGCCACGGTCCGGGGGAATCCGTCCAGGATGAATCCGGCTTCGCAGTCGGGCTGGGCCAGACGCGCCGCAACCATGTCGGCCACGATCTGATCGGGAACCAGTTTGCCCTGGTCCATCAGCGCCTTGGCGCTCTTTCCGAGTTCGGTTCCCTGTGCGATCTCCGCCCGGAGGATGTCGCCGGTGGAAATGTGCACCAGTTTTTCATCTTTCAGCAGGACTTCCGAAAGGGTTCCTTTGCCGGCGCCCGGAGGGCCCAGAAAAACCAGATTTTTGTGCTTCAGCATAGCAATTCGTTCTCCTTCTGTTTTATGGATATTGCCATTTGGCTCACATGAATTCTTTGACCACGGCGTTGAGTTCGGCTTCCTTTTCCATCAGGCGCTGCACGAGTGTGAACTGAGTGCGGCAGCGGTCGAGGTTGTGGTTCGGACGCGCCGTCCGGAAATACACGTCGCCGTCCAGGAAGTCGGCCAGGAAACGCAGACCGATCTCATAGGTGATCAGGATGCCGCTGAAGGGCAGCATTTCCATCTCCTTCTTCGTGAGACAGCCCTGCGCGCCCTCAAGAAAACCTCTGACCAGGGCACGGAAGACGCCGGTGCGGGCCTGGACCTTGGAAAGATCGGTCTCATCTTCGGCGGCAGGGCTCACGCTGGTGCGGACCATGTCGCCGAAATCATACAGGGAAAGGCCCGGCATGATGGTGTCCAGGTCGATCACGCAGATGCCTTCGCCGGTTTTATCGTCCAGCAGCACGTTGTTGAGCTTGGTGTCGTTGTGGGTGATCCGCTCGGGGAGTTCACCTTTGGCCTGCAGATCGACCAGGACGGGCGCCATCCACGCGACTTTTTTGGCGAATTCGATCTCAGGCCGGCAGAGGTCGGCGCGGCCGGCCTTGTTCGCGGCCAGCGCTTTTTCGAAATCGGCATAACGCGAAGGCGTATTATGGAAATTGGGGATGATCTCGTGAAGCCGTTCGCCGGGCAGGTCGGCCAGCATCATCTGGAACGCGCCGAATGCCCTGGCGGCCTGATAAGCCTGCTCTTCCGTCTCAAGGATGTTGTAAGTGCTGGCGCCGCCGATAAAATGATAGGAGCGCCAGCAGGAACCGTCGGGGGTGCGGCAGAACATTTTGCCGTCGCGGGCCGGGACCAGGTGGATGCAGCGGCGGGCCTGG
Source organism: Lentisphaerota bacterium (assembly GCA_015061565.1). GTDB lineage: Bacteria > Verrucomicrobiota > Lentisphaeria > Victivallales > UBA1829 > SIG94. The sequence goes on from SUWI01000250.1 coordinate 4,273, forward strand.
TCGGGCTTTCCGGCCAGTTTCGCCTCGCAGTGTTTCAGCACGCGGGACATGTTTTCCATCAGAAAATCCGGATTTCTGAATATGTTGGTGTTGATTTTCTGGAAAATATAGACGTCATCCTGACCATTGACTTTGAAAACGACACGGTAGGTCTCGTTGATATGGCCGCTGCCGTACAATTCGAATTCGGTCAGCTCCGCATGGTCGATGCGGAATTGACCGGCAACAGCTTTTTTGAAGTCTTCCATGATGAAGCTTACTCCAGGGGGGTGGGATACACGCCGCGGTCGACGAGACTGCGGATGGACTGCTGGACCACGGGCTTATCTTCCCTATAGGTCACGCCGAACCAGGAATCGGAGCTGTTCATGACCTGAACGGAGATGATCCCTTTATGAATCAGCTCGCTGACGGCGAACGGAATGTAGAATTCGGATTTCAGTTCGGTGCCGCGTTTGGAAAGGAAATCTTCGAAAAGGCCGCCGAGATGATCGAAAATCGAAGGCATGAAGCCCCAGAAATTCATGGAGGCGATCTCGTCGCCGGTCAGCGGATAGATCGTACCGTCGGCATCCTTGAACTGCGCCTTGCCGCCCGGAGCGGGCAGGATGTCCGTGCGTTCGGTGACCTCGGTCAGGAGATCATTGGCGTCCTTCACGCAGATGCCGCGGGAAACCGTGCCGTTTTCCGACAGGGTGTTGCGGAGCGTGAAGCCGACCATGAAATGGCGTTTCACCGGATCGGGATTGGCGGCAAAAGCTTTCGCGACGAGAGCATAGGCGCTGCGGCCGTAGAAATCGTCGGCATTGATCGCCGCAAACGGTTCCCTGATCGCATCGGCGGCGGAAAGGATGGCGTGTCCGGTGCCCCAGGGCTTGGTGCGTCCGGCGGGAAGCTTATAGGGAGCGGGCAGATTTTCCAGATCCTGAAAGACATATTCGACCTGGATCCGGTTTTCCCATTTGGAACCGACTTTTTCGCGGAAGATCTCCTCGATGTCGCGCCGGATGACAAAGACCACTTTGCCGAAACCGGACTGCACGGCATCGTAAATGGAATAATCCAAGATGATCTCGCCGGAGGGACCGACGGGATCGACCTGTTTGAGACCGCCGTAACGGCTGCCCATGCCGGCAGCCAGGACCAGAAGTGCAGGTTTGACCATTTTCAGCAGACCTCCTCTCAAATCATCGGCAGGCTCGCCGCGGCCATAGCCTGGCCGTGACGGCGGGATTTTTCGTCAGGAATGCGGAATTCGATTTTCGCGGCATATTCCGGGAATTCGGATTTCAGCACGTCGGCGGCGCGCGCGAGGATGATGTCGCCGCCCTTGCCGGAGGTGACCCGTCCGAGGATCAGCAGTTTTTCGATATTGTAGAATTCGCTCCAGCGGGCGATGGTGTAGCCGAAACAGACGCCGATGCTGTCGAAGATCTTGCGGGCACGTTCATCACCCTGCTCCATAAGCTTCTGGACTTCCTTGAGTTGTTCGGCGAATTTCATATCCTTGGGGAGTTCGATGCCGGCGAGCGGAGCCAGGCGGGCCACGCCCTGCTGGCAGAAATACTGGACCGCGCAGCCGAGGTCGCCGGACCATTCATCGGCCGGAGCGCCTTCGCGGTAATCCACCGGGACGAACGCGAGCTCGTTCAGCCAGTCGGTGATGTTGCCTTCGGGATTGACGTAGCCGCCGGCCACGCTCGTGCCCATGGAAATACCCAGCACGCTGTTGGCATTCATTTCCATGGAACCTGCCAGTGCGGTCACTTCGCCGTCGTTCACCACTTCGAACGGAACCTTCCAGTCTTTGGCGATTTCGAGGAAGAGGTCTTTGACTTTCGCTTCGAACTGATCCTGCGGGATGCCGCGGAACAGCGAGGCGAGACGCACGCGGTTGTTCACATACACGCCGGCGGAACTGCCGCCGATGGCGTCCACGCGGGGGAGTTTCGCCGCCGCGCGCTTGAGCGTGTCGTTGATGCCGTCCTTATGGTAATTCACATCGCTCTGGAAGTAGGGATCCCAGGGGACTTCTTCGCTGAAGACCAGTTTGCCGTCGATCAGGGCGGCGCATTTGCGGTCGGAACCGCCGAGGTCGAACCCGATCCGGCAGCCTTCCATATGGCGGCCGAGGGGCTTGGTCGGCTCAACGGCTTTCGGAGCGGCGTCATAAGCGCAGGAAACCACCTTCATGGTGTTGGAATAGATCCGGCTCATCATTTCATAGTCGAACGCACGTTCGCCGGACGGGGAGTAGATTTTCGCCAGATCGGCCGCCACGGTATCGTCACCGGCGATGGTGATCTTCCAGCCTCCACGCATCCACAGCATACCCTTGACCAGACGTTCCACGTGCCGGATGTTGGCGGCGCGTTCATCGGCAGTCGGGTCGGCAAATACCACCGTTTCGAAGGTGCTGACGCTTTCCGGCGTCCGTTCGACGGCGATGATGATCGCCCGGCTCTTCCCGGAAGCCTTGACCGCTTTCCGGAATTCGCGGTCCCACAGCACGGCCGGAACAAAATCCGGGTCCAGACACGGCACCACCGCGCACGCGGCTTTCTTCGTGATCTCTTTCAACATTCTTCAATCTCCATTCATTATTTAAAATTTAAAAAAGCGAA
>SUWI01000251.1 GCA_015061565.1 Lentisphaerota bacterium
AGTTGAGGATACTTGAAAAAGAGAAGTCAAAGAGTTAACATAAAACACAGAAAAATCTCATTCGGAGATTTTCAAACAGAAACAATCGGAATTTCTGTCAAAAAGATATTGATAGAGGTTCCCTTAAGAATTCAAACTGCTGGAGCGCCGAAATGAAAAATCCTGTTTTGCTGCAAAATGTCCGTCAGACCGGGCCGCTGGGGAAAATGCTGGATCTGAGCATCGCCAACCGGCTCAAAAAAGTGGACTACGTCAACCTGGTCGATCCGTTCCGTTTCCGTTATGAAAACGACAATGCCTGGCGTTGCGAATTCTGGGGAAAAGTCGTACGGTCTGCCATCCTTTCCTGGTGCGGCGATCCCGATCCCGAACTCCGGCAGATCATCAAGTCGACCGTGGATGATATGCTTTCCACGCAGACGCCCGACGGCTGCATCAGTTCCTATCCGGCGGAGCTCCAGACCGGAGGCTGGGATGTCTGGGGACGCAAATACGTCCTGCTGGCGCTGATCCGGTATTACAATTTCATCGAACGGGACGAACGGATCCCCGCGGCCTGCAGCCGGCTGCTGAGCCATCTGATGACCCAGCTCGGTCCGGATGCCAAAGACATTCTCGATTCCGGCTGTCACGACGGTCTGGCGTCCTCTTCCATTCTGGATGCCGTGGTCGAGACCTGGCGCATCACGAACGAGCGGAAATTCCTGGATTTTGCGCAATGGATCGTTTCTCGCGGCGGATCGAAAAAGCACAATATTTTCAAGGCTGTCCTCGAGGGGGTGCCTCCCTACGGGATAGGCAACGGCAAAGCATATGAGATGATGAGCTGTTTCCAGGGACTGGCGGAATTGTATATCGAAGTCGGAAACCCCGAATATCTTGAAGCTGTGAAGGCGTTTTACGAGGCGGTGCGCGACCGTGAGATCTTCATCACCGGCGTCGGCGGATCCAAAGATCCCGTGGGTGAATTCTGGAATGACACCGCCCTGCGTCAGCTCGAAACCGACTGCGGCGGATTCGGCGAGACCTGTGTCACCGTGACCTGGCTCCATTACTGCGAATGCGTCCTGCGACTGACCGGCGATCCCCAGGTTGCCGACGAGCTTGAAAGAAGTCTTTACAACGGCATTCTCGGCGGCGTGGATCTGGACGGTGCCAGCTGGGTGCATGTCAATCCGACGCCGCTGGCCGGGATTTCCTGCAAACAGTCCGCTCCCGATCAGATCGGCAAATGTTTCAAAAAGCCATTCGATAATCATGACTGCTGCCGCGCGCAGGGTCCGGAGGGGCTGGCCATGTCGTTTTATACCGCCGCTTTCGCGCAGGATGATACGCTGATCATCAATTTCTACGAAGATGCGGAAATTGATTTTGTCTCGCCCGGCGGACAGCCCGGCAGGATTCGGATCTCCGGGGGCTATCCCGCCTCGGCTAATGTACGGATCGACCTGCAGCTGGAAAAAACGGAGCGGTTCACCCTGGCATTGCGGATCCCCGCCTGGAGCGGCAAAAAGACCGCCGTATATCGTAATGGATTGAAACGCTTTTCCAGAAGACTTTTCGGTGACGGGGGCCAATATTTCCGGTTCAGTACCGAATGGCGGGACGGAGACAGTCTGGTGATCCGTTTCGACCGCAATATCCGGGTCCTGCGCAATGAAGACCGGGCCGCCGTGCTGTGCGGACCGCTGGTCATGGTCCAGGACCGCCGTTTCGGCATGCCCGATTCGGTGCTGCTCGACCTTGATTTTGAGCTCGCGGAAGTTCCGGAAAAGTGTCTCGCCGGACTCATGAATCAGCATGGCCAATATCTGATCGATTACGCCTCGGCGGGCAAACCGTTCGATCCGGAAAACACGCTTTGCATCTGGATGAAAACGAAATAATCGGCACACTGAAACGGTGTTGAAAATGAAGATGCGGGAATATCGTGGTACTGACTTGGAAACGGTCATGTCCATTGCCAATGAGGCCTGGCGGACGATCCGGCAGATGAGCCGCGAGGCGCTCGGCGATGCCATCTCCGACTTGTTGAATCCCGCCGGCGATGCCAAGTCGAAGGGGCTTCAGGTCAAGGCCCAGATCGAAAGCGGCAAATTTGGCCAGTAGGGAAGTTCTTTTTCCGGACAGGGAAATGGGCTTGTTCGCTGCTCCCGCAGTCGAAGCAGAAAAAAAACGTGCAAGACGACAAAAACGAACCGGAAACTGTTCAGGGTATCTCTATTTATTCGAGGATAAATTGAGATGACGCTGGCAAAGGAATGCGAGAGGATGTACATTACAGCATCAATGACAGGAGGACAGGATGCTGAACGGATTATTTGACATAGACAATCGTCTGGATTATCTGACGGAGAACGGCGATATGCTGCCGCGTCTGAAAGAACTTGTGCCGTGGGAGAAATTCCGCAGTGATCTTGAGGTCATATACGACCATGAACGCAAGAGCAATGCCGGACGCAGACCATTTGATGTGGTGATGATGTTCAAGATACTGATTCTGCAATCGCTGTACAATCTGAGCGATGACGAGATGGAATATCAGATCATGGATCGGTTGAGTTTCATGCGTTTCCTGGATATGGCACTAGACAGCCGTGTTCCCGATGCGAAGACGATCTGGCTCTTCCGTTCGAAACTGGAGGAGCATAAGCTCATACGGAAGCTGTTTGACAAGTTCAATGCATTTCTTGCCGTGTCCGGATTTGTGGCGAAGAAGGGGCAAATAGTCGATGCGACCATCGTTCGCGTTCCCACGCAGCGTAACACCCGCGATGAAAACAAGGCGATCAAAGAAGGAAATCCCCCGGTTGAAAATTGGAGCGACGCGAAGAAGCGGCAGAAGGACACGGACGCCCGCTGGGTTCAGAAGAACGGGAAGAATTACTACGGCTACAAGAACCATGTGGAGGCGGATGTCAATTACAAAATCATTCGGGATTACAAAGTTACGGATGCCTCCGTTCACGACAGCAATGTGTTTGAAGAGCTTCTCGATGAAAGCAACACCAGCCGGGATGTTTATGCGGACAGCGCGTATCGTTCAGCGAAGAGCGAGACGAATCTGAAGGAGGGCAGATTCCGGGCGCATCTGCAGAGAAAAGGATGCAAAGGACATCCGTTGACCTCATGGGAGAAACAAGGGAACCGGACAAGAGCCAGGACTCGTTCCAGAATAGAACATATATTCGGGGCCATGACACAGCGAGCCGGAAATCTCATTCTGAGGTCCATCGGGATAAGCAGGGCGGAAGTGAAGCTGGAATTGCGCAACATCGCATACAACATGGAGAGATTCTGCTTTTTGATGAGGCAGACCGCATAAAAGGAGGTTTTCCGGAGAAAAAACTAATGAAATGTCGGCTTTTTCAGTTGAGGATACTTGAAAAAGAGAAGTCAAAGAGTTAACATAAAACACAGAAAAATCTCATTCGGAGATTTTCAAACAGAAACAATCGGAATTTCTGTCAAAAAGATATTGATAGAGGTTCCCTTAATAAGAAGACAATGCATCATGCGTAACGTACAGGATTTCGGAGCGGTCGGCGATGGTGCGACCATGAACACCGCTGCGATTCAGAAAGCCATCGACGCCGGCGGTATGATATATTTTCCGCCGGGCATATATCTCAGCGGAACACTCTATTTGAAGTCCAACGGGGGACTGCACCTGGCTCCCGGCGCCGTCCTCCGGGCCAGTCCAAACCCGAAGGATTACAATGCTGACAATGCCTTTCCGCAGAACAGTTTTTCGCCTAAGGAAAATGTCAGCGGGGCTCATTTCATCATTGCCATAGAACAGCGTGACATCGTCATCACTGGCGGCGGCATGATCGACGGTAACCGGAAGGCTTTCTACCGCGAACCACGGCAGGATTATCCAGCGAAATTTCAGCTGGGCGAATGGCGGCCCGGTCAAATGGTCTATTTCTGCGAATGCGAAAATGTCCGCGTTACCGACATGGAACTCAATCATGCACCCTATTGGACTCTGTTCCTCCATGGTTGCGAACGGGTCACGCTCAGCGGCATCCGCATCTGGAATGACTATTGCACGCCGAACGGCGACGGGATCGATATTGATTGCTGCCGGTTCGTCACGGTCAGCAGCTGCATCATTCATTCCGGCGATGACTGTATCACTTTGCGCGGCAATGACAAGAAACTGAAACGTCCCCTCCCGTGCGAACATGTCACAATTTCCAACTGCATCCTCAGCACTCCGTGCAACGCTTTCCGGATCGGGGTCGGTAATGGACTGATCCGCAACTGTATATTATCGAATATCGTCATGGAAAACACCCGCACGGGAATCCAGATCAACTCCCGGTATTCCCCGGATTCGGAAGGCGTGACTATTGAGAATATCATGTTCTGTGATATTCTGATGGATGTGAAGCGTCCCCTGGCCGTATGCAGCGATGTCCGTGGGGTGCACGATCAGGAAATCAAACCGATCCGGAATATAGTGTTCCGGAACTTGAACGGGAACGCGTGCTGGTCGTGCTTTGTGGAAAGCAACCGCCGGGGCGACATCCGCGACATCGTTTTTTCCGGTATGAAACTGCGTTACAGCGGCGGGGAAGATGTGGAAGAAGGCTCAGGATTGACCTATGCCGAGTTCGGAACGAAAAATGCCCCGGCGGCGTTCCATCTGGCCAATGCGGAAGAAGTGACTTTCCGCGATGTGAAGATTGAATGGAACACGGATTCTCCGAACTGGAAATACGCTGTCATGGCATTCAATACGCCGGAACCACAGATACACGGATGTGATTTTGGAAAAAAGAACTTATTTGACGGTGAACTCCAGGGATAATTCGGTATTGAAAGGCGTTTAATGCTGAACAATAAATTGGCGATAAAGCGGCGGCAAAAAAAAGTCGCTTTCCTGCGAAGCGGTCTGGAACATACGATCCTTACATCGCATACCTCCGCCGTATTCGCCGACCCCAAGGCTGCGAAAGAGGACAAATGGGATGCCCTTAAAAAACTGCGTGCCTTCCGATCCAAGCCGCCTCAGTTCGCCTACTCTTCCTATCAATGCTGGGCAGCCGAAAAACGCTGGAAGATCGATGACGTCCGGCTGGAGCAGATGCGCAATGTTCCCGTAAACCCGCATATACAAACCTATGATGAAGCGGAATGACCTAATCAGGAGACAGGGGATATGATCAGGCGATTTGCTTTCATCATCGCGTTCTTCACCTTGTGGGGCACTCTCTTTGCCGGACTGCCGGAAAACTGGCAGGGGTATTTCTTCAATCATGACAATGCAGTCAAACGAGGGAAGCATGTCCCGGTCATCGTTCAAAACGGAGTCTTGCCGCTGAAAGACACGGTCGTCAAACCGGTTTCTATCCGGTCCGATGACGGCATTTTCGATCTGGACAGTCTCAGCGGAAAAACCGCCAACAGCGCGGTTCTGGTCTGCAACATTTCTTCAAAGACGGACCATCAGACCTGGCTGGGTGTCGGCTGCCGGATGTTTGCGGTCCGGGTCAACGGTCAGCCGGTTTATGATTTCACCGGCAAGGGACTCGGCAACGATTACGATCCGGTCTCATTCGCCGATCACATTTTCCCAGTTACGCTGAAAAAAGGAAATAATGAGATCCAGATTGAAACCTGCCGCACCAGCTGGAAACTGGATTATTGTTACGGGAAAAACCGCAGGATCGAATGGCATCTCGCCGTGCGGGAACTGCCGGACTATCAGCCGGTCAAAGCCGCATTGGCGCATCCGGAATTCTTCTCCCGTCCCGATCTCGGTTCGGTCATGATCACATTCATCACGCGCCGGCCGGTCCCGGCAGGGGTGGATTACCGTCTGGCCGGAACTTCCGAATGGCACCGGGAATGGGACTTGGCCGGAGACTGCGTCCTGCGCGAAAAATCGCGGATCCACCGCATCCGTCTGACGGACCTGAAACCGGATTCGGAATATGAATACCGGCTGGTCCTGCTGGAACCGCCCGCGGGAATGGACGGATTCAAACGGGCCCTGTGGTCGAAACGTCCTTACCGGGAAGTCCTGCTTCCAGTCAAACGTTTCCGTCCGTTCGGCCCGAAACCGGACTTCAATTTATTTGTGCTGGGCGACACCCAGATTTCCCTTTCGGAAGGCTGCAAGACCGTGGCGCAACGGGCGGAATTCATGCGAAAAATGCAGGCAATGCAGGAATTTCGGAAGGCGGATTTCGTGGTCCATGCCGGAGATGTGGACAGTTATGAACACGATCTTGAAAAATCCTATTTCTCCGACTTTTTCGATCAATTTTCCCAACCGGATGCCGAGCGTCCGGTGCAATGGGTCTACGTGCGCGGCAATCACGAATTCTGCGGCATCGGCGCGGAAAATTGGTCCGATATTTTCCTGATGCCGGGTGAACATGCCTATTATGCATTCCGGCGCGGCGAAGTGCTGTTCATCGTGCTGGACTGCGGCGATTTTGTCAAGGCGGAAAACGAAGCTTTCAACGGTCCGATCCTGAAACTGGATCCGCTTTACGAACGTCAGACCCGCTGGCTGGAAGCCTTGCGCCGGACGTCGGAATTCCGGTCCGCCAAATTCCGCGTGGTGCTGGCGCATGTCGAACCTCAAATCGAAAAAGACATCATGTCGGAAAAAACGCGGGAAATGGTGGCGCCGCTGCTGGCAGACCGGTCGCCGGAAGGCCGGATCCAGCTTTGGATCTGCGGTCATGTGCATAAATACTGGCGCGTCAACGTAAGCGCCCAGCGGGATACATCTTTTCCAGAAACGAACCGTGTGCTAAATTACCTCTGAACCCTGAACCAGGAACAGGAGGAATTTATGACAGGCAGGGAAACGCGTCAATATT
>SUWI01000252.1 GCA_015061565.1 Lentisphaerota bacterium
ATGGCGGACTGCCGGGGAACGCGAACTATACGGAGGATACGGAGAGAACGGAGGATACGGAGTGCGCGGAAGAAAAGTCATGGCGGACTGCCGGGGAACGCGAACTATACGGAGGATACGGAGAGAACGGAGGATACGGAGTGCGCGGAAGAAAAGTCATGGCGGACTGCCGGGGAACTGATCACTTAGCGCAACGCCCTTTCATCTTTCATCACCATTTCCGGGAAATCCTTGATTCGGCGCTTGCATTTTGCGGAAATGGAATTATAATGCTAACATAACTCAAAAATAAGGAGAGTGTAATGCTTAGCAAAACCGCATTGAGAAAAAGCCTTGAGATGACCCGCAAGTGGTTCAAGGAATCCGGCGTCATGATACCCGAAAACGGACTTTGGGGCGTGGCGGAACGGGTCCTGCTCACAGAACATAATAAAACTGCGCAGAAAACCCTGAATTCATTCCCGGCATGGACGCCGCACGATAAGGACGGTTACTGCATCGTGGAACAGCGCCGCGCCGACTGCAATCTCCAGACCGCGTTCCTCTTCCTGCGTGTCCATGAGATCTTCGGGATCCAGCATGTGCACAGCATCGCCCGCAATATTCTCGCCTTCCTGTTCAACCGCAGCGGACTGCTGCAGCGCACCGGCGGGGAAAAGATCGAAGGCGCCTGGAACTGGAGCCATATCAAACACGATTTGGTCATCTATTTCGACGACAACGCCTGGATGGCCACCCTGATGCTGAAGATGTCCGTTCATTATCCCGATCTGAACAAAGAATTCCATCTCCGCGAATGGGGGCTGAAACTGGCCGACCTGCTCGCCGATGCCTTCCCCCGTTATTTCGCCGACGCCAATGCCACGGAAGGCGGTTTCAAATGGCAGGGCAATCCGCGTCTGCCGCACTGGGGTTCCCTGGTCTGTCAGGCGCTCGCCGAGGCTATGCGGATCCATCCGAAAAAAGCCTACCGCAATGTGATCGATTCCTATCACAAATATCTGCTGGAACGCATCGACGTCTTCACTCCCAGCGAATACGGCTATGCCCTGCTCGGCGCCACCGCGGCTTACACGGTGATGAAAGACGATCTGAGCCTCAAAACCGCCCGCGCGTTTGCCGATGAACTGATCTCCGTGATGGATCCGGCCACCGGCAATCTGCCCGCGCGGCACTACGAAGCGCCGGTCGGCGACCATCTGGCCGATACCATCTACACCCTCAACTGGGCGGTGCTCGGCATGCAGAACATGCAGCAGATCGATGAAAAATACAACGCCGCATACGAAAAGATCCTGGAACTGCTGATCGACATTCAGGATACCTCTCCGGAACCGTGGCTCCACGGCTGCTGGCGAGGCATGTATGACATGAAGGCCAAATCCTGGGGCGGCGGCAACTGCTACGAAGGCGGCACCGGCAGCATTTACACCGGCTGGACCAATGCCCCGATCGCCTGGGCCGTGGCTTTCGCCCTCCAGCACAAGTGTTTCGCCATCCACTGAGCAGGGAGTCTTTTCCGGAATGGACTGGAAAGAACTCATTGCCGATTTTCAGCGGGAACCCGCGGTGGAGAAAGCCGCCGCACTGGACGCGCAGGGTTTCCTGGCCGCTCCGGGCGAGGACGAAGCCGCGTTTGCCGAACGTCTGAAAACCGAGGCACTCAAAATCAGCCGTTTCCGGGAACAGCTGCAGCGGGAAAAAGTCCTCGAACCGTATGATGGGTTGGTCGTGGATTCCCATTCGGAGATCCCGTCGGAGATCCTGGACGAGGCGGCGGAAACCACCCGTCAGGCTTACGGCTTCGAGATCCGCTGGGTGCCCGGGTTCTTTCCGGTCAAGGGGCTCGGCCTCCTCTGGGGCGGCTGTTCGATCGGATCCTGGGAGGACATTCCCTCGTTGTTCATCATCCGCCGCAGCTTTGAAAAGAAAAAACGTTTCTTCATCTATTCCCGCGAGGAACTGACCTCGCATGAACTCTGTCACGCGGCCCGCTCGCCGCTGGAAGACATGGAATACGAAGAACATTTCGCGTATGCCATCTCGCACAGCGCTCTGCGCCGCTACAGCGGCAACTGTTTCAAATCGGAAAAGGACGCGCTCTTTTTCCTGCTGCCGGTCTTTCTGCTGCTGGTGGTCCAGATCCTGCGGACCTTCTACCGGCCCGACATTCCGGTGCTGCCGTTCTGGATCCTGATATTCGTCTGGCCGGTCTGGCTGCTGATCGCCAACGGCAAAGCGCGCAAGCGTTATTTCCGGGCGGAAGCTGCGCTTCGGCCTTATACCGGCCGTCCGCAGGCAGTGCTGTTCCGGTGCGTCACGGCGGAGATCAATGCGCTCGCCGATGCCGCCGATGATGCGGAAGCAGTCCGGAAAATCCTCGAAGAGAAAAAAGACAGCGACCTGCGCTGGAAAATCATTTATCACCGTTTCATGAACAAGGAGAATATGGAAAATGGCTGAACTCAAAGAACTGACCGCTTACCTCGATGACCTGCTCAAAATAAAAGATTTCCCGCACGATGCCTCCAACAACGGACTGCAGTTCGAAGGCGGACGGACCGTGAACAAGGCAGTGTTCGGCGTGGACGGCTCCAATGCCCTCTTCAGCATCGCCGCCGATCTCGATGCGGATTTCGTGTTCGTGCATCACGGCATCAGCTGGGGCTCATCACTCAAACGGATCGTTTCGCTGGATGCCCGCCGCATCGCCATGCTCGCCGCCAATTCCATTTCGCTCTACGCCGCGCATCTGCCGCTGGACGCGCATCCGAAGATCGGCCACAATGCGCTGCTTTCCGGCATGCTGAAACTGAAGGATATCCGGCCGTTCGGCGAATACTGCGGCAAATCCATCGGTTTCAGCGGCACGCTCCCCCGCGAGACCACGCTCGAAAAGATTTACGAAACGCTGGACCGGAAACTCGCGTCCGAAGGCGATTTCTTCTGTTTCGGCGAACTGGAATCGAAGGTCTCCAAAGTCGGCATCATTTCCGGCGGAGGCGCATTCCCCGAAGCCTTCAGCGAAGCGTTCGAACAGGGTATCGATTGTCTGATCACCGGTGAAATGGGCCACAGCGCCTGCCATTACGCCCGCGAAGCCGGAGTCTCCGTGCTGGCCATGGGACATTACCGGACCGAAACCCCCGGCGTGCTCGCGGTCATGGACTCCATCAAAAAACAATTCGGGATCGAAGTCGAATTCGTTGATCTGCCCACCGGCATGTGATACGTATCCCCTCTCCGCAGAAAAATGATCCCCATGCATTGGCTGGAAATCGTCCTGATCGGAATCGCGCTGTCGATGGATGCGCTGGCCGTGTCGGTCGTGCTCGGCGCCGCCGAAGGCAAGAAACTGAACTGGAAACGGATCTTCGTCGTCGCACTCTTTTTCGGTTCCTTTCAGGCTTTCATGCCTCTGCTCGGCTGGTTCGGATGCGGCCTGACGGGACTGGTCCGGGCAGCCGGCCGGTATTTTGCCGCCGGACTGCTGGGGTTGATCGGCGGTAAAATGATCTATGACCGCAAGGAAGAACATGCGGTGGTCTTCACCTTGCCGAAACTCTTTCTGCTGGCACTGGCCACCAGCATCGACGCCTTTCTGGTCGGAGTCGGATTCGCCTGTCTCAACCACACGTCCATTCTCAAAGAAGTGCTGCTGATCGGTCTGATCACCTTCCTGATCTCCGCGGCGGGCTGTCTGGCCGGACGCACTTCGGAAAAACTGCTGAAGACCGAACGCTGCATGCTGATCGGCGGACTGGTGCTGATCGGCATCGGGATAAAAATCGCCCTGTTCGGCTGATCCGGCAAAAATTCGCGGTAAAAATTCGGCATCATGCCCATGCCAGCCGTCTTCCGCTTTTCTTATAAGACTTATAGGTCCTATATGTCCTATGCTTAACTCCCCCCGCCCCTGTCCCTCCAATTCTGCCGACACCATGCGTCCCCGAAAAAATTTTCATTATTTTTCGAAAAAAGACTTGACATTGGATAATACAAGGATGGAAATTACTTGCCAGGGAAGAAAACAGCCTCAATTCGGGTATTGTCTTTATGGTGCGGGAAACGAAACAGATGCGGATCTACAACCTCCTGAAGGAGCGGATCGAAAGCGGATTTTATCCGCCGGGCCATCTGTTTCCGGATGAGTTGAAACTGGCAAAGGAACTTCAGGTTTCCCGGGTCACGCTGCGCCCTGCCCTGGAATTGCTTAAGCTGGAAAATCTGATCGTCCGTCAGCGGGGCCGTGGAACCTTCGTCAGGGACAGCAAAGAGCTCCAGACCCGGATCATGGTGCTGGTGCATAATGAGGAGTTCCGCCGTTCAGACAACGGCAGCAATCCTTTCCTCTATATCCTCCCCTGCATCCAGCTGGCGGCGGAACGGATGAACGTCAGCCTGGAAATCTGCGATGCGGCGTCCCTGCTGGCATCCGATCCGGACCAGTGCGTAAAACGGCTCCTTGCCAGCGGCATTCAGGGTATCTTCTGGCTGGGCAACAATTTCACCGGAGAAGAACCGCTGCTGGGGACGATCCGCAAAACCCGTCTGCCCGTCCTGCTCCCCCATGCGAATGCCGCCGACGCCGAAATCACCGGTTTCACCGCAATGGCAACCAATTTTGCGGAACTGACCCGGGACGGCCTGAAATATCTGGCCTTGACCGGACACCGGCGGGTGGGTTATATCGGCGGCGAGGATATGCATCATGTCGCCGCGTCCGATTATCTCGACTGGGTGAGGGCTGCTGAGCTGGATCCCGATCCGGAACTGCTCCGGCTGATCGACTGGCGGCAAGGCAAACAGACCGTTTTCGATGCGGTCGCAGCCTTGATGAAGCTGCCCGAACCGCCGACGGCCATTTTCAGTTATTCCGATTACCTTTCCATCCAGATCTACGAATATCTGCACCGGGAAAAAATCCGGATCCCGGAGGATGTCGCCGTGCTGACGACGGGCGGACAGATCGGCTGCGATTTCCTCGATCCGCCGCTCAGCGCCCTGGAATTCGGCAATCAGGAGATCGCCGATCTGGCCGTCAAGACCATCCTCCAGATGATCCACGACAACCGCAGAATGAAATTCATAGTGACGCCACATCGTCTGGTCGTCCGGGAAAGCACGAAAAAAGTCATACTTCATTATAACAACGAAACAAAACGGAAAGGGGCCAGGACATGAAAATCTTTTCAACCTTCATCTCTCATCATTCATCATTGGAGCGCAAGCGGAGTTTTACGCTCATAGAGCTGCTCGTGGTAATAGCCATCATTGCCATTCTGGCGGGTATGCTTTTGCCCGCATTGAACCGGGCGCGGGAGTCCGCACGCAAAATCTCCTGTGCGAACAATCTGCATCAGATCGGAAAAATGCTGCACATGTATGCGGACGACCATCAGGGGTATGCCTGTCCCAGCCGGAGCGGCACCACCTCCTCCAACAATGCTGATTACCGGTGGTATTCGCTGCGCTCCAAAGGCACGCCGAACGGAAAAAACGGAGTCTATTTCGGTTTGCTGACCTCCTACTACGGAAAAGATGTCCACCTCGGCAAGCAGTATATAGGAGGGAAAGGCAACAAGCTGGCGTGTCCCTCCAGGACGCTGACGTATGATTACGCCTTGTCATATACTCTTGGACCTTCCGTGGCATATTACGGATATAAGTGTCTGACCGGCAACGTTCTGCCGACCCCGAAACTGGTCCGTCTTCCCGCGCCCAGCCGGGGCATGAACGCGGGAGAGTATGCCAAATACGACGGTTCGCCGGATTATCTGTTCAGGCAGAACATGGCGCTTCCCCACGGCGGACCGAAACACGTCGAGGACGTTGCTCCCGACGACGCCTACATCAATTCGAGCCGGAGTGCGAACGTGCTGTTTTTCGACGGACACGTGACTCACCGTACCGCCCGCAGCCTGCCGCTCAGAGGCAGGGCACCTTACCATCGGTTCTGGTTTCCCTGGCCATGCTGCAAGACCTGCAGGACTGAAGCGGCAAAAGCAAGTTACACTCAATATGATTGACCGGGAGGATTTCAAAATGACAATTCCCAGATATTTTCCGGGCAAAGCCTTTCTGGCTGCGGGTCTGCTGGAGACGGGACTGCTTCTTACCGCATTGGATCCCGGCGGGACCACGGTCGATTTCAATCTGCTGAAAGGTCCCGCCGAAACGGGAAGCAATGAAGTGAATCTTCTGAAGGACGGGGATTTTGAAAGTGAGCAGATCGATTTCGATCAACGCGGCTCATCCTGGCGGAGCGGCTGCTGGGTGTGGAATCGCAACCTCAAGGACAAGGCCCACCGGAAACGGATCACGGACGGCATGATCCGCGTGCTTGAGAAAGGTTCGGGAGTCGGCGGCTCGCGCTGCGCCCTGATCCATACTCCGGATGAACTGCAGAAGGAACAGAACAAGGAGGGCAATCCGTGGATGACCAGCAGCATCGGCCAGACCGTTGCGTTGCCGGATTCGGAACAGCCCGTAAAATACACCCTGAACTTCAAGGTGAAGGGTAAAACCGGGAAATCGCCGGGACTCAACAGCCTCCGGGTCTTTGTCAATTTCCATGACGGCCTTCCCGGAGACCGGGAAGCCAAAAAGCTCCGCAAAGAAATCAACCAGGCCATATCCCTGACCGCGGATTACGAATTGCGCTCGGTATCCTTCGTGGCGCCGCCGCATACCCGGCGGCTGGGGATCAGTTTCACCCTTTACGGACAGGGAAAAATTTATCTGGATGACGCCGCACTCACGAAAATTCCGGTTTCCGAAAAAGTGAATGTATTCGTGTCGCCGTG
>SUWI01000253.1 GCA_015061565.1 Lentisphaerota bacterium
TTCACCCCGCTGAAAAAATACCGCACCCCGGCCAAATAATTGCGGTTCCCGCCGGATATTCCGCAAAATCCATGACCGCCTGCCGGTAAGCCGGCACCGATGTCTCCGATGACCCCCGGATGAACGGCGATCTCCCGAAACTCCGTTTTTTCGGTGTTTTTCATCGTACAAAAAAAGGGACTTGCAGATTCGTTCCGCAAATCCCTGCGTTTCTCAATGTTTTCGTCAATACAGCGAATTACTTGAGATTGTCGATGTCCGCCTGGGACATGCCCAGCAGACCGACCTTGTAACCCGCGGCCGTCAGCATGTCGGAGGCTTTCTTGCAGATCAGGTACAGTGCCACCAGCGAAATGATCGGAATGAACGCGCAGATGGCGTAAATGATTGTGATGCCGGTTCCCTGTTTCAGGGCCTGGGAAAGCTTGATCATGAAGACGAGCGAGGCGATTCCCGCGACCAGACAAAGAATTCCGAGGATCGGAACGAAGCGTGAGGCAATACTGAGCAGCAGACCGGCGGCGACCGAGAGGATCAGAAATCTCTGACATTTGGCGATTTGTTTGAGATCTTCAACTTGAAAATCCATTTGTTTCTCCTTTGGTTTGGGTTTTGCTTTTCGACGGGCCGTCTGTTTCACCCGCGTCAAACTAATATGCCATAAAAAAACGTTTTTTCAAGCGGAATAAAGAAGAAAATCCGCTTTTTTCATCATCCGTTCCAAAACGGATCCCTTAATGCTTGTCTTTCAGCAATGCGCGCAGTTTCGGGCATTCTTCCCGCGAACGGTAGAATTCATCCAGCGGATAACACCCGGACACCATGCCGTGACGCGGCGCATTCGTGCAGTCGCCGAAGGTCCGGCAGATATGCCGGCGGTCCAGCGGTTTCCCCGCCAGCACGTCCGCGCAGATCTCAGGATAGGACAGCACCATCCGTCCGATGCCGACGAAATCCGTCTGGTCATGTTCCAGCGCATATTCCGCCGCGTTCGGCAGATATTCCTGCAGCGCGGTATAGCCGGAGCCGACCACTTTGATGCCGGGGCAGAGTTCGCGGATGCGTTTCACCGCTTTGAGGTGGCGCGACACGTTGTAAAGCGGATTTTCCGGCGGCAGATAGCCGTCGCAGACCGGGTACCATGCCGGCCGCTGCATGTGCACGTTGTAATACGGACTGCCGATCGTGGCGCAGATCAGTTCCACTCCGCAGGACTGCAGCATTTTCACGAACTGTGCGGTCTCCTTCAGGTCGGGATCCATGTTCAGTCCGTCGCCCGCGCCGCCGAAAGCGTAAGGGTAGGGGCCTTCCCAGTCCATCGGCTTGCCGACGCCGTCCTCACCCTTGATGAACGGAATGATGTCGAACAATCCCACGCGGGCGGAAATGGCCAGGTTCGGGCATTTTTCCTTGATCCCTTCGGCGATCTCGCGGAAGAAACGGGTTCGGTTTTCGAACGACCCGCCGTATTTCCCCTTGCGGTCATATGCCGTCAGGAATTCATAGCCCAGATACCCGTGCGCATGTTTGATGTCCACAAAATCGAACCCGGCGTTGTAAGCGATCTCCGCCGCATGGACGAAGTGTTTCACGATGTCTTCGACTTCCGCATCGCTGACCACGTTTTCCGGGCCGCAGTGGAATTTCTTGTCCAGCAGGGGATGCGCCCACGCCGTGCGCGCTTCGAGCTTGTCCGAACGGTTCGGATGCGAATAGCGGCCGGAATGGGTCAGCTGCAGACCGACCATCAGGTCGTCGGCCGTTCCGAATTTCGCCTGGTGCGCGGCGCGCATTTCCGCCAGCACGTTCTTCAGCGCTTCCGCGGTATGGTCCGCCACCATGAGCTGGTATGGATTGCTGCGTCCGGCGTGCATGACCGCGGCGGCTTCGGTGCCGTAAAGCAGTTTGGCTCCGCTCTGCGCAAAACGCAGCCAGCGGCGTTTCGTCAGTTCGCTCGGCGCTCCGTTCGCCTCGCAGTCCCAGCCTTCCATCGGCAGGATGCTCCACCGGTTCCCGATGGTTTTGCCGTAACATTCGGCCGGTTTTGACAACGCGGAATCCTTCCCGGCGGGAATCTTATCCGCCAGCCCGATTTCGATCTGTTCCTTTTTCAGGTATTCCCGGAAGGCTTCCGGCGTGGCGAACTGCGTTACTTTCGGATAATTTGCGGCGATCATTTTTCAGAACCTTTTTCCTTTCCGGAGATGGATCAGGACCATCTCCACATCTTCGATTGCTTCATAAGTGTGATGCAGCAGGGCATCGAACTGGATCGACATGCCCGCCGCCAGGATATGCGTTTCTTTCGGCAGCGTGAATTTGAGTTTTCCGCGCAGCACCCAGCAGAGCTCGTAATCATCACGGTGCAGTTCCGGCGTGGAGACTTTCGCTCCCGCTTTCGCCTCGGCATGCATGCACCGCAGATTGCTGTAAGTCACCCGCCGGAAATGGAAATCCCCCGACCGGTAACTTTTTTCATTCACCTGCTGGGAGATGCGGTTTTCCGCCAGCGCGATGAGGTCGGAAAGCGTCAGCCCGAAGACCCTCGCGATCCGGTAGAGCGTTTCCATTTCCGCCTGGCCGCTGTTGCGTTCCAGCTTGGAGATCACGCTCACGGAAACCCCGCTCCGTTCGGAGAGCTGTTCCAGACTCATTTTCTCCCGCTTGCGCAAGTCGCGCACCAGACGGAAATCCCAGATCGGCAAGGTCTCGGCTTGCTTCTTCATTCCAGCATGCCCTTTCCTTCGCGGAACTCTTTCCAGACGGTTTCGAACCAGCCGTCCGGCTCCGGTACGGGCCGGCATTCTTCCCAGCCCGTCACGGGCATACCGTCCGGACCCGCACAACAGGTCATGATCTGATGCCGCTTTTCCGTATTTTCCGGCATGGTCCGCCATTTATCCGAGAGTTTCGGATGGATCGGCTTGCCGTTTTCGGACAGCACGATCGAGCCGCCGCGCGAACCCGTTTCGAGGATCTGCATCCGGATGTTTTCCAAATAGAATATGTGGGCCAGACAAAGCTGCTCATTGCGCAGCGTTTCCGTGAGGGCATCCGGGGCGAGTCCGCCGAGTCCGTCCGCCTTGAGTTTCGCATATTGTTCCTTTGCCTCGGCCAGCGCGGTTTCGACCTGGCTTTTTTCCCGGACAAATGCGCCGGCTTTGCTCATGCGGTGCTGGAAGGTCTGCCGTTCGGAACGCCAGTCGAGCGAGGCGGGTTTTTCCTGCCGTTTTGACAGTTCGGCCAGCGCCTGTTCCGCGATCTTTTCCGCAGCTTCCGGATCGTAATCGTCGCGTTCCCGCATGGCGATCCGTTCCGCCGCCCGGAAAGCTCCGGCCTGTCCCGCATTGAGCGCACTGCCGCCGGGCCGGGTCACCCCGTGCGAGCCGTTTACCTCGCCGACGGGATAGAGCCGTTTCAGATTGACCGATTCCCACCAGATGTCCGCGGCGAGTCCGCCGTTGTTATGCTGGGCGCAGACGGCGATTTCCAGCATTTCTTTGCCGAGGTCGATATTGTGTTCGGCATAAAGTTCGATCGCCGGTTCGTTCAGTTTCCGCAGCCGTTCCAGCGGCGTCTTGCCGAGCGCGCCGGATTTGGTCAGATAATCCCGCGTTTCCGCACTCAGCACGGTAAAATCCAGGTCGGCGGGATCGCTGCGGTAATCCAGATAGACTTTCCGTCCGCGTTCCACCGTTTCCACGTAGGTGAAAATATCGATCAGCGACGAGCCCGGCACGTGTCCCGCGGCGAACGGCCACTGATAGCCTTTCAGGAAGATCAGGTCATACATTTCCGCCGTCGAGCTGAAATATTCGCGCAGAAATTCGCGTTCGGTTCCGTTTTCATCGACCGAGACGAACCGCGGGAGCACCTGCATGTAGCTGCCGGAAACATTCCAGCGGAATTTGAGCGAGGCCAGCCCGAACTGCGATTCCGCCAGATTCCGCGCCTGTGCACCCGCTTCCAGCGCCAGCCCGATCGCGCCCGTATGCACTTTCGGATACACGCTCGTTTCATACAGACCTCCGGGCCCGCCGACCGCGAACACCACGTTGGCAGCGGTGACCGCCTCGAATTCGCCCGTGACCCGGTCGACGAACACCGCTCCCACGCACCGGCCGCGGTCGGTCAGCAGCTTGACTGCGATTTTCTGTTTCGCGACCGGAATGTCCCGCCGTTTGATTTCGCCAATCAGGCTTTCGCACATAGCACGTGACGTATAAGGGCCCGTGCTGGTGGCGCGGCGGCGCGGATCGTGGTCGGTCTTGTAGCCGATATACTGGCCGAATTCATCGTGCGGGAAGGGGACTCCGATCGAGGTCAGGTGGGAAAACGCCGGCACGGACATGGCTGCCTCGACCAGCGCGATGTCCCCGTGGACCGAACCGCCCGCCGCCAGGTCGCGCGCCATCAATACCGGCGAATCCGGTTCCGTCCCGTACATCCCGAGCTTGTAATAGGTCTGCTTGTCGCTGCCCGTGTTGATGCTCGTGCCCATGTGAAGACCTTCGGTATAGATCTCCAGAATATTGCCGGCCCGCTCATGCAGCCGCACCGCGGTGCACAATCCCGCCGCACCCGAACCGATCACCAGGGTATGCAGTTTCTTCATGGTCAGAACCGGAGGATGGAAAGTCCGCCGTCCACGTTGACGACCTGTCCGGTGGAATAGCCGAACGCGCCCGAAACGAGCGCGGCGACCGCTTTGCCGATGTCTTCGGGATAACCCCAGCGCCGCTGCAGCGTCAGCCCTTCGGCGATCATCTTGTCATACTTGGCGGAAACCGTGCCGGTCATGTCGGTCTTGATCACGCCCGGACGGATCTCATATACGCAGATCCCTTCGTCGGCCAGCCGCACGGCAAAGAGTTTAGTGGACATGGCGATGGCTGCTTTGGAGAGACAGTATTCGCCGCGGTTGATGCTGGCGTAATCCGCCGAGACCGAGCCGATGTTGACGATGCAGCGGAATTTCTCCTTCGGCGCTTTCATCATTTCCTTGGCGGCCAGCTGGGTCAGGAAAAAGGGGCCGCGCAAATTGATTCCCATGACGCGGTCGAAACTTTCGGGGCCCATATCGAGCAGGTCGGCCCGCACTTCCGGCGCCACGCCGGCATTGTTCACGAGCACGTCCAGAGAACCGAAATCCCGCACGAACGAGGCGATCAGGTTCGAGCGGTCTTCCGGCTTGGAAACATCGCACTGATAATAGCGGCATTGGACTGTGGCTGCCGCGGCGATCTTTGCCGCCTGTTCATGAAATTCGGGTGCATCCTTGCGTCCGCAGAACGCGACATTGTGCCCTGCCGCGGTCAGCTGTTTCACGATCCCTTCGCCGATCCCGCGTGCTCCGCCGGTGATCAAAACATTCAGTGCCATCTTCAAAACTCCTTCAGTTGAATTTTTCTTGAAGTGTTGTTTTTTATGATAAAATTAGCACTGAAAGAAAATTTTTCAAGCCTCGATCAGTAAAATTATTCAAAGAAAACCGGAATCCTTTTGAAATCGCTCAGTCCTGTTAGAGTGACAATACCGAATCGAATTCCGCGATTTACGGACGTGACGGACCTTACGGACGGGACGGACGATGCCGCGAAAAAAGAAGGCTTGTCCCGAGAGAAAAGGTGGGGGAATCTGGAGATATATCACGTTTTTCAGTATTATTGCGATGCAGTCTGTCTTTCTCGTTTTGTCCGTCAGATCCGTAAACCGCGCGAAAGCACTGAAACCTGGCCTATGCCCCGACGGGACCGATTATTGCTTGCCGCACCATTGGCGCATGACCTCGGCCGCCGGTTTCCCGTAAATGATGAAACCTTTGTCTCCGGCGGGGTCGTCGAGGAATTCCTTCCTGACCAGCTGCTGGTCCCATTTCCACCAGAACATGCCGCCCCACCATGGATGCTCCTCGAACAGCCGGATGACGGCAGACATGTAATCCGCCTGCTGTCTGCCGTCGTAATATTTGCCGTTCTTCCAGTAATACGGCAGTTTGGTGGCATTTTCCACGGAACAGCAGCCGCATTCGCCCAGATAAAAACAGGTCCCGAGTTTTTCCGCAAAAGACTTCATCTTGTCCGCATGAGGACGCAGACACGCGATCATTTCCTCCACGGTACCCGAACCGTTTTCCGTTGCCGGATAATAAAAACTGGTCCCCACGGAATCCAGGGCATAAAACCAGAAATCCTTATTGTCGAGCCTGGTGATGAATTGCTCCGTTTTGATCAGGGAAGTGGTCAAATGTCCCTTGTAAAGCTTGCGCGCCAGCTCGATAATCTTCAGCCATTGGTCGGAAAAACACACCAGATTATTCAATTCACTGTCCAGACCGTAGGCTTCGCAGCCGGTTTTACTGGCAATGCGCAGATAATGGGCGGTCGCCGCGGCATAATTGTTGAACCAGTCATCCCGGTAATGGAAGGGATGTCCCTCCTGGATCTCCCCCTGATAAAGTACCAGATACGATCTCTGGGTGCCGTCATGACACTCGATCATGGGACGGAGCATGACCTTGATTCCCTTGGAATGGATGTATCGGATGATCTCGCTCAGTTCATCATCGCCCGGTGTATGCTGGAAATCGCGGTACATCCGGGTACTGTAATAGGCGTCCTGCATGATAGTGGTGACCAGGCAGATCCACGGAATGCCCAATTCAGAGATATGGTCCACTTCAATTCTGGCCTGTTCCGATGAAAAATAACCGTTTCCGGCGTAATACCCGAATGTA
>SUWI01000254.1 GCA_015061565.1 Lentisphaerota bacterium
CCATGTCGTGCATGGCTTTCCTGTAGGCGGATTCCACTTCCGCCGGATAGCACTCTTGCGGGAAATACATCACCTGACCTTTGCCGACGGTTCGTGTGAACGTTTTTTCGGTCTGCTGCCAGTTCGTTCCCAGCAGGGCGGTCAGTTCCGGCGAATCCTGATGCCGCAACGGTTTGCCGCGTTCGGTTTCCTGCGAAAGGTGAGGGGATGCCAGCACCAGGTTTCCGCCGCCCGTCACATAATCCAGCAGTTTTCTGCCGTCTTCCCGCCGGAAACTGTTCCAGCCGAGAAAAATCACCGTGCGGTAGATCGAAAAATCCCCTTCAAACGGAAACAGATCCACCGGCCCGAACGGCGTTCCGGAATACCAGCCGTGCGGCTCCACCGTGCAGACCGGCCGCTCATAGATTGCTTGGAACCGGCTGCGAGGATAAAATTCAGTCAGCAGATCGTAACTTTTCTCCGGCGCGGAAAACTTCCATTTCGAGCCTTCCCTGGCCCAGACATTGCCACGGCTGATGCAGCACCAGCCGTCATGACGTCCCTGGACCACTCCGAGGGGCACGATCAGTTTCCCTCTTCTCCGATGGGTTTCCATAAAACGGCGGAATCGGGTATGTGCCTCCAAATGACGCAGGCAGTTTTCACTGTAGCGGTCATAATCCACATATCCGCATTCCATTCTCCAGAGTCCTTCCTCAATATTGATTTGGGTGGCACCCTGCAGATAACAGTCGCACAATGAAAGCCAGTAACGTTCCGCATGTTCCTCCGTATCGTGCGGTGCGGAGCTCCATTGTGTGGCCAGATGCGCGCCGAATTCCGTTTTGCCATAAGCTTTCGACGCTCCACGGACCGCGCCCAGCAGCGGTTCTTCCGGTCCATACATCTGCTCGGTTTCCAGATAATCATATCCGGCCTGAAAGAAATACCGGAACAGCGGCGACGGTCCCGAATGCCGGGTGGATCTTCCCCGGCTGGAAGCCAGATTCTTTACAAACTCGTCGGCGGCTTCCTCCATGGTTTCCGCATTGGTAGGATCAAAAAATCTCCAGCTCCGGTTCCCGTTCCGTGGCGGTCTTATATGAGGCTGGATCCCGCCTGCGTCCACCGAACGTGCAAGCAGATCCGAAACCGGCTGCGGCGGATCGGCATAATAATCCGCTCCCCAGTAATAAAATGCACCATCGTTTTCATGTGCCTGCCGTCCCAGATAACCCGGACCGGCCAAAAGTTTATCGGACGGATTGGCATTTTTACCGGGCAGTTCACGCGCATCCACTTGCAGGACATAATCCATCTTCAGTTCCCGCAGCAATGGCAGAATGGTTTCCCAGGCGGCTTGATTGCACGAGCGCGAACCGCTCCAGCGCCAGCAGGGACGGAACCGAAGGGTATTTCCGATCCGGTTCCCCGCATACCATTGCAGATAACGGAGAAAATCTTCCGGACTCTGATGGATGAAAACCGCATCGCTGGTCGAAAGCCGCAATCCGTCCGGTTTGCCTGAGGTTATGGAACTGATTTCCACCGTCCGGCGGCAAGTTCCCGAGCAAAGTATGATTTGCCGCGCTCCGCCCGCCTCCATCGGAGGAAGCGTCAGCACGTGAAATCCGCGTTTCGAAAACAACGCATTTCCGACCAAGACGTTATCCGCATTAGTCCGAATCAGGATCGGACACGGCGTGTTTTCCGGAAAATATTCCGGCGAGGCCAGAATTTCGAAGGTGTCGGTTCCCTGTTCAATTAGTTCAAGGCCGAACAGCAGAAAACCCGGTGCATTGGGATAATCCGCAATCAGGCGGATCGTGAGTGTATGCTTGCCTGGCTTCAGTTCCGGCAGATCCACCATGAAGTCCGGTCTGCGGTAAATTGGATTATATTTTGTTCCGTAAAAGAACCTCTTCCCGTCCGCCAGCATTTCAAAACACGGGTCATAGCGTTTATCAAGATTTTCCCCCAGCCAGTTGAATTCGGGGAAATGATACTGGGTGGTGTCAAAAAGCGGAACTGGCGAATCTTGACCGTCAGTCAGCAGACGCGGCGTTCCGAACCAGACTTTTCCCGACGCCCGGCGATATCCGATGCGGATCAGCAGTGTGGCAACATCATCAGGCATCCGGAATGTCTTTGTGAGCTTTTCAGTTTCGTGCGTTCCTGGAGAAACTTTCAGCTGGATCAGTTTGTCGGGAGGATCGTAAACATCATCTTGGGCACGTCCCTCTTTCCGGAGATAAATTCCCAGTTCGCAGACGGCTTCCCCGTCCTCGGCGAGGACAAGTTCCTCGCTTCGGGCGAACACTTCGAACCGGTATTCGGCTCCTGGCTGAAAAGTTTCGGATCTCAGCAGCATCCATGCATTGCGTTCGAATTCATCGTTCTCACCGGAGAAAAGCAATGCGTAATTCTCTTCCGGAAAGATTTCCCGGACCAGGGAATCCTCGATGGTTTCCGCCAGCCAGTAGGGATTCCCGTTTTCACACCGCCATTTCCAGAATTCATCGGTTTCCCCGCTGATCCGCAGGGCATAACTCGTTTTCCGGTCATGCGCCGGAACCTGAAAATCGAATGTGAGAGAATGGTTCGGAGCCAGACGGCTGTTCCGGCTCCCTGTTGGAAGATTCAGCAGAATGCTTCGATGAAAAAACATTATTCTCCACCAGATTTCTTGTAGAACCAGCGACTTTCACCCATTTGCATATCGAATGGGAATTCACGGACATCCTTTGCCAGCACTTTACGGCTGACCGGGTCGATCAGTGTCGTTTTCCGGTCAAAGCGCAGCGTTTTTCTGCCGGAATTGGTCGCATGAATCACAATAAAGTCGTTGCCTGTGGAAATTACATCTCCGCTGTCGCATACCGGAGTGATTCCCGCGCTTTCCGCCATTTTCCGGAGAAATCCGGGTGTGATCACGGAGGGCGCGGCAATATAGACGCCTGTCCAGCCGTTATGTTTCTTCATCGCGGCAGAAACTTTGTCCGGCTCGCTGTGGAACCGGGTGAGCGTTTCCGCTTCCGGGTCGGTCACATGGAACATCCAGGAACGGAATTCGTTGTTGCCGTGGACCAGTTCTTTGCAGGGCGATTTTTCAAAACTGTTCCGGTAATGAATATATTTTTTGCCATCGGCAATGGTGATTCCAGTCAGCTCTTTCACCGCTTTTTCTGTCCCGAGACCCGAAAGCCTGCCGGCGTCAAAGCTGAAAATGAGAACATTTCCGTCTTTCTGGAGGTTCTTCCTGATGTGTTCGATCTGTTGGGGCGTGATATGGGATGCCAGGGGGAAGTAGTAAATTTTTCCCTTGGGCAGATCTGGATGGGTGATGTCATTGAGCATATAGGTTTCGAACCCAAGGCCGGAAGCGAAAAGGGCTTCCTGCACCAGCCGCGGAGAATAAAGAATCGGATAAGACCAGTAAGCTTTACGGGAATATCCGGTGGTGTCCGTATCGATGATGACTTTCAGTGCGGGACGGTCCTTGCCATCGGGATGGTCCGCCGTAAGTTGTGCGGCCCGCCGCAGATCGCTCAACTGCTGCTTGAATTCGGCATCCGCCCAAGCGTTACCCGCCATGATATAGCACCAAGTGCCTTGTCCCTGAGCCAGTCGGCCTCCAAGATCGCGGACACTCTGTGCCCAAATGCCTTCATGGCCATGGGCCGAACCGAGTGCGTTGAAGTCGGCGCCGTAGCCTCGGCCGTTATGGGTCGTATAGTCACCGCGATAGTCCATTTCACCCATCGTAAGTTTGCCGTGGAGTTCGGCGGACCCAGTGATCTGATTGATTCCTCCCATGCTGCCGAGACGGCGGTGTTCGCCGTAGGGAATGCAGCTGACAAAGCCGTCGTACAGCCCGCTCCGGAGATACTTTCCAAAGTCCTCTTTGCCTGCATCACCGCCGCTCATCACATCAGGGTAATACATGGTAATCCACAAGGGACGTTTGAAAGATTCCCGCAGGACCCTGGCAGACATCTCAAGCAGCGGCGCAGCGATGGACATCCGCCATTTCAGAAAATCAATCTGGGGACGGTCGGCGGGATCGTCCGGGTTCAGCAGCGGTCCTTTGCTGAAGCGGTCGTAAGGCTTCATTGGAACTGTGGCAAAGTCGAGCTTTTCATCTCCCCACGCCTTGCGAAAGGCGGCGGAATCGCCGTTGTAGGTCTTTTTCAGAAATTCGCGGAAACTTTCCACCGCATCGGGAGACTGGTCGTAACGCGGAGCGAACCATTGGCCGTCATTACCGCCGACCACATGGAACCCAACGAGGTTCTTCGCATAAGGGTTTTTCTGGAGGTGTTCAGCTGTTGCCCGGATCATCTTTTCCAGTTCCCGGTAATAGTCTTTGGATGCATAGCTGACCATAGCACCGTTGGGATTGTCCCCAGTTTCCTTGAATCGCCAGTCAGTGTATTTGTTATTGATCCCGCGAACGCCGGACCGGGGGAAATCTTTGGCGAACCCTTTATAGGGCGTCATGCTGAAGTACAGCAGCAGTGCTGCCTGCGGCGCCTGTTTATATGCCGACTTGATCATCTGATCCAAATGGCTGAAATCATATTTGTCCCGACCGATCCATGGATGCCATCTGCTGTAGACCGTCATATACTGGAAATTGATTCCTGCATCGGCGAAAATACGGCAACCTTCAGAGGTGGGAAAACTTTGAAGGGCAAAATACGGTATCGGTTTCCCGTCCATGTGCAGGATCACGCGTCCATTCATTTTTTTTGCTGTTAGGACGGGCGTTTCCGCCAGCGGTTTCAGCTTGGACGGTGCCTTCTGTTCCGGGGTGATGTCCAGCTGCTGCTTGCGGATGAATTTCAGCGATTCACGGACATCGAAGTCTACCCAGGCCGCTTCGTGCATTTCACCGGCGGAAACGGCGAACAGACGGAATTTTTCCGTGTCTTTGGGGATCGTGATTCGCAGCGAGAGGACGAATGGTTTTTTCTCCGTCCCAGCAGTGACATAGCTCCAACCCAGATAACAGGTCCGGATCTTTTTTTGATTTTCATACTGGACGCCGAAATGAGTGCCGGCGCCAAAGGTTTTGTATGGAATGGCATATTTCCCGGTAATCAGAAACGTATCACCGGGCTTGGCTGTCATCCAAGGGGAAAATGCTGCAGTCGCATCGCCGTTTGGCTGCGGAGACAGCTTCAAATCTTTGACGGTGCGTTCACCCTGCTGAACAAAGCTGTTCAGTGCAGTATTGGCGGAAATTCCAGTCAAACGGTTGGGATTCCGGGGAAAATCCCGCTTCAGGATCCCGTATGACCATTTGCCGGACGGCAGGATATTTCCCCTGGTCGGCAGAATATTGATCCAGTCGTTGAGCACGTCGGCGAAGGGAATTTCCAAAATGCCGTCTTTTTCCGCAATATATTCCTTGCATTCTCCTTCGGAACGTTCCACCCAGTATTTTTTCCCGGCGACAATTTTCAGCTGTCGCGGTGAAACCTTCAGGACACCTTTGGCGTCGGATGCACGCAGTTCACAGGTGAAACTGTCGGCGGAATCATCCACCAGCCGGGCGGAAACCGGTTTCTTGGTCTGGTTGATGATCGTCAGTTCTTCCCGGACTCCCGGACCCTCCGGAGAAAAAACGAATTGGGAGATTTTGCCGTCGAAACGGTAAACAGTTCCCCCGTATCCGCCGATGGTTATCCGGTTGTCCCAACACAGCGGTTTGTCTTTTTTTGCGCTTCCGACCAGCTGTCCGTTGAAATAAACCGCCAGAAATCCGGGATCCCAGGCTACCTTGACACTGTATATTCGGCCTGCTACGAAAGAAATGGCTTTCTGGGCGACTACCGTTTTACCGCCGGTCGGAGTATACATAAATAACAAATTGTTTACGCCGCTGTCATACTGATTGATCGCCGCACAGATCTTGCCTTCTTTGCTGAAAGAATAGAAAAGAAAATGCACCAGTAGTTTTTTCCCCTGGGGAACTGCCGCCGGAAATTCGGGGATCACGTAAAAAGTCAGCGAACCGGATTCTTTTTTCAGATAATCCGGAGTCCGGAATGCCACTGGGGAGATATTGCCGGTAAAATTAAAAAACTTCCGTCCGCCGATTTCCGTCACATCGGCTTTCCCGCCAAGATAGCCGGGCATATTCCGGACCGGGGAAGCCAATTCGGATTCCGGAAAAGTCAGGCGGTTTTCATCCTTTTTCGAATCACCGGCGGTTCCGGTATGTATGATTGACATTGCAAGCAGGATGCTGCTGCCGAGAAAAAGAAGTTTCATGGTCTGTTTCCCTTTTTATCTTTCTGTTTTTATAAGTCCATCCGGCGGTTCATTTCGTCCAATAATAATCATCCATCCAGGGATTGAACCAATGCCCCCAGCGGACTTCCCTGGCCGTTCCGTTGGTGATCAATTGCCAGGTTTTATAAAAATATTTTTCCTGTCGGGCGGAACCATCGGTGAAAGCCAGGTTAGAGCTGTTATTGTGAATGTCGGACACATTCCATCCTGCAACATTGCTTATTGCACTGTTGCTTTTCCAATCATTGCCGGATTTGAATGTCTGATCTGCCAGCAGAACCACTGAGCGTCGGGCCTCCGTTCGTCTAAGCGGGGCTTTCTGACGTTCGAGGCTGGGGGTCGGGTAGGATGGTTTTTGCTTGCTTCCGATGGCTCTGTTGTTGTAGCCGTAGGAGATTAAGCAGCAGTTTTCTTTAATGGCGGTCGGATAATTGTTATAGAGACTGGCGCG
>SUWI01000255.1 GCA_015061565.1 Lentisphaerota bacterium
TGGGCCGGGGAAACGGAAATGTTATTCTTGGTACAACCGGAAAGAACCGTTTTCCGGGCTGGATTTCAATATGACCTATCTGCATGTCATCGGAATCAGGCGTTTCCGGGAGTGCAGCCGGGAAACGATCAGAAATACAGATATCCTGATGATCGAAACGGACTGGGGCAACGCGATGAGCCTGTACGGGGCTTATTTCGGGGCGCTGTTCACCGGTTCCTGGGATCTGATCGCGGAAAACTGGCAGGTGTTCCGCCATGCGTTCGATTATTATCTTCATGCGATGGACTGGGCCTGCATGTGCGCCTCGTATTGCGAAAACGGCGTGAGCTGGAGCGACGGCACCAACTATGGCGGCTATCTCGGGTTCATCAATATGGCTGAAATGCTGGGCAGGGAAGTCGATCTGGCGCTGGGCCGTTATGCTTTCGCCAAAATGTTCGCCATGCGCGCGGGTCTGTTCCATGCCGCGCAGCATTATTTCTGCCGTTATCTGGATTCCGAACCGTGGTACTGCTCCAAATTTTTCCATGAGGAAACCGACGGCTCCCGGGCATTCCTGTCTTATCCGGCCCACCTCATCCATAACGGCTGCCGGGCGGAAGTGCTCTACAACATCACCACGGAGGGCCATTACCAGGAAGCCTTCGATGCGTATGGAAAATACATGGGAGATGAGGTGCGGAAAGTGCTGGACGCCTTCCGCCATGCGGTCGGCACTGCGCCGTGGGAAGAACGTCCGGAAGGCGCGGAGGATATCTATCACACGGCCGATTCCGGGATCGCCGGATGGCAGGAGGTTTACAGTTATTTCATGTTCTGCATCCAGCTCAGACTGATGAGCCGGGAGGAACTCGAAGAAAAAATTTCCCTCGCGCTGAAAAACCGGCGGATCGCCCGGGAATTTCTCGGCCATGTGCAATGGAGCAAACGCCGGGTGCCCGCTTATTGGACTTATACGTATCTGCTGTCGACTCTGTATGGAAAGGATCAGGCGAAACTGACTTTCTGGAAAGATGTGAAGATCGGAAAAGCGCTCTATCCGGAGCTGGAAATATCGCTGACCGGGAAAAATCCGTTCCTCGAATTTCGCAGCGGCAAAACGCCCGCTGTAACGCTCAATGGGAAACCGGTCGAAGTCCATTCCGCGGGAAATGATCTCTACCGGATCATCCCCGGAGAAAACGGCATCATCCGCTTTGCCGGCGTTCCGGAATAATCCGGGCAGCAGTTTTCCGCGATTGACGGACCTGACGGACAAAACGGACCTGACGGACAACACGCGGGAACCGGACTCACGGCGCGGGATCCCGGAGCTGCATTCCCGGTGATCTCGTTTCATACCATGTAGTGCGCGTTCTCCGTATTCTCCGTATTCTCCGTATTCTCCGTATCAGTTCGCGCCACACCTCTCCCTCGCACGGCCAGCTGTTTTCCGGCTCCGCAGCCAACTTGCAACCTGAAACTTGAGACCCGTAATCACTTCCGCCGCCCCGTTGGGACTTACGCATGGCAATCCATTTGCCTGAAACTGTTTTGCTATCGATATAGTATAATTCTTTATCGAAATAATATAACTATTTCCCCCTTGTTTTTTACTTTTTTCAGTATAAAGTAATCAGCAGAATATAAAACGAGTATTGGTCAGACCCAACAGCGGAAAGGGGACAGGACATGAACAAATTTTCATCTTTCATCTCTCATCATTCCTCATTCCAGCGTAAAACGGACCGTTTTACGCTGATAGAACTCCTGGTTGTCATAGCGATCATCGCGATTCTGGCGGCGATGCTCCTGCCGTCACTGAACAAGGCAAAAAACATGGCCGTGCAAAGTCAATGCGTGAGCAACCAGAAACAGATCTCGCACGGTTTCCGGATGTATGCGGATGATTTTTATGATTTTTATCCGCCTTACAATCTGGGGGGACAGAGCTGGGCCTACCAGATGTTCTGGCCTTCGAATCCGACTGCAGTCGATAAGCAGACCAATTTGAGATACATGAGCAGAAAAGTATTGCGCTGCGGAGCTGTGGCGAAAGCAGTTCCGGAACCTGCGCAGGGATATTACGGGTATAACTACCGCGGTCTGGGTTTCTATGCTCGTACCGGGGCACTGAAGAAACAATCCGCCTGTCCGGCTCCGTCGCTGCAGTATGTGGTCATGGATGCCGAGAAAAATGACACGCTGGCAGGTTATCAGCTCGTCCATTGCTACCGAAGCGACAGCAACGGTTCCCCCGCGCCGCGGCATAATCTCAATCTGAATATCCTGTTCGCCGACGGTCATGTCGAAGCCCGGAAAATGCCGTCAAGATTGGACCGGGACCTGATGTACAAGGTTCTCGGCAGCGCCTGGTACGAAACCAGCGGTTATCATCTGTGCTGGGACAATGGAACAGGCTGGAGCAAATATAAAGACCCGAAACCATAAAGGTGCCAACATGAAGCCGGGAAAGATTTTACTGTTTGCCGTATCGGCGGCTGCCGGTATGTTCGCCCAAGCCGCCGATCTGGTCCGGGACAGCATGGCGCAATGCACGGTCGTCATCAAACAGGATGCCCCGCCGCCCGTCCGGTTCGGGGCGCAGGAACTGGCCAAGTATTTGAAAAAGATCACCGGAGCGGATCTCCGGATCATCGGCAGGAAAGATCGGAAATCCGGCAGTGTTTTCATCGGAACGCTCGCGGATGCCGAACTGGTGAAACAGGCGAAATTGTCACCCGAGTCCCTGCGTGAGGACGGATTTGCCGTGGTGTCGGACGGACGTGATATTTATGTGATCGGCCAGAATCCGCGGGGTGCGCTTTACGGCTGTTATCACCTGCTGAAAAAATACGGCGGGATCCGCTGGCTGGTGCCGGGAGATGACGAGGAATATTTTCAGAAAAAAACTGCGGTCGCCGTGCCGGAAGGGACCGAAATTCAGAATCCGTATCTGAAAATCCGCAAGACCGTGGCGAATGAACTGACCGCCTACCGCTGGCTGGCCCGGAACAATATGCTGGGGCAGGCGCGAGTCGGCCAGTTCGTCAACCGGAAAACCGGGAAACGCACTCCGAATGCCGACTGGCTGGATGAACTGGCGGTCACCGGTGCGGCCTACGGCGGACATGTGATGACCTATCTGATGGCCGATCGTTCCTGGAAAAAGGAACCGCTTCAGGCACTGTTCAAGAGCCATCCCGAATATTTTCCGCTGATCGGCGGAGAACGGCGGCCTCTTACGGGCGGACTCAGTCCGAACCCCTGCGTTTCCGATCCGGGCCTGCTCGATCTGCTGGCTGAAAATCTTTATAAGGAGACCCGGGGCGAATACGGTTCCCAGCATTACATCATCCTCGGAAACAACGATACGCCGGTCTGGTGCGAATGCGAAAAATGCCGGGCTCTGGACGATCCCGCCATGGAAGGAACCAAGGGCGCGCGGTCCGACCGTTACTGGTATATGGTGACCGAGGTCGCCAAACGGGTCTGGAAAAAAGATCCCGCGGTCATGATCGCCGGCTGGGCGTATCAGGATTTCTGGTATCCCCCGACGAAAGTGAAAATCGATCCTCGGATCGCGGTCATGATCTCCTACAACCACCAGTGCTGGCGCCACAGCATCACCGATCCGGTCTGTTCGGTCAACGCCGAACTGCGGAAGATCATGCGGATGTGGAAAAAGACCGGACATCCGCTCGTCTACAACCGGGACGAGATCGGCGCGTATGACGGCGGCGGCTCGCCGGGTTTTTACTATCTGCCTTCGGAAAAAGTGCTGTTCGATAATTTCAAGGCATACAAGGATCTGGGTTTCGCCGGCAGCAGTTTCTGCGTCAATTCACCATTTCCGGCCACGCTGAAATTCCTGCGGAAGACCAATCCCTACTACGGAAAAAATCTGTTCTGGTATGCCATGTGGCAGATCTGCTATCTTTCTTCTCTTTCCATGTGGGATCCGGATTTCGATTTCGAAAAAGAGTATGAAACGATCAATTCCCTGTATTACGGCAAGGCGTGGGAAGGCGGCTTCAAAGAGTTCCGGAAAAATCTCACGAAATATTTCACGGAAACACCCGGCTGCATGGGCTGGGGTCTCGGCGCTCCGCTGGGCCGCTGTCTCGATCAGGCGGGCAGCGAGGAAAAACTGCTGGCTCTGCTGGAAAATGCGATCACGGCGGCGAAGAGCGATCCCGATCCGCGCGTTCTGAAGCATGTGCTCCGCGACAAGGAAATCTTCCTGGCCACCTGGATCAAGGCCCGCCGGGAATATCTGGCCAATTTCCGCGAACTGAATGTCTACCGGCGCACCGCCCCGATCAGGATCGACGGCGTGCTCGATGAACCGGACTGGAAAAATGCCGATGTCGTTGCCAATTTCAAGCCCGGCGGGATGACGAAAAAAACGGCTAAGGTCCAGCAGTCGTATGTCCGCGTGACCTATGACACCGATACGCTTTATATCGCAGTCGAATGCATGGAGCCGCAGCCGGAAAAGATCGTCGCCGGCAAGACGGTTCAACGTGATGACAAAGGCTGGGCGGCTTTGGGCAATTCCGTGGAACTCTTCTACAATTATCCGGACATGGCGGAAAAGTATTACCATCTCGCGGTCAATTCCAACGGTCAGATACTGGATGCGAAACACGGCCCCGGATTCCGGGATGCGGCCTTCAACTCTTCGGCAAAGATCGCAACCCGCGTGCTGAAGGACCGCTGGGTCCTGGAGATCGCCATCCCCGCCAGCGAGATCGGCATGAAATGTTATGTCGGCAGCACCTGGAAACTCAATGTCGCCAGACAGCGGAAAATCACCGATCCGCAGGCGCCGTCCGGAATATTCGCGGAAGCCAGTTCCTGCAGTAACGGCGCTTTCCATGGCGTCCAGAATTTTGTCAACATCAAATTCGCGGACAAAAGAGTTTCCGGACAGAGGCAGAATGCCAGCGCGTCCTCCTGGAACAATCCGGATTTCAACGACGCCGTCCCGGACAGCAAACGGAGCCGTCATGACCGGTTCAAAAACCATAAGGGCTGGCAGTTCATCGATGAGAAGGAACTGGTTCCCGCCGCATGGCGCATTTCCGCCGATGCCGAAGGTTCCTATAAACTCGAATCCGAGGGGAATTATTATATCCGGCTCTCCAAAGGATATATTACGCAGTATTTCATCCCGCACGGCAAAGGAAAGCTGAAAATCTCCTTCCAGGTCCGGGGCAGAGGTTCCTTCCTGCTCTGGACCTGCAGTTATCAAAACAAGAAAGAACGCAAAGCCGTCGGTTATGATATTCTGAAAACCACGCAGAAATATCAGAAGTGGAAATTGACTCCGGAATGGAAGACATATCACTTCGAAACGGCCGCGGCCGGGGTGCCGACGGAACGGGTCGCCGTCCGTTTTTCCGTTCATCGGGACAGTGTTCTCGAACTGGATAACGTCTATATCTCCCCCGTCGTCGAATGAGTTTGGAACATCTTCATTTCCGGCTGATCATCCACTGGAAACTTCATTCCATGTATGCCGTCCTTGATTTCCGGGCGGAAAGCCTTATATTACCGGAAAAGGAAGGATCTGTTCATCATGGAAAAAATCATCGGCGAAAGCTGTATCTTCATCGGCGGAGCTCCCGCTCAGTTGCTGTTCCGTCCGGCCGGACCCGTCCGGCTCGGAAATCCCGTGACCGGGAAATGTTATCGGGAAAATATCGATTTCACGGTCGACCGGCAGGCGGGAACCATTTCCCGGACTCCGGATTCGGCAATTCCCGTCATGCCGGAATCCGAACTCTATCCGGCGGAAAAAGTCTCCTATTATCCGGCGCCCGATGCCAATGCGGTCCCCGGCGGACCGAATGGAAAAAATCTGCGTTTCGATGCCGGACTGTTCTTCGCGGAACAGCAGGTCGAAGCGGATTATGAAACGGAAAACGCCGACTGGCCCGAAGAATTTTTCCGGAGATCGCCGAGCCTGTCCCAAACCGGAAAAATCCGGAGGATTGTCTCGCTGGGGGACAGCATCACCGAAGGCTACAATGCGTCGGGCTATATCGGCAGACCGCCCATGCGGCCGCCGTATGCCGGGCTCGTCGCGAAGGCATTGGGGGCGGAACTTTTCAACCTGGGCAAAAACGGCGCTTCGACCGATCTCTTGGCGGAGCTGATCGGAAAAACCATCGAACTGAAACCCGATCTGATCACCGTGGCCTACGGCATGAACGACCTGACGAGATACACGCCGGAACAATACCGGGAAAAAATCGCAGCGGGGATCGGACAGCTGCGGAGCGCCCTGCCCCGCACACAGGTCGTTGCCGTTTCGCCGATGAGCGGCAACCCGGAATGGATCCATACGCCTGTGGAAAAGACGCTGGCATTCAGCGACGCATTGGCCGGCTGGACGCAACAGGAAAAAATCGTTTTCGCGGATGTCTGTTCGGTCTGGCGTTTCGTGCTGAAACGCAAAGGCTTTTTCGCGCTGACCGGGAACGGAGTCAACCATCCGAATGATTTCGGCCATTTTCTCTACGCCAAAACCATCCTTTCGGCCCTCGGCTGCCGCCGCTGATAAAGACCGGGAAAACTCTGAATTCGACCGGCGCCGTTCCCGGAATTCGGAAGTTTTATCGATCGGAGGAATAGAACATCCGCACTGATCAATCAAGGACAGGAGTG
>SUWI01000012.1 GCA_015061565.1 Lentisphaerota bacterium
CGGAATGACGAGCCGCCGGTGACGGTCGAAGGGCCGCATGCGTTTTTCACCTATCCGGGGACGGATTTTTATTACGGTGCGCCGCCGGGGAAACACCGGCATCATTGCTTTATCTGTTTCAGCGGGACGCTGATCCGGCGTTTCATTTCCGGCGGGCTGCTGGAATTGAACCGGAAAAACCCGCTGATCCAGGTCGTTTATTCGGAGCGGTTTTACTCGGTTTTCAGCAAGCTGAATCAGCTGATCAGCCAGCCGGGGGGATCGCTGCAGCCGCGGGCCGCCTGGATGCTGGAAGACCTGCTGCTGCAGCTGCAGGAACAGCCCGGCGTGCGGGTCCGCGTCAATGCTTTCTGCGAACGAGAACTGCAGCTGCTGCGGGAAAAGATCCTGCGTCAGCCGCTGCTGAACT
Source organism: Lentisphaerota bacterium (assembly GCA_015061565.1). GTDB lineage: Bacteria > Verrucomicrobiota > Lentisphaeria > Victivallales > UBA1829 > SIG94. The sequence goes on from SUWI01000012.1 coordinate 410, forward strand.
GGAGTTTTCCGGATGAAGCCAGGAGACTTTCCATCTCCTACTCGCATTTCCGGCGGCTGTTCCGCGAAGTCGCCGGCTGTGCGCCCAACCAGTTCCTGATCGAAGCCCGCCTCAGCTACGCCGAACAGATGCTGGAAAACGGGATCCTTTCCATCGCTGAAGTCGCCCACCGCTGCGGATTCACGGACGAATTTTATTTTTCGCGCTTATTCAAAAAGCATCGGATGATCTCGCCGTCTGCGCTGCGCATTTCCAGCAAATAAGCCTGCATGGGCCTTTTCGGGCTCATTCCTCCAGGCAGCCGTAGGTGTCGAGCATGTACTTGACCATGTCCAGCATCAGCGTTTCCGAGCGTATTTTGAATTCGATCGGCGGCATCATCAGCCGTTCGAATTCCGGGCCTTTGGCAGTAAAATGGTTGCGGCGGCAGAAACAGAAGGTATGCGGAACGGGGATGCTGAACGCCTCAAGCGTGAAATATCCTTTGAATCCCACATCCAGCAGCCCGTTGATCACCGCATCGTAACTGGTCGTGCCGGTGAACGGAGCCAGATGCAGATCATGGCCCAGATTGCTGTCATGGATATGGACTGCCATCAGACCATCGCCCATTGCCATGATGGACTGATACTGGTCGACCGGATGGCAGTTGGCGTGCCCGACATCCCAGCAGAAGCCGAACATCGGATGATTATCGAGGCGGCGGCGCAATTCGTTGAGATCGGCGCCCTCGAAGAGATAATAGAACGGACAGTTCTGGCGGCAGGTGTTTTCCGTGTAGATGCGCACGCCCGTTTTTTCGGCATACGGCAGCAGCTCACTGTAAAAACGGACATTGGCGTCCATGAATTCCTCGCGGGAATCGTCCCGCCGGTAGACCGCATGCACCACCATCCCCGGAATGCCCAGAATACGGCAGATCTCCATCTCCCGTTTCAGCATTTCGATGCACCGGTCCCGCTGCGGACCCGCCTCGTAACAGCCGTTGGAGGCATGCGCCTGCACGAAGTCCACACCGGATTCGAGTCCCGCCTGACGGATGCCTTCCGTCCATTCCCGCCAATGGTCCGAACACATCGGCGAACCTTCGAAAAAGGCGCTGTCCATGGAAAGGTCGATATGGCGGAAACCGCATTTCGCCAGCAGCGGCACCGCGGCGGCGGCATCGCCAAGCTCCGTATAATCCCTGAAATCTCCGGTCGTGGTAGCTATTTTCATGATCTCATCCTTTCATTTTTCCGGCATCGGACTCTGTACCGGTTCATCGGCCGGCACAAAAGAAAAAAGGCGCATCCGTATTTCAGAATGCGCCTGGAAAATCAGTTTTGGAAAAGCTGATTATTTGTCATAAGCGTGGCCGGCGGAACCGAGCACGTTGATGATCTTGTGCGTATACATGGCTTTCATTCTGTCACGCGCGGGACCGAGGTATTTGCGCGGGTCGAATTCGGCCGGTTTTTCCGCCATGACTTTGCGGATGCCGGCGGTCATGGCCAGACGGGAATCGGAGTCGATGTTGATCTTGCAGACGGCGGACTTGGCGGCTTCGCGGAGCTGTTCTTCCGGGATGCCGACCGCGGCCTTGAGGGCGCCGCCGTACTTGTTGATGATGTCGACTTCTTCCTGCGGAACGGAGGAGGAGCCGTGCAGAACGATCGGGAAGCCAGGCAGTTTCTGTTCAACGGCCTTGAGGACGTCGAACGCCAGCGGGGGCGGGACCAGGCGGCCGGTCTTCGGATCGACCGTGCACTGTTCCGGCGTGAATTTGTAGGCGCCGTGGGAGGTGCCGATGGAGATGGCGAGAGAATCGACGCCGGTCTTCTGGACGAATTCGATCACTTCTTCGGGCTTGGTGTAATGGCTGGCGGCGGCGGAGACTTCGTCTTCGATACCGGCCAGAACGCCGAGTTCGCCTTCGACCGTCACATCATGCGCATGGGCATATTCCACGACCTTTTTGGTCAGGGCGATGTTTTCTTCGAACGGAAGGGCGGAACCGTCGATCATGACGGAGGAGAAACCGAAATCGATGCAGGACTTGCAAAGTTCGTAGCTGTCGCCGTGGTCAAGGTGCAGGCAGATGGGCACCGGGCCTTTGCCGTTGCTGATTTCGCGGGAATATTCCACCGCGCCCTGGGCCATGTAGCGGAGCAGGGTCTGGTTGGCATAATTGCGGGCGCCTTTGGAGACCTGGAGGATCACCGGAGATTCATTTTCCGTGCAAGCCTGAATGATCGCCTGCAGCTGTTCCATGTTGTTGAAGTTGAAGGCCGGGATCGCATACTTTCCCTTCATTGCCTTCGCAAACATCTCGCGCGTGTTCACGAGACCCAGTTCTTTGTAACTGACCATTTTCAATCCTTTCGTCTTTAAGGTTCGGGTTCATCTTCCATCTGTTTCGTAATATACTCCGGTTTTGACGGTTTTGCAAACCTGCAACCGTCTTTTTATCGGTTTTTATCCGATATTTCAGGAGGGAATCAGATCTTCAGCAGCCGGCGGGCGTTGCCCCGGGCGATCTTCTCGAAAGCCTCCCCGGAAAGCGCCCCTTCCCGCTTGAGTTCGAGCAGGAATCCCGCCAGCGGCAGTTTCTGGTCCGCATAGCAGATGTCCGTTCCGAAACAGAGCCGGTCCTGAAATTCGTTGAGGAATTTCACGGCATAATCGCGGTCGCGGGCCAGTGCATTGTAGCCGCTTCCCGCGGAAAGGTCGCCCCAGAGATTGGGATAACGCCGGAAAAGTCCCGGTACCGCGCCTTCCGCCCGCACGGGATATTTGGGGTAGCCGCCCCGGTCGTCGACCTTGTCCAGCACCCCGATCTCGCTCCAGAAAGCGGGTCCATGGCCCAGCAGGATCAGTTCCGGACAGCTGTACAGCACATATTCCAGCTGGGGCAGGCCGGGATCGTCCACCAGGCCATACATGTGATTGACCCGGACCGTGTCGTCGAAGATCACCGGCAGACCGGCTTTCTCGAACTGCCGGAACAGATTCATCACGCGGGGATCGCGGAAATGCATATTGGGCATGAATTCCCCGATCCCGAGACAGCCCCGGGCCTTGAACCAGTCGATCCAGACCGAAAAATCGGTGTCGTCGCTGTTCCGGATCCCGCGGGGATCGATATTGAAAAACGGCACGAACCGGTCCGGATGGCGACGGCAGATCTCCAGTATCTCCTGATTGGACTGGGGCAGATAGGTCTCCGGTCCGATCAGCGGCAGCAGCACGCCTTTTTCGATGCCCAGTTCATCGTAGCGCCGCAAAACCTCTTCCGCCTTGCAGAAGATGGTCCGGCCGTCCTGCGGCGGCGAGTCGAAAAGATAGGCGTGAGCGTGAATGTCGATAAACATGTTCCTGTCTCCCTGTGATTCATTCCGGACGCGAGTCCGGTTTCAGTCCAATATAATCTGCCGACCGTTTTTTTCAAGCACCGCCCCTTGAAATCTGTTTTTTTCAGCTTATATTTTCGGAGGATTGCGCAGAATCAAAGACACCGAGGAGATCATTATATGAGCTGGTTTACCGATTCCCGATTCGGAATGTTCATTCACTGGGGACTCTATTCCGCCGCGGGCGGCAGATGGAAGGATCTGGAAACGCCATGGGTATCCGAATGGCTGATGCGCAAATTCCGCATCCCTCGGACGGAATACCGCAAGCTGGCGGCAGATTTCAACCCGACGGATTTCGATGCCGACCGCTGGATGCGCACCGCGGCGGAAGCCGGAATGAAATACATGGTCATCACCAGCAAGCATCACGACGGTTTCGCCATGTTCGATTCGAGCTGGGACGATTACAATATCGTCAAGGCGACCCCTTTCGGCCGCGATCCGCTGAAGGAACTCGCCGAGGCCGGAAAAAAACACGGCGTGCGCCTCGGTTTCTATTATTCCCATGAACAGGACTGGTATGAGAAAGGCGCTTACGGCAACTTCTGGGATTTCTCCAAAGAGGAACGGACGCCCGAAGCCTTCGATGCGTATCTGAACGGCAAAGTCCGCCATCAGGTGAAAGAATTGCTCACCAATTACGGCGACGTGGCGATCCTCTGGTTCGACACCCCGCACATCATCACGCCCGAACAGAGTTCCTCGCTGCGGAAATTCGTCCGCGATCTGGCGCCGGATTGTCTCGTGAACAGCCGGCTGGGCGGAACGGGCGAATGGGATTATGAATCCCTCGGGGACAACCAGCCGCCCTACAAGCGTTTCACCATGCCCACGGAAGGGATCGGGACGATGAATGAAAGCTGGGGCTACAAGCCGTTCGACCATGGTTACCGCACCCCCGAAGAAGTGCTGCAGATCATGGCGAGGCTTGCCGCCTGCAACGCCAATTATATGCTCAACGTCGGACCCGACGGAACCGGAAAATTCCCGCCGGAAAGTCTGACCATTCTGAAACGCGTGGGGGAATTCCTCAAAGTCAACGGCGAGGCCCTTTACGGCTCGTCCGATCTGCCCATCGCCTACCCCGACAACCGCTGGGGACATGTCACCAGGAAGAAAAACTGTTTATATTTCTGGTGTTTCCAGGGCCCGGGCGAACTGCGTTTTTACGGGATCAGAAACAAGATCCGGTCGGCAGAGATCCTGGGCAGCGGGACCGCGGTCCCCTTCAGTCAGTACAGCAATCCGGAATATGATTACCACCGCATGATCCTGGCCGTTCCGCAGGGCATCGCAACGCCGTTCGTGATCAAAGTGACTTGCGACGGGGAGATCGACTGCAATGTCCGGGCATACTATGCAGGAACCATGGAAGAATAAGGCGGGCGACTGGGAAGACTGGGAACAGACTAAGAGTACTAGGAATATTGGGAAGACTGGGAAGACTGGAAAATAAAAGTTTTGGGAGAGATGAATGGTTGGTGATAAAAAATATTTGACTTCGCCCAGAGGCGATGTCAGGACGCTGCGGACATTTCGCAAGGCTGTGATTATTTACGATCTGACTTTTCATTTTGCCCATTCTTTTTTTATCCAAAGGCGACCGGACAATCGATCAAATGATCCAGGCCGCCCGCAGCGGCAAACAGAATATCGCGGAAGGCAGTGCATCCGGGGTTACCTCCATGGAAACCGCGATAAAGCTGACCAATGTTGCGAAAGCCAGTTTTCTGGAGTTATTGCTGGATTACGAAGATTTTCTGAGGGTACGAAATTACCGGCAATGGGAAAAAGATTCCGAAGAGGTCCGATTCCTGCGGAAAAAGTCAACCGATCAAACTATCCCCGATCAATGGTTTGTCGATCTGGCCAAAAGCCGTCCGGCCGAAACCGTTGCCAATATGGCAATCGTTTTCCTCCATCAGGAAGATTATCTGCTCCAAGCCCAGCTTGATGCGCTGGAGCAGAAGTTTTTATCGGAAGGCGGCTTTAGGGAACAGATGTTTTCAGCCCGATTAAAAACGAAAAATAAAAAGAACTGAACACACCGGAACTGCAAGATGGTAAGAAATTCAGTCTTCCCCGTCTTCCCAGTATTCCCAGTTTTCCTGGTATTCCCCTCCTTCTTTATCCGATCCCGCAGCGTTCGAAATACCGGTTCCAGAAAAGCAGCAGTTTTTCATCGTTCAACGCACGGGGGAGTATGATTTCATACACTTTCCGCTGCAGCGGTTTGTTCCCGGCAGCTTGTTTCAGATATTCCGAATTGCCAATGATACTGTAAAGATAATTTTTCAGGAAATAAACCAGCCACGTCGCCTGTTCGTAGTTTTCAGCATTCCCCAGGTATTTTTCCAGCAACAGATCGCCCATCCCATCGAACTCAGGTGCGTTCAAGGTCTCGATGATCGTTTCCGCCATGGCACAGCCTTGCGGATAATCGCCGTCGAGGACAAATTTCGAGGTCAATTCTACAAACAGTGATTCGAAGAAATCCAGCAGTTCATCATATAATCCGTCCCGTTTGAGATCGTCGCGCTGACCAGCCGTCCAGCGGAGCAGATTTTCACACAAAGAGACTTCTTCGTTTCCTTCGGCGATATGTTTCAGCGCGAGCGGGAGGAAATAAACCGATTCCCGATATTCCCCGGCAGGCAGCGCTCCCTGGAAAATACACATCAGATCCGTTTCGGTCAGCTCGGCATCCGGTTTGCGGATCAGAGCTTCAAGTTCCTCGGGGGAAAAATCACTCCCCGGATCGCTCAGTTTCGCCGGACGCGGATATTTCGGACAAAGGTTCTGGATGAGACGGGAGGGGACTTGCATGGTCGGCGGCTCCTGGTCGGAAGAATATTTTATTCACCCCATGTCGCCGCCGTAGATCGAGCGGTACTGCATCGGCGGTTCGGCATCGGGTTCGCCCAGATACATGTCGATCATTTCCCGGACCTTGACAAAACCGCCGGACTGGAGAAATGCCATAAAATCTTTCTGCTGATCGTAGCAGATAATGCTCTGCGGCTGGGATTGGTCCAGTCCGGAAGCCGCGGCGGCGAGCGCGGCGGCAGTTTCCAAATCGGCACTGACCAGTCCCGCCATCTGCCGGTATTTCTTCCAGCGGCGGCCCCAGATATGCGAGGTGCCGTCATCGCTCACCAGAGCGTATTTCCCGAATTCGCGGTAGTTGAAATTCAGCAGATTGTGCCGGGAAAAACCGAAACATTCCGCATCGTGCGCGATCGCCGGGGCGACTTCCCCGGGACGCATGGCATGGACCCCGATTTTTTCCGGAGCCTTCAGACAGGGCGATTCCGCCGCGAAAAAGCTGATCGTCCGGCAGGGCTGGAAACCCAGCGGAGCATAAACTTTGGAGCCCGCCGGAGTGGCATGCAGCCTTTTGGTCCGGTAATTGCGCGTCAAGTCCAGAATATGTTCGATCAGCCTGGTGGCATATCCGCGCCGGCGGAACTGTTCTTTCACGATCACCAGATTGATGAACACCAGGCTCTGCGGCTCATAGGTCACCATCCCGGCCGACCCGGCGATCTCGCCGTCGGCTTCCAGGAAAAATCCTTTCATGTTGTCCGCGGACGTGATCAGTCCGCATTCCGAAGGCGCATTGTTCCAGTTCACCGCGTCGGACATCGCGCTTAAGATGCCGGCTTCCGAAGTTCTGATTTCCCGGATCCTGATCATTTTCGCACCTTACCTGATCCGCAGCATCCGGCCGTTCCGTTCCCGTTTCAGGGCGGGATCGGCAGCAAAGGCCAGCGCGCCGTTGACATAGACCCGTTCCACACCCTCTGCGGTATTGGAAGGATGGCTGAAATCCACCTTGCAGGAATAATGGTCCAGGTCCAGCAGAACGAGGTCTGCAAAATAGCCCGGCGCGATCCGGCCGCGTTTTTCCAGCTTGAATTTCACCGCGGGAATGGCGGTCATCCGCCGGATCACGGATTCATACGAACAGTTTTTCGAGGCGATCCGGAAGAAGTTCGGGCACGTTCCGAATGCGCGGGGATGGGTGGCGTTGTCGCCGAACGCCCGGTTGGAGCTGTCGCTGCCGCAGACCACATAAGGTTTCGCCAGGATCTTTTCCAGATTTTCCGGGCACATCCACCCGTAGGCAGCGCTGGGGCTGTTTCCCGCGGCCAGGAGAGCCACGGTCGCTTCCGCCGCCGAACATTTCATCATTTCACCGATCTCGACCAGATTTTTGCCGAAATACTGCCGGTGTTCCTTGAACGGGGAATTGACCACGATGACCCGGTCGAACGGCGTCACCGCTCCGGTCTCCAGGGCCGCGGTCAGTTCCTGCCGGTATTCGGCCGATTCCTTCAGATGGGTGCAGAGCGTATCCGTGTCAATGTCTTTGAACGGCGCGGGCACGATCATCCGCAGCGAGGTGCTGGAGTAAATGTAGGGATAACGGTCGGCATGGACATTCATGCCTTCCGCGCGGGCCTTTTCGATCAAACCGAAAACCGCATCGATCTTGCCCCAGTTTTTGGGTCCGCTGGTTTTCAGATGGCTGATCTCCAGATTGCCGTCGCCGGCTTTCGCGATCGTGATCGCTTCTTCGATGGCCTCCAGCAGATAGTCGCTTTCGCTCCGGATGTGGGTCGCATACGGTTTGCCGGTCCCTTTCAGCAGCGAGGCCAATTCGCAGACTTCCTCGGTTCTGGCAAAACTGCCCGGCAGATAGTAAAGTCCCGAGGACATGCCGCCGGCCCCGTTTTTCAAGGCATCGGCGAGCAGTTCCTTCATCCGGCACATTTCGTCTTTCGTGGGAGGACGGTTCTCGTAACCCATCACATGAACGCGCAGGCCATTGTGGCCGCAGAGGTGGACCGCATTCACCGCGGGACGGCTTTTTTCGATGAAATCCGCAAAAGCGGCGAACGAACCGTAACAGTCCTTATATCCGTCGGCTGCCTTTTTCGCACCCGTGAGATAGTAGGACGACCCGCAGTTCCCGGAAATGTCTGTGGTAACACCTTGCGAGATGCAGGAATCGGAAGTCGGCACCCTGGCATAAGTCGATTCGGAATGGGTATGGACATCGATGAAGCCCGGGACCAGGTCTTTCCCTTTGCCGTCCACGACTTCCACGCCGGTCTTATTGAGTTTTCCGCTTTCGGCGATTTCGACGATCCTGTCATCCTTGACGGCGACATCGGCCATGATCGGCGGGCGGCCGCTGCCGTCATACAGTTTCACATCGGTAAAAAGGATTTCACTCATTTCCAGTCCTCCGTTTTCCGTTAAAGTCGGGTTTCCCAAATGAAACGTCTGCTTCCGATAGCATAGCACGTTTTTACGGCATTTGCAAGTCCGTTTCGCGATCTTTTCGGCATCCGGAGCCGGGTTATGAAACCGTTTTTCGACCGGCATTGCCGCATGATCATCGAAACTGCATGGAATAGATATCCGCATCCCGCATGCGGAATTCCAGCTCCACAGGTTTGCCGGACAGCGCGGCAACTGCTTTCCGGTTGTCAAACCGGACCTTGCGGTCGATGGCGTCTCCAAAAGTTTCACAGGAAGGATAGCGTTTCCCATCCGCGTCGATGAGGGTCACATAGACATAGCCAAGGGCGGAAGTTGCGAAATTGATATGCATTTCTTTGCCGGCATAGGTAAAGGGTCTGGTGACCGCCATCGCTTCAGTCTCTCCGGCATTCAGGGAGGCAAAACCATCCATGCGGATCGTATAACGGTTCAGTTTTGTCGGATCATTCAGCCAGTGTCCGGACGGGGCGTAAAGCGACAATTCATCCGGCCCGCCGGGGGTCCGGCTCGAAGTGACGGCAAAGCCGCGGGCGGGATAACAGTCGCCGTAAACCCAGTTCGACCCGTTTTCCGGTCCGGGACGCATGAAAGCCTCGCCGAAGCGGAAGAAAGACCGGCCATCGCGGGAGACGATGAAAGCACAATCCGTGGTCACGATTCCGTAGCGCGGCTGCATGGTCATGCGCCGCTTGCGTTTCGCTTTGCCGCAAAGTTCCTCGAAACTGCCGTTCCATTGGAACCGGTTGATATATCGCGACGGTGTCCCCAGATAAATCCGGGGTGCGCGGAAATAAGGTATGACATTGTTGGTGTAAAGCGGGATATCCTCTCCGTCCTCAAAGAACAGCAGCCGGGGATCAGTCCACTTCTTGAAATCCTTCGATTCGATATAGGAAATATCGCGGACGGATTCATCCATCGGATTCGGCATCGCAGCAGGATGGAAACCGCGGATATAGCCTCGATATACGCCCGCTTCCCGGTCCCAGAACACCACATTCAGCGAATCAAAGGCGCCCTTCCCGGTAATGATGCCGCCCTGTCTGAAGTGAAGGCCGTCCGCGCTGGGATAACACCTGAGTCCGTCGCGGCTCCTGCCGATCCCCTTGTAGCGGGCGTCCGGCGGACAAGCCGGATTGTCATCACGGAACACCATGAAGTTGTCGATCTGGTCGTTGAGCTCGGCATTCAGGACAATGTTGTTCCTGGTGCTCCCGTCAAATTTCAGGATGCCCAGCTCGGGACGGACCCAGTGAATCCCGTCGGGACTTTCCATATAACATGCCGTGATCCCCCTGGCCGGCTTCGAATCGGGCTCGGCTCCGGGCATTTGCCAGCCGAGATAATACATCCGGTAGACCCCTTTCGGATGTTTGCCGTCCACGCCCGGAAACTGGTCGTCGAAAAAGAAATTGTAAAAGTCACATCCATCCCCTTCCCAGGGCTGGTCGTGGACCATGATTGTATCCTGAAATACCGGCTGATGGATCTTCAGTTTCGCAGTAGTTCCGGATGGCTGGAAAAGATAATTGTCAAAAAAGCATTCCCGGTCATGGCCGAGTTCAAGTATGCCGGTCCCGGCAGGTGTTTCAGGTTTCAGTAATCGGGTCATGATATACTCCTTTTTTCAGGGAATCTCCATCCATCGGTTCTGACGGAAATTCCGTTGGTTTTTGGTTGAAGTACCGATTTCAGGCCGGCGGCGGAAAACTGGCGAACAGCTCGTCCGGCGGCGTGACGGCCGCCAGTTCGCGGTATTTCGCTTCCGCCGCCTTCAGGTCGTCGTAGATCCATTCGCAGCATTGCGGATCGTCCAGTCCCATCAGCGCATACACCTGATACAGCCCCGCTTTCCGGTAAATGCCGCACGTCCACCCGGGACAATGCAGACAGTATTTCCGGCAGGCGCCCGCATCGTTGTCCAGCGCTTTGGAAAGACTGGGACATTTATTCATTTTCAGGATCAGTTCATGACCGTTGAGGATCAGGTCCAGATCGCAATTTTCCTCTTTCCGGATCTTGACATAATAGTCATACACTCCCTGCAGTCCTTTTTCCTGGAACTCCTTCAGACAATGCAGTTCCTGATGACGGCTGATCTCTTCATAATAGGCCTGCAGTCCGTTTTTCTCATCGAGAAACTTGAAAACTTCATTGTAGAAGCGGACGAAATGGTCGCTGGGTATCATCTTTCCGCCTTCCTCCTGAAAACCTGCACACAATGATCGTCTCCGAGGTGCTCTACGCTCGCAACCCACGGAGTCCCTTCGCACATGCCTTTATTGACTTCAAGGGTCTGCAGACAGCTGAACGGGGAAATCTTCAGTCCCAGTTTTTTCAGATGCTTGTGCGCCGGACATTCCAGACACTCGAACCGGATCTCATTTTCGCGGACGCTCAGGTTGAATTCCGCCCCTTCCCGGTGAAAGAACCAGGTCAGATGTTCGATCAGTTCGGATGCATCGCCTTTTTCCAGTTTTTCCCGGATCGACTTATAGACATCATGGCCGGTTTTCCGCAGGATCGTTTTCAGCGCATCTTCACCGTAATGTTCCGCGATGTAATCCAGCGTAGTGTTGGTCGTGCCGTGAAAATCGCGGTGCAGTTCATTGTTTTCCTGATAACGCAGCATGATTCAGTCCAGCTCCGTTTTGAATTCATCCAAACACTTTTCAACGCGTTTTTTCGCCTCGTCTGTCAGCGAACTCATTTCCTGCGCATAAGTAAACGGCGAAGCGATCAGTCCGAGTTTCATCAGCGCGTATTTCTGACCGTTCCATACATTGGCAAGATCGATGCCGTAAACGCCGTGAAACACCCGGATCATGTTGTTCTCCACTGCGACCGCCCCAGTAATATCGTCATGATCGATGGAGTCGGCAAGTTTGCGCATCATTTTCGAGCAGAGCGCGCCCATGCCGCAGATCATGCCGTCGTATCCGGCGATCAGAGCCTCGTCCGCGGCCCATTCCTGTCCTTCGAAAAACAGGGTTTTATAACCTTTTTCCGCCCGCATCAGCAGCAGTTCACGCCGCAGCCACATGTTCGATGACGAATTCTTGATCCCCTTCAGGTTCGGATGCTTCATCATGGTCTCGAATTGTCCGAGCGTTAAATTGATCCCGTTGGCCGGCGGACAATGATACAGGTACACCGGACGGTCGGCGGCATCCAGCACGGCCAGGACCGACTTGACCGGATCGAGCGCGGAAGATTTGCCCGGCGGCATGAAAACATATGCATCGAAATCATATTTCCGGTAAGATTTCATGATCTCGAGCGACAGCGGCAGACTGGTCGCATTGATACCCGCAAGCAGTTCCATCCGGTGATCGATGCAGGAGCAGGCGAACTCCAGCGCTTCTTCCTTGAACGCGTTGGAAAAACTGCCCCATTCGCCCATGGAACCGAAAAGGAACACGCCGTCCAGTCCATGACGGATATTGCGTTCCAGAATGTTTTTCAGCCCCGTTTTGTCGAGCTTTCCGTTTTCAAGCAGCGGCGTGACCGTGGCACTGATGACTTTCTTTGACATGATTCAATCCTTCCATAATTCCGGGAGTGTTATTTTGCGGATCCGCAGATCCTGAAGTTGACAAAAACCGTTCCCTTGCCGCCCGCAGCAGTAAGCCAGCAGCAGACTGTCTCCGTGGAACAGCATGGCCGTATAGCAATAACCGTGATCCGGTTCCCGTTCCAGCAGGACCGCGCGGTCGGTTTCCCAGGTCGCCCCGTTGTCCCGGCTGCGCACCAGCACCAGCGGCGTCCGGGGAGTGGTGGACGGCAGTACCGGATACAGGATCCGGTTCGTGCCGTTCCAGACCGCGTAAAGAGTTCCGGTCGCAGGATCGCGTTTCATCGACATCGGCGAACAGGGCGAGGGAAAGTTCAAATCCGCCGTAGCAGTGCTCCATGTATTGCCGCCGTCGCAGGAAACCGATCGGAATTGATATCCCCGCGCGGTGCGGATCCATAGCAGCAATTTATCGGCTTCAAGTTCGATCACGCCCGGTTCCTGGAATCCGGCCGAAGCCTCCGTCTGGAAATCGGGCGTGAGCATCGTTTGGGATTCCGCCCACGTCTCCCCATTGTCGTCGGAGAACAGCGTGAACACGGTCCCGGGCCGCAGTCCGCCGCCGGTCCGCCACGGATGGATCGACAGCGGCAGCACGATCCGCCCCGAAGCGAGCTGGATCGCCCGGTCGTTGTTCATCACAAAATAACCGTCGTGGGGGATCAGCCGTTTCGCTTCCGACCAGCTTTCCCCTTCATCGTCGGACCGCCGCATCATCGGGATGCAGCCCATGCAGCCGCCGGACAAGCCGCGTTTTTCGAGGTAAAAGAGCCGGATCGAACCGTCCTGCAGCCGCAGCAGGGAAACGCTCATGATATTGGCCGCATCGCCGCGTGCAACTACGACTCCGCGGTCTTTCCAGGTCGCGCCGCCGTCGTCCGAGATGATTTCCGCCAGATCGGCGGAGGCATGGTCTGCACAGCTCGTGCCGGTGTAGCGGGTGTAGATGAAACGGATCTTCCCGTCTTTCGTCGGCAGGAAAGACCCCTCGGAGTTGCGCGGATTGTCCGCGCCGTGCACCAGTTCGAAAACACTTTCATTCATAACTGTCAAATCCTTTTCTGCGGATATAGTCTCCAATGTTTTTCAGCCTCGTTTTATCAAGTTTTCCGTTTTCCAGCAGCGGCGTGACCGTCGCACTGATGACTTTCTTTCATAAACTGCATTTTCTTTCTCTCCTGCATATTTATCGGTTTCCGAGCAGGGCTTCCGCCCATAAATAGTTGACAACGGCATCCCCGCTTAAGAAACGAACCTCAAATTGTTTGGACCGATCCAGTTTTCCTGCATCGTCCGGATGATAATAATATAGCGTTTCCGGCGTCAGTTTTGCCAGAACCCGTTCGGCACACTGCCGGGTTTCTTCTTTCAAAGCCGGCACACAGGCGCTCAGCTGCAGACCCGCCCGCACCACCATGGTGCTCCAGGCTGAACGTGCTCCGTATTGCGCTTCGGTTCCCGGAATCACGATCCCGGTCGAACAGTCACAGGGCATGCTCGTCCAGTAAAATCCGTCCTCCGTCAAAGTCTGACGGGCTTCAAACCAGATCTTTTCCATCCCGGCGATCAAGGACGGACGGAAAGATGCAGGCAGAAATTCGCTTTCCAGCATCAGGCTCAGATTCATCACATCCATGGTGACGGCATCGGCAAGATGGTAAAGCCGGCCTGACTTCCGGCGGGAATTTTCCGGAATCTTTTCCAGGTTTTCCGAAAGGATCCGCAAGGCTTCCTCTTTCCTGCTTTCCTCGGGGGCGTATTTGCACGCCAGCAGCAGGAGCGGGGGAAACCGCAGCGGCGGCCAGACCATGTCCTTCACCAGATAATAGGTCAGCGTATAATTGCGTTTCCGCCAGAATTCCGCCATGGCCGGGATCATCTTCCGGATCAGGCCGCGTTCCTCTTCCGAGGCAGTCGGATAATACTGATCCATCGCGAACATCGCATAGAGATATTGATCGGTGCTGGTCTGACGGGAAAAACGATTCCCCCAGATTTTCGGGAAAAAACCTTCTTCCCATTCAGCGCCGATGGTATAGATGCGATGCAGGGCACGGAGAGTCCGCTGCGCCAGCGTCCGAAGCCGTTCCCTATCTTTTCTCCGGACATCTGCGAGCATCGTGCATAAAGCGCTCAGATATCCGCCGGTTGTCATGCCGCAGTTTTCGTAGTTCCAGAAATCCGGCAGCACCACACCGGAGGGATGCCATGCCGGGGTTTCCGCCCCGGTAAAAGTTCCCGCATCGGTCGGCCGCAGGTTTTTCGCATCAATCTGCGAATAGATCACTCCACTTTCATCCAGGAAATGGTTTTCCAGAAATGTCTGCATCGGATCCATGGCATTTCCCCAGGTTCAGAAACGGAATTTTTTCTGATGTTCCTGCAGTTTTTTCTCGTCCAGCGTCACCTGAAGAGCATGGTCGGGGTCAATGACAAAATAACCCGGCAGTTCCTTGCCGAAACGGATCCTTCCCCAAAGAGAGCTCGTGACATGAAGTTCGTAGACCCCCTGCTTGAGATATCCGTCAGCATCTTGAACAGGAATGACTTTGTACCCGTTAATCCGCCGGTTGGAAACAATCACTTTTCCCGTTGGATCAAGGAGTTCAAAACTGCCCCACGCCCAGGCGATCAAATCAAACTTTTTTATCCCGTCGGGAACGAAAAAATAAAGCCTTGAATCCGCCGGCGTATGGATCTGCAATCCCGACGGATGGATCCGGGTTCCTACGGCATAGGGACTGTCTGCTTCGATAATGCGCCACTTGTGTCCGTAGGTGGTGTCGCTCTGGGGATAGATCCACATGAAGTAGGTCTCTCCTTTCTTCGCCGGGAATGTGATCCGGTTTTGGGAAGCAATGCCGCTGTAATAGAGTTTTCCGTCCGGAGAGAAGACGTTGAAATAAGGAATGCCGTCCAGATAAGGTTTCCCGGTGGCGGGATTGACGGAGGCTTTCTGTTCGATCTGGAACGTGATTCGATCCGAAACGGCCTGGACCAGAAAATCAGCGGTCAGATAAAACCAGGCACTGCCGGCCGGAGCCTTGAAGGATACCGCTTTGACTTCTTTGACCGGCACCTGAGCGCTTTTTGCGTAAGAATTGCGTTTGGGTTTCGGCAGGAAAAATTCCAATTTTCCCCCCTCGGAACGAAGCGGGGTCATCGCCACATACTCAGCATCGCTCAAATACAGTTTGGAGGATTTGTTTTCCGGGATCAGGCCCATTTTTTCCAGGTGATAGTTGAATATGCGCATATTCTGCACAAAATGATTCAACCTCCAGGCCTGATTTTCATCTTTCGGCGCTTCGATCGCCTTTTCCATCAGCGATGAAAATTCATCCCAGTCCCCGGCATAAACGTCTTTCATCAGTTCCGGAGTCAGGTAATATCCCATTTTCCCTTTGATGGCAGCCATGAACCGCGTCAGGTTTTTCTCTGTCAGCAGATAGATCTCCTTGACATATTTCCCGCCGCCGCCATAGGCTTTGGTGCAGAAAGTGTCGAAAGCTTTTTCCGCATCCAGCATGGGATCCCAGGCCTGCTGCATCTGCAGCCAGTTATGCGCGGCGGTCACGCCCAGCATATCCATTCCGTAAAGATAAACTCCGTTGAATCCTTTTTTCGCCAGGACCGGATACGTGTCCTGGCGCATTTTCGCAAAAACCGGCCACGGCGCACCGGCCGACTGGCCGAACCAGAAATCCAGACCGTAATAATACTTCCGCTCGAACATACCATCCCAGTCATCCAGCCATTTATGCCACGACTCATTGATCTTGCTGTAAGCCCGGCCGGGACCATAGGAAAGATGATACGGCGCCATCATGGCGCTGAATTGCGGCGGCATTTTTTTCCGCTTGATTTTCCAGGCATACATATAGTGGTGGTAAATCAGGCCGGTGACCTCGGTATTTTCAAGTTTGCCGGCAATCTGTTCCGTGGCTGCCCGGTAATAATCCAGGATCAGGTCGGTAATGCTGAAATTGCTTTTGGGAGCGGTTTTCCAGGCCCCAACCTCTTTTTCCGTAATGGTCACATACCTTTTCTGGCATTCTTTGCAGCGACAGTAAGTCCCGTCATTGGGTGAAAGGCTGATCAGATCGTATTTAAAATCTAGTTTATAATACTTTCGAGCCCATTTCTGATGATTGACGCACCGCTCCGCGACATCCTTCCAGACCGCCTCATTACTTAAGCAGAGAGCAAAATTGAACTTGGGATAGATCCGGTTTCCATTGTTATCGGCACTGAAAAACTCCGGATGTTCCTTGAAAGTCACCGCCCGGTCCCGGTTGCCGGAACGGGTGAACAGCGTTCCGGGAGTCGGATAGATCGTGGACCAGAAGTGACCATGATTGGGAATGACCGAACCGGAATCACCCAGCCCGTCCGAAAAATTGCGGATCTTCCATTCCAGACAGGCTCCCCGGGCTCGGGGAACATAAGGAAAACCGCGGAATTCGAACTGCGGAGTATATGTCTTATCAACTGCCGGGATCATCCAGGCCTTCCCCAGTTTCGGCACATACGTTCCCCGGTCGGTCGGCATCAGAAATGCGATACCCATGACCTGATTCATAAAAGCATAGACACCATACAAGGTCCCGTAGGAATATCCTCCTTTTTCCGCCCGTCGGTCGCCCGGAATATCACGGCCGGCTATATAGAGATTTCCGCCAGCCGTCCGCATGATGTGGGTTTCATATTTCATGGTGGAAGCATCCACTCCGGCTTTCCCGGCTTCCGGGGAACTGCCTAGCGCGATCATCGGAGTCCGGGCTTCAAACACGATTTTCAGTTTGTTGCCGGTGGCAAGCTCGATATGTTTCTGCAAATCCTGTGCGGCTCTGGTCACGCTGCGTGGATTTCCCGGCGCCACATAGATCACGCAGTCCGCGATTTTGATTTGTCCCCGACATATCATTCCCAGCAGCAGAACTGCCAGAAAAAATGAGGTCTTGTTCACTATCATATTTTGAAACCTTCCTGTTCCGTGAATAATTATCGGTGAGGATCCTGCGGATGTTTTTTTCCATCCCGGAAAACTGCTGCAATAAGTTCAGATAGTTACCGGATCAGAATATTTTCCATCTTGATGCCCATGTAACCGACCCCTAATGAACCTCCGGCCGTGCCTCCGACATTATAGATCGAATGGCTGTTGAAACTTGCTATGTGACCGTCAAATGAAAGCGCGTTGGTATGCCGGTTATGCCGCAAATGCACTCTCGCCGTATTCGTCCCCGGCGGTCCCGCTGTATATTTATAGACTTGCGTCGAGGTTACAGTGTTCGTCGCTGTGTCGAAAAGATAATAAAAAGACGATGGCGGACCAAATTCGGCCGCAGTCAGGGTCCCGTCTTTCTTATACATGATCACTTTTCCGCGCATCTCCTTATAATACGGGTCGTTGTTGCCGGCTTTTCCGTAGGTCTGCGTGGAATCGTAAAATCCCGCAGGAGGATGGGATGCACATACAATCACATGCGGTTTCCCTTTGACTGATTGCGGAAGATACCCGCCGGTGATCAGCACGGAAGAATAGGACATATTATTTTTCCCGTAAGCAGACACCGCTCCGGAACACGTCGAAAATCCATTGTAATCCGACATATACAGGTGTTCGGCAAGGCCGATCTGTTTCATATTGCCTTTGCAATGAGAATCCTTTGCCGTGTTCCTGGCCGTGTTCAGCGCCGGAAGCAGCATACCCGCGAGGATCGCAATGATCGCGATCACAACGAGGAGTTCGATCAGTGTGAATGGTTGACATTTTTTTAACTTCGATTTGGTAATGGTTCGATCTGGTCTCTGATTCATCTTGCAGCTCTCCTTTTTTATCGTTTGTAAATAGATAACGGTCAATTTTGACTGCCGTTCGGCAAATACGGCTTGAAATGCGCTTTCATGGTCTGGTAAAAATCTTCCCATGAATTACCATCCAGCGCATCGCACAGATCCGCGTGGAACGGGGTAACAGTTTTTCCTGCACCGTGTTCAAAAATATACGTAAAAGCAGAGGTCAGAATCGTCAGGATTTGTTCGCCTGTGACATTCCCGCCGATCGATACCAGTTTGCTGTGGAAAGCGATTTCCTCTTCCATCGTCGGATGTTTCCGGCGCGAACCGGCCAAGGCACGCAATTCTTTCAGATTTTCCGGCGTCTTTCTCCGGAAGATCGTTTCCGCCATGCCCAGTTCCATATACACCCGGATCTGCATGAATTCCCGGCACTCGGTTTCCGAAAAAAGTTTCGCCTCGGCGAGCTTGCTCACACCCGCAAAAACATTCGGACGCGTCAGGATCATTCCCTTGCGTTTGCGCGATTCGACCAGTCCCAGCGATTTCAGCCGAGAGACCCCTTCGCGAACGATATGCCGGCTCACCTTCAGCTGTTCAGCCAATTCTTCTTCCTTGGGCAGCAGATCGCCGGGATTCAGTCCCGAACGCCTGATATAATCCAGCAGACTCGTTTCCACCCCGTCCGCCAGCGTAGTCGACCTCAATTCAGCTAACTCAACCATCGTTTCAAACCTCAAATATGTTGAACATATTGAAAATATAAAACTGAAAAAAGAAAAATCAAGCCGGCAAAATAAAAAAACGGCAAAAAAAACACGCTCCCGCCGGGTCCGGAGGGGGCATGAGGCCGTTAAAGGATTTTCCCGGGGTCAGACCACGCGGTCCGGGCGGACCAGTTTCATCAGGACGGCCGTATTCTGTTCGTCGCCGCTGTAGAAAGTCAGGCAATGCCGATCCTGATAAAGTGCCGCGTTCACATTTCCGGCATGATGCCGTTTCCGGCTGCCGAGCGCAACGACCTGCGGCTCCGGCCAGGCGAGCGGATGGTCCCAGACCGTCTGCAGCGGAACGGCACGGCATTTGAGCTGTCCGGCCCCGCGCTGGTAATAGTAGTTGTAAACCCGGCCCGCGGCACTGTCATAGATCAGGGACGGCGTCGATTCCATCACATCGGTGATATTGGTCCGGAAACGCTTCCAGGTCCTGCCGGAATCGTCGGACTGCAGCTGGAACTGGGCATGGGAGGGATCCCCGGCATCACCCTCGACCCGCGCGACCGCCAGGATCCGGCCGCCGCCCAGGTACACCGCGGACGGTTCCGTGGGCCATTCGGATTTGGACAATCCGGACTCGACCACCTGCTGTTCCCAGGTCAGGCCGTTGTCCGTGCTGACCAGAGTGCCCCAGGAATTCTGCGCGCCTTCCCGGTAGCTCCCCGCAAACCACAGCGACATGAGGCCGACTCCCGGAACGGCAAAAACATCCGTGATCTGGATCGGCATGGGATCCGGCCTGAGCTCGGCAAGGCGCCGGAAACTGACCCCGTCGGCGGACTGATAGAGTTCGTGATGCCAGCTCTTGCCGACGCAGCGGACCCAGAGCAGCAGATTGCCCTGTCCGTCCAGCCCTTTTCCGGTGGCGGCATCCCCGGAGTCCGGCGAATTGCAGACCGCCGTTTCCTCACTCCAGGTCCGGCCGCCGTCGGCGGAAGTCCGGGCATAAACGCCGCGGTCGGAATTCCCGATCGTATGAGCCAGACCGCGGGAATAGGCGCAGACCAGTTTCCCGTTCAGCGGCTGGATGAATGACCAGGAATTGTAGCCGGGCACATTCTGGACGATCCGGCAGTCGTCGGACGCTTTCCGCGAAGGATTCCAGACTTTCACCAGCAGCAGGGCGAAAGCCAGTGCCGCCACCAGGCAGACGGCGCCGGAAAGCCATTCACCGTAAATCAGTTTCCCGGTCGCGAACATCGTCAGATAGACCGCAAAACAGCCGAAGAGCGAAGCGAGCAATCCGCGGGGAATGTCCTGCGCCTGTGCTTCCGGCACGATCGGATCGCCTTGCCGTTCCGCTTCATCAAATACCGCGCGCCACGCGCCGCCGGGATTGATCTTGCGGCAGAATTCGCGCAGCACCCGGAAATCCGTTTTGGGCCCGATCCAGGCGAACGGCAGCCAGCACAGGGTCGTCAGCGCCACCGCCGCGGCCATCTGCTGCCATTGGCTCAGCGGACAGGTTTTCCAGAAAAAGAAGACCGCCGCCCAGAAAAAACTGCCCGCCATGGCCGCGATCTCGCAGGCAGCATTGATCCGCCACCAGAACCACCGCAGCAGGAAGAGCAGACCCGTCCCCGCTCCGATCGACAGCAGCAGCTGGAAAGTCTGCATCGCATTCTGCAGCTGCAGCGCCAGCAGCGCGCTCAGCACCATCAGCAGCAGCGTCACCGCACGGCCGCACCAAACCAGTTCCTTTTCCCCCGCATCAGGACGGATGAACCGTTTCCAGACATCGTTCACGCAGTAGCTCGATCCCCAGTTGAGCAGGGTCGAGAGTGTCGACATGTAAGCCGCCATCAGGCTCGCCACCATCAGGCCGAGCCAGCCCGCGGGCATCTTGGAAAGCATCAGCGAATACGCGGTGTCGTGGCCGCACTGGCTCGCCGGCAGCAGATGTCCGACCGCCTGCCGGATGGACGCCAGGTCGGGATAGACGATCAGTGAGGCGAGCGCCACGATGATCCACGGCCACGGCCGGAGCGCGTAATGCGCCACATTGAAAAACATGACCGCAGCCATCGAATGTTTTTCATTCTTCGCCGCCATCATCCGCTGTACCAGGAATCCCCCGCCGCCCGGTTCCGCACCCGGATACCAGATGCTCCACCAGGTGATCGCGAACGGCACGATGATGAACGCGATCAGGTCGTCCGTACTGCCCCAGGCGACCGGCGAGATCTTCCAGCTGAGTTCCGGCGACGCGGCAAATTTGCCGAGCATCCCGCCGATGCCGCCGACTTCCGGCAGGTTCACCGCGAAAAACGCCGCCGCGACCGCACCGACCATCGCCAGGAAGAACAGCAGAAAGTCTGTGAAGATCACCCCGCGGAAACCGCCGATCGAGGTGAAAAGCACTGTCGCCGCCATCGCATAACAGACGCTCTGGACAGGCGTCAGTCCGAGCATGGCCGCGCCGATCTTGATCGCCGCCAAAGACACCGCCCCCATCGTCATGACGTTGAAAAACAGTCCGAGATAAACCGCCCGGAAGCCGCGGAGAAAACCCGCCGCCCGGCCGCTGTAGCGGATCTCGTAAAATTCCATATCCGTCACGGCCCCGAGCCGCCGCCACAGTTTCGCATAAAGGAACACGGTGGTCATGCCGGTCGGCAGGAAACACCACCACGCCCAGTTGCCGAACACCCCGTGTCCGCGCACCAGGTCGGTGACCAGATTCGGGGTATCGGTGGAGAAGGTCGTGGCCACCATGGAAGTCCCCAGCAGCCACCACGGCAGACTGCGTCCCCCCAGGAAAAACGACTCCCGGTTTTTCCCCGATTTCAATCCCACCAGGATCCCCAGCAGCATCGTCGTCATAAAAACGGCCCCGATGATCCCCCAGTCCAGCGCAGTCATCTCAAGCATGATCGATTCTCCGTATTTATCGTTTCCCTTGCCGAAAACCTTTTGTCAGCTTCGGTTAATATACGGTACCCGGAGCGTTTTTACAAGAAAAGATTTCAGCGTTTTTGCCGCAAAACGATTTGGCATTCGGAGAATATCGGTCCGGAACCAGGCCGGAATGCTTCACAGGAAGGTCGCCGCCTGGATGAAATAATTCTTCGCCTCATCATCGAGGGCGTCGAATTCCTCCTGCGTCAGGAAATCCGGCCGGGGAAAGACATCGGCCAGAGAATCCGCTTTGCCCGGCGTCACGCCCGTGAGACGGACAGCCAGCTGGGCCAGGTTGATGGCATCCGCCGGATACGGGGGTTTCGCCGGATCGGGCGCCTCCGGGAAAAAGGGTTCCGGCAGCTGCCGCAGCGTGTCCCCGTATTCCTGCAGTCCGAAATTACGCAGGACGAAATCCGCCACATGCGCGAAATCCTCCGGTGCGGCCCACTGGTGGCCGCCAACCCACAGAAACACTTCGCTTTTCCCCGGCGCGTAAAAATCTTCCAGCCGGTGTTTGAGCTGCAGGACCACATCCCGCGGGATCATGGGATCGCCGGTGCCGGAACAGCACAGGATCGGATTCGGATAAAGGCAGCCGACGGCATGCCAGACCTCGAACTCGCGGAGGATCCCGGGAAAGAGATCGCAGGCGCAGAGCGGACGTTCCTTGCGGGCGCTGTATTCGAAGGAACACGCCCAGCCGCTGGTCACCGCCAGCGCCGCCCGGTTCTGGAGCGCCATGGAAAGAAACAGCGTATTCTGTCCGCCGCCGGAATGTCCCATGATCCCGGTTCGGGACGGGTCGATCCGCTCATCCGCGGTCAGCGCATCGAACAGCGCCATCCCTTCCAGGATCATCAGACCGATAACGGTGGTCCCGCAGGCAAACGGAGTGAAAACCCCGGCGTGTCCGGTGTGTTTCCGGTCCCCCAGACCGAACTGGTCGAAGAGCAGGACCGCCGTTCCGCGGGCAGCCAGCAGCTGCGCCATGATCTGGTATTTGTTCTGGAAACGGCCGGTATCCATGGCGTGGCCGGGACTGAACAGCATCGCGGGCAGTTTTCCCGCGCGTTTCCGGGGCAGATAAAGCGTGGCGTCGCCGTAGACCCCGTCCCAGGAACGGAAACGGAGCGTTTCAGTCTCCACGTCGCCGAAAACGGCGCTTTTCAGGCGTTCCATGCGGATCTCCGGCAGCCACGACTCGCTGACCCGCAGCATGCGGAATAGCCGTTTCCGGAGTTCCGCCCGGCCTTCAGGCGTTACCGGCAGAGGCGCCTGCTGCCCGGCCAGCGACCGGGCAACCGCCTGAACCAGCTTGTCGTAAGGGACCAGACTCATCTTTTATTCCAGATTGGTACCGACGTCGCCGGTCGAGGTATAACCGTTGGCGCTCAGATATTTTTCCATGCGGTCGGCTTCGATGGATTCGCGGTCCACCACGTATTTCTTCACGGCTTCATCGGCCAGAACCACGGTAGCCTGTCCGGTCGGGTTGTTTTCCGGGAAGATCAGGTCGGCGGGCGTGATCTTGGAGGAAACGGAAACGTTGCTCTGACCGTATTCCGGATCGTGGAAGAGGTTGATGCCCATTTCTTCGAGCCGGTTGCGGAGTTTCTGTACATCGAGCTTGCGGACGGTGACGCCGTCTTTCAGCGACAGGGCGGCGGCGGTCCCGGCGGCCTGACCCATGTTGAGGCATTCGAGCACCAGC
This sequence comes from Lentisphaerota bacterium, assembly GCA_015061565.1. Taxonomy (GTDB): domain Bacteria; phylum Verrucomicrobiota; class Lentisphaeria; order Victivallales; family UBA1829; genus SIG94. The sequence continues at coordinate 23,861 of SUWI01000012.1, forward strand.
CGGACCCCGCTCTGACCCATGAAGTCGGCGGATACGTTTCTGCCCGCGACCAGCATGTTCTCGACCTTCTGCGTGACCAGTGCGCGATAGGGGATCTCCCGCCACTGGCCGGGATTGACATAGCATTTTTCCTCGGTGCCGTCGGCTTTCCGGCGGACGATGTGCTTGATATGGCCGGGCTCGAGGGGATGATGCGCGTCGAAGGCGTGCATGGCGCGCGCCACGGCGTCATCGAAACGGGCGCCGTCCACCAGGTCGTCGCCAGTGATCTTGTAGCCGCACATGATCCGGCGGGATTCGCGGATGCCGAGCATCGGAGCCGTATCGATCAGCCAGGCATTCGCAAAGCCGGGGAGGTTTTTCCGGCAGAACTCGATCGTCCACTGGCACTGCTGCCGCTGTTCGATCAGCTGACGGGTCAAGTCGAAACCGTCCGTGCACCGGCATTTCCGGCTGTGTGCGTAGCAGATGTAAAATTCGGCATGATGCGGATCGCGGCCGGGGACCTGCACGACCCAGTTCACCCGCTTGTCGATCATGTAGGGATACTCATGGTTGGCCATGGCCTGATCGACGGCTTCCCGCCACATGCGGGTCAGCGGACAGCCGCGCAGGGCTTCGAAATCGACATTGCCGACGTGCATGACCAGACTGGTGGCCTGGTTGTAGCCGTCGAGTTCGGGACAGCCGCATTCATAGGGAACGCCGGCGTAAACCGCCAGATCGCCGTCGCCGGAAGTATCGATGGAACGTTTCGCCCGGACCGCCTGGAAACCGCTCTTGTTGAAGATGACCGCGCCCGCCGCCGTCTGATTTTCGACGATCGCATCGACCACGCTGGTGCCGTAAAGGATCTCCACCCCTTCTTTCAGGAGCATCTGTTCGAGAATGACCTTGGTTTTTTCCAGATCGAGGTAACGCCCCATCACCGCGCCGTTGTTCTTCAGCGCGTGGAAGAGTTCGAAGCCGATCCCTTCGATATAGCTGAAAGTCAGGGCCACATAGCCCATGGTGACCAGTCCGCCCAGGGCAGACTGCTGTTCCACCAGCAGGACTTTCGCGCCGTTGCGGGCGGCGCACATCGCAGCCCCGAACCCGGCATAGCCGCCGCCGGCGACCAGCACATCAACGTTGCGGACGACAGGGATCTCTTTGGCTCCCCACGCGAATTTTTCCATCTCCGACATTTTCTTTCCTCCTTTGGTTTGTATTTCAAGGTTGACTGGTAAAATCAAGACGTTCGAGCGCCGGACGCAGGAGCTCCAGCAGCTTCGTTTCATCGAAGCCGGACGGGGGAACACTGATGCCGACGGCGACCGGCAGTCCGGCATTGCCGTCCGTACATCCGGCAGCGATAAAGCATCGGCCGGGGTGGGACCGGAACACAGATGCGAACCCCTGCTGACGGATTTTTTTCAGTTCCCGGAGCAGCGTCTTCAGATCGCCGGACGCCTCGGACCATTCCAGAGGCGCGGGCAGGCCGATCCGGTCGATAATCCGGACCCGGAGATCCGGCGCCGCTTCGGCCAGCAGGACCCGGCCTGTGGCGTTGGCGTAAAAACATTCTTCATCGGGCGCGTTGGCGGTGGGCCGGGTGAGCCGGAAGGAGCTGCAGGAAAACAGCCGCCGGTATTTCCCGTTGCGGATCGTGGCGATGGTGACATCCCCGCCGCACGCGGTGTTGAGGTCGACGGCTATCGATTCCGCCGTTTTCCGCAGCAGCACATTTTCCTCCCGCCGCGCCGCCAGATCGCTGAACAGGGGACCGAGGTGGTATTCGCCCGCGATGTCCCGGAGCAGCAGACCGTTGCGCACCATCGACTGCAGCTGCTGGCAGAGCGCGGATTTCTTGTATCCGGCCGCCGCACAGAGACTTTTCAAGGTGCAATGTTCCTGCGCCGCCACCAGTTTCAGGATTTTCACGGTTTTGTCGATCACCTGTCCCATGACAAGGGTTTCTCCTTTCGTCACGGGTCAATATACCGCGGCCGAAAATCATTGCAATCCGGAAAAAGCCGCAGGCCTGAAAAAAAACCAAAAAATTTAATATATTTAAACTCACCGGGCGAAATACAGGGAAAAACCGTCTGAAAATATGAAATTATTTAAAAATATTAAACCCGTTCCGTCCGGACTTTCCAGACAGAAACGGGTGGTAAAAAACGCGAGGCTGAAACGCTCACAGATGAGGCATCACATCCGCCGGCATGGCGGGTTCGTACACGCCGCCGGTCTTGGCGAGATGTTCCTTTTTGGCTTGCGCGAGCAGTTCCGGATCTTCGATCAGCTGAACTGCGGCCAAAGCGAGCGCTTTCCCGGCATACAGCATCGCCCGGCGGGCGAAACCGTTTTTGCCCTGTGCGACGGCCTGCCAGCCGTGGGTCGGAGTGCCGGGGACCCAGCAGCCGACGTGCATCTGCACGGTCGGACAGTTCCAGCTGACGTCGCCCGTATCCGTGGATCCGAAATGCGGACTGATCACATCGGGCAGCGGCAGCAGTTCAGTCGGATACAGCGGCAGATCGGCAGGACGGTCGACCATCGTCTTGATGATCTCGCGGGCGAAAGCAAGGTCGGTTTCATCGGGCTCGGGCAGCTTGAGCGCGGCCATCGCCTTATAAAGATTTTTCTGCAGGGTCGGGATCGTGATCAGATTCGAACTGGCGGAATGGAAATCGCTGGTGAAAGTGGTTTCGGTGGCCAGCGCCGCACCTTCAGCGCATTTGTGGACCCGTTTGCAGAGCGCGTTCAGATCGGCATTGTCCTTGGCGCGCATCATATACATGACCTCGGCATGAGGCTGCACCACGTTCGGCGCATCGCCGCCCGCGTCGGTGATGGCATAATGCACCCGGTTGTCGCCCGGAATGTGTTCCCGCAGGAAATTGACGGCCACGTTCATGAGCTCCACTGCATCGAGCGCACTGCGGCCGAGGTGCGGCTTGGCCCCCGCATGCGACGCCCGGCCGTCGAACTTGTACAGGATATTGCAGCAGGCCAGCGAGGGACGGGTCCGCACCGCCCACATGCACTCCGGATGGGCGCCCATGGCGGCATCGAGCGAACGGAATACGCCGGTCCGCGCCATGAATGCCTTGCCGCTGCCGCCTTCCTCGCCCGGACAGCCGAGGACCTTGACCGTTCCCTGCTTGCCGGTCTTCTTGAGATAAGCCTGCACGGCGAGCGCAGCCGCGACGGCATTGCCGCCGTAGATATGATGTCCGCAGGCATGGCCGTGCCGGCGGGCCGGATCCTTTTTCTGCACCGGGACCTGGGCGACCTGGCTCAGATCCGAAATCGCATCGAATTCGGCAATGAACCCGATCTCCGGATGGCCGGATCCGTAAGACGCGATGAAGGCGGTCGGCAGTCCGCCGATGTTATCCTCGATCCGGAAACCGTTTTCGCGCAGATACGAGGTCAGGGCTTCGAACGATTTGTATTCCTTGAACGCGATCTCTGCACTCTCCCAGATTGTGTCCGCCAGTTTGATGATCTCTTCCTTTTTCGCATCGATCACCGATAAAAATTCCATATCCATGATAGCCTCCTTGTTCGAATTATTTACCCGGTTCAGAACAGCTGTCCCGGCAGTTTCAGTTTTTCCTTCGGCGGGAAAGCCCGGTCGAATTCCTCCGCCGCGGCCGGATCCACCAGATAGCCTTGCGGCGTGGCGTATTCACCCGTCACCCCTTCCAGATAACCCGGCCGGAGTTCCCGGCAGAGAAAGAAGGAATCATCCGCGCCGGCGGGCAGCCCGTGATACCGCAGCCCGAATTCACGGGCGAAACGGAATCCGCTTTTGCCGTAGAAATTGATATTTCCCTCGAAACAGAGCGCTGGACAGCCAAGCGCAGCCGCCCGTTCCAGCGTATAGTCCAGCAGGAATTTGCCATACCCCTGTCCGCGGAATTCCGGCAGGATCCAGATCGGTCCCATCGTCATGATCGGCACCTCGCGGCCGTCGTCGGCATGGATCGCCGCCCGCACAAAAACATTCTGTCCGATCAGCTGTCCGCCGCGTTCCATGACAAAGTCCAGTTCCGGCACAAAAGCCGGATCGTTGCGCAGACAATGCAGCACGTAATGTTCCAGACATCCCGGCCGGTAAACGTTCCAGAACGCTTCCCGGCAGAGCGTTTCAGCCATTCGGTGGTCTTCGTTTTTTTCCAGCCGGATCGTGCAATCTTTCTTCATGATACAACTCTCTTAAACAATTATTCCGCAATCTGTTTCAAGTTTCCGACCAGTTCACCGGCGCATTTGCGCTGCCTGGAGCGGATCCGAAGCCGGAAAACGGCGCAATGTTGAAAAATAGGATTTTCTGGTCCATGATCCCTGTTCCAGCGGGTTATATTTTCAGGTATAAAAACAGCCTGATACCAGTTTCGATCCCATGAAAATATAAGTTGCGATCATATTTTTTGCAAGACGCCAATTCAAGGGAAAGGTCTTTTTTTCCGAAAAAATGATAAGCCGTATCCGCCGAGTCCGGATTCTGGTGAAAAAACTGCTGCAGGACAGGTAAGCCGCATCTGGCTGTTCACAACTTAGTCCAGCGGGACTGGACCTTTGCTTTCTTACCGGAAAAACCTGCAGCCGATCATGGTGCGGGATCCAGCACCGGCAGGATCAGTTCCGCCGGATGCGCCTCGTCGTGGAAAATGGTATGCACCGATTTCTCCAGCCGGGTGTCATGCAGCAGCCGGCCGCCGGTATTGGCGTTGCGGTCATACTGCGGGAAATGCTGTCCGCAGATCTCCAGCCGCATGGCATGTCCCGGCAGGAACGTGACGGCAATATGCGACAGGTCGATTTCGAACTCGTATAACTTGCCTTTTTCCAGGAATTCTTCCCGGTCCAGGCTGTTCCGGAACCGTGCCCGGATCATCCCCGTAGTCAGGAACATCGCGCGGCCATCCGGCAGGACATCCGTCAGGGTGGCGACGAAATCGGTGTCCGGAGTGGAAGCCGAGGCGGTAAAACGCAGGCGGACCGCGCCCGCCACGGCCAGCGGACACCGGAACACGGGCGAGGTGTAGATCAGGACATCGGACCGTTTCTGCTGCGGAGTCCGGTCATAACAGCCCAGCAAGGCATGTCCGCCGTTATTGCTCAGGACCGGATCATCCGGATTGGACACATAAACGTCGGGCTGTTCCCGGCCGGGTTTCCGGGCAGTCAGACGGCCGTCGCCGGTCAGCGAATTGGCGTTGCCGCCGCTGTGCAGGAACCAGGCGGTTTCCCGCACCTTTTCCGGCGGCCAGCAATCAGCAGTGTGCCATTGATTTTCGCTCAGGGAATAATATCTGACTTTCGGCTCGGACGGCAGCGGATCCCGGTCCGGATCTTTCAGCAGTCCACCCAGATGTCTCATGGTCCGGTCTTCGACGCCGGTATCGGCATAGTTGCAATGCTCGCCGAACAAATCAGGGTTCAGCAGTCCGCCGTGTCCCCACGGGCCGACGGTCAGCCTCGTAAATTTGCGTGCGTTTGCGGTCTTCGCATGTGCCTGCATCAGGCGGAAACTTTCGACTGTCTCCGTTTTGAAAAGATCGAACCAGCCGCCGACGATATATGCCGGAACCCGGCAGGACTTGAAATCTCCGGCGACGATCCCGAGATGCCGGCCGGGCTGTTCCGCCTTGGACAGGAATTTCCGGAACGGCGCCAGGCGTCCGTAACCGGATTGCCGGTCAGCCTCGATCACCGGCAGATGACGGAAGATGCCTTTTTCCTCGAGATTCGGGATGTCGTTCCAGCCGAAGTGACAGCGGTAATGCATGGTGAGCATCCACGACAGGGAGAAGGACAGCCTGACTCCGCCGCCTGGGATCACGGAACCCGTGCAGCTGTAGAGCGGAGCCACCCGCGGCGCCGTTCCGACCAGTTCGGGAAAACCGGACCGTGCCGCGCACCACTGCAGCCAGCCGGGATAACTGGCGCCGGCCATCACGCAGCGGCCGTCGAACCAATCCTGTTTCCTCAACCAGAGGAACAAGTCCTCGACATCCTTTTTTTCACTGTCGCGTTCCGCCGGGTCGAACACACCCTCGCTCCAGGCGGTGCCGCGGCACGACTGCATGATGGAAACCACGCCGTTTTTCAGCGCCCAGCCGTCGGGCGGCTCGATAATGTTCTTATGGCAGTACGGCGACCGCCGCAGGATCACGGGCGCCTTTGCCGGCATGTTCACCGGAAAATAAATCACCGTATGGAGTCTGACGCCGTCCCGGCAGGGCAGCATCATGCTCCGGATCGAACAGCTGATGTTGTCCGCCTCCTGCACCGTCGATACATTGTACTGATCTTTTCCCTTGCTCATAATCAAAACCTCATTTCCATGAATCAAACCGCGTCCCTGCTCAGGACTCTCAGGTAATATACTTGACTAGGAGCCCTTTTTCCACTGTTTTAGTGTTTTTTCACCCCTTTATTCCCGCAGGAGATTCAGTTCAACGGACGTCCGGAAAGGCTTTCCAGCAACAGGCGCCGCCGGGTCCGCCAGGGACTTTGGTCCAGTTCCGGAACGGTATCCAGAATGGAGGGATCAGTCAGGGAATCCTGCAGTTTTTTCAGGACCTCCGGCGCCTTGCCGGATTTTTTGAGCATCGTCAGCATGCAGTAATCTTCCCACGCTTCCCGCGTCTGTTCCGAAATGACCGTGAAAACCGGTCCGTTCACGCCCGGATAAATCGACTGATAGTCCATGACCACACTGTCAAAATCATTCCATGGCTGCTGGCGCGGCTGGAACATGGAATAAAAACCCCATGCATTCTGATTGGCGAAAAACGCTTTCCAGGCCTGAATGCGGCCGGGACACGGATGAATATAAGTGCCGTTGAACCGCCTCGGCGCGTCCCACAACCGGCGGAGCGGAGCAGTTTGCAGTTTTCCCCAGCCGAAATACAGCGGAGCGATCGGATAGGAAATATCGACATAGCGGTTGTACCAGGGAGAATATGCTTTCAGGATCTCTTCGGCGGAAGCAAATCCGCTGGACTGCCAGCAGCAAGGATTGCAGTAGATCTGGATTCTGGAATCAAATTTCTTGATCAGTTCGGCAATTTTCCCATACGCCCAGGCAGTTTCATTGACTCCAGGTTCATCAATGAGAGACATGAACCAGCAGGAATAATCGAATCCGGCCGCCAGCAGCCGGTCCCGGTTTTCCTTGACCTGTTTCAGGATGTCCTGCTGCATTTCCGGCGTAAAAGTTTCCGGCGTAATCTGCCGTTTCTTAAGCTGGACAGAATATTTCCCGATGCCCCGGAAATAATAAATCATATTCGGCATTTTCGCCCTGATTTCTGCCAGTCCGGCCGGATTGTCCGCAGGATTGACCGGCATGACATTGATCCCGCAGTCGTAATAATACTGTGCCTCATTGACCGCGTAATCTCCCGTCACCGGCATTGCAGCCCGAAGGATAGTCGGCATGGAATGTCCGTTGTTCCACACTTCACGAGGACGTTCCAGGGTCAGATCGAGGATTTTCACCGTCACGGGAATCACCGTTTCCCCGAAATGCAGGTTTCCCTGATAAATTCCCGGAAGGGCGTTTTCAGAACGGACGCGCAGAATTACGCAGGCAGCTTCTCCCGGCTGAAGCTTCAAAACAGGAAACGCTTCAATTGCGGAAGCGTTGCGGATATACCGGTGCAGCGAGACCCGGCCGGGGAAATTGTTCTGCATGAAAACCGGACGCAGTTCAGGACCGTTCCGCATTTCCACGACCCCGACGGTTCCAAGTTCGGTCGAGAGAGAGTCAGCATGTTTCCCATCGGAGGCGCGGAATCCGTCGAAGGAAATACGAACGTTCTGGACGCAATCGAGCGGATTGACCGCGAACCAGCAGAGATTTTCCACTTCGGTCCGGGTCATCACTTCCGAACGGCTGCGGTTCAGATCGGCACGGGGCAGCAGCGGCTGATTCCGGGAACTGCCGTTTTCCAGAGCGGTTTCCGCAACAGCCAGCTTTTTCCCGCGGAGTTCATCGCAATTTCGCCAGTTTTCCAATTGTCCTCGGGTAAAGGAAGTGCGGTCGATTCCCTGCCAGGAAGAACCGGCAGCTGTCCGGACGGCCATTTTCGCTTCCAGCAGCGAGAATTGGGCCGGGGCATGATACGATTGGACCGAAGGGAATGTATACCGGCGTCCTTTATGTTGATGGAAATCAGCTATCAGTGAGAAGGACCACAGGTAATGGTCAAACCGGCCATCCTCGGTCATGGCTTTCAGCGGGATCTGAACGATAGACACTTTGGAATTTCCGGAGGCGGCGTTTTCCGCCCGGGCGATGAAGGACATCCCGCCTTTGGCCGGATCGATCACCCGCGAAGCATCGGTTCTGATTTTGCCGTCCGGCGTGAGATTGAACTGGTAATACTGGCCCGCAGCCAGGTCGTTCCGGTTGACCAGAATGGCCAGGGAACGGAATTTCCGGCCATCATGTTCGTGGGGAAAAATGACGGAAAGGCCGTCCTGATTGAACGCCAGATATGCAAACATTCCCTCTTCAGGGGTCAGCTTGCGGAACTGAAAGAGATTCACTTTCTTATAGGACCCCAGTGACTGGGGTGTGTAATTTGCACCTGTAACCCGGCCGGAAACCGTCGGCAGAACAGTTTTTCTTTCACCCCGGCTGAGCATCTCCTGCAGGATCCCGCTCGCGCGTGGCGCGGCAGCTTCGGGACAGTCTCCCCAAACCTGCAGTTCCGTGATCCGCAGGCGTTTTTTCCCGGTGTTGGACAGTCCGAGGAACCGGACATCCTTCAGATCTGTTTTCAGGCGGTGATACTTTTTCTCCTGCGGAAGATCGTAGGGTTGGCCGTCCGTCCAGCTCTTTCCGTCCGGACTCGTGAACACCGTGATACAACCCGGCCCGTCTGCGAAATCCGCTGCCAGATGAATTTCCCGAAGAGATGCCCCGGAAGGAAATTCCAAAATGATACCCGGGATTTTTTTCTTCACGGGCGGCAGCGTCGGTCCGAAATTATACAGACTGTCCCTGAGAACTTCCTTGTTCTTCAGATTCCCTGCGGCCAGGATTTTCATGCCGGAACGTTTCTGAAAATTCCCGAACATGCCCTGATTGTCACTGATCAGCCAACCGGGCAGACGGTTCTGTGAAACTTTGCTCCCGTCGGGGAATTGCCACTCCTGTGTAAAAGCGGCAAAAGCGGCCAGCAGAATAAACGCAAACTGTATTTTCAGCATGGCATGGACTCCCTCTTTTACCAGGACACTATATCATAGTAAGTTGTAGCCGCGTACTGGAATCCTTTCTGGAAACCGTTGCCGAACATCACATGACCATCCGCAAAAACCAGATTGTTTCCCGGCGCATGGGGTATTTTTTTCACCGGAGAAGTCAGCATATCGCCCACCTGATTGTTCCGGTCGGCTGCCAGCAGCTGGCTGGCAGGACTGCGTAAGGTTACCGTATGCCCGTTGTTCCCCACACTTGTATTGGCCATGCCCAGATTCGGCAGCGGGCGGACATAATGTCCGGATGGAATGATGGTCAGGGTTTTCAGATGCCAGCCATACCACGTATTGGTGGATGAATCACCCCGGTTGCCGGTTCCGAAAAAGATATTGTAGCTCGAATAGATGAAGGAGCCTGCATTGCTGAAATAACCCGGAAAATTATTTTTGATATTGGGATCTTCATCCGCAGGACAGATCACAGATTTATAGAACCGGTCGCCTTTGACTGCGGGACCATACGAAAGATAATCCGCGAGACAGTTGCTCCATTTCCAGCAGGATCCCCAGTCCGATCCCACGGGACCCCACCCTTTGAAATTATCGCCGTAAATCAGAAACGAGGTCCCGATCTGTTTGAGCGTTCCCTGGCAGGATGCACGCTTGGCCAGTACACGCGCCTTGTTCAGCGCCGGCAGCAGCATCCCCGCCAGGATCGCAATGATAGCTATGACCACGAGAAGCTCTATCAGGGTAAAACGGCCAGACATTTTGCGCTTCCGGTTGAAAACTGGAAGGTCCATCGGTTTTTTTCTTTTCATCATAGTTCTTCCCTTTCCGTATTTTTTTTGTGATCATTCCAGATTGTTCTGCCAGTCTTCCAATTCGCGGATGGTCTGTTCGTAATTCAGGATTTTCGGCAGATCCTGTTCGGACAGCACCCTGGCGATGGTATGCCCCGGCTTCGAATCCGGATAGCGCTGCCGGATCTTCTGCGCCAGCTCGATATTCGCCGCCAATTCGGGAAGTTCGCGGATCAGTTTCCCGACCGCGTTGCGGACCTGCAGTTTGCTCTCCGCATCCCGCAGATCGGCATAGATCCGGATGCCGTCCATCACGTTGTTGAACAGGATCAGACCGCCGTTGCCGTGCGGATAAAGTTCCGTCATCATGCGGTTGAATTGTCCGGCCAGCTCGGTTTCGTGTCCGGCAGGGAAAATGTCAGACGTGTTGAAAACCGGCAGATCACCGTGGTCGTTCCGGCAGAGTTCGCGGTCTTCGGCTTTGCGCATGTCGGGGATCTTAACGAGTTCACCGTTGCGTTTTTCGCTGCGGACCGCCATCAGTCCGGCCATGGTGACATCGCATGCGGCATAAATATTCCAAGGTGCAGGTTCGCCGGTCAGGATTTCACGGGCGAAGAAATAAAGTTCCCAGAAATCGCCTCCGCCGTGTCCGGTTTCCTTTGCAAGTTCGCCGAGTTCGTTCCATTTGGCATCGACAAGAAGGTACATGCCGCCCCCTGCCCCGCCGACCCGGATCCGCAGATCATGGATCTTTTCCGCACTCGCCCGAGTCCCCCAGATCCGCAGCGAAGCATGATAATCGCCGGTGGTCGATCCCATCAGGTTGCGCAGCAGACCGCCATTGCTCATTTTGATCATCGACGGGGCGGCTGTCGGATGCCGTGCACCTTCGACGTATCCGGCCAGAGTCACTTCGTCACGAACCGCGGAAACGGCTTCCGGACGCAGTCCGGTAATATACATTGCCGGGCCGAGAGAATGGGTGCAGTAATAGTGGTAATTCAGGATCGAACGCCAGCGGTGGACCGCGTAACCAGGCTCGATCGGAAGCACTTTCGGATAGGTGTTGTAACCGTAGGACAGGGCCCGGTATTCGTGCAGATATTCGAATTCACCATACTGGAATTCACCGAAAAATCCTTCGCTCCACAGTTTCTGCAGATACATGTTCTCTTTGGTGAACGGATAATTTTCCAGCAGGTTGTAGACCTTGCCGCTTTTTTCCACCGCTTCGACCAGACGGACCGCATCGGCGGGGGTCTGGAAGGCGGTGACTTCGCACATCACATGACGGCCCGATTCCAACACCCGGATCACATGGTCGGCATGGTCCGGCAGATAAGTCGCCACCAGCACGGCATCCATGTCGCAGGACAGGAATTCCTTTTCATCGGGGGTGCAGAACGCCTGCGGCGCGATTTTCTGGAAACGTTCGCGGATCTCCGGATGGATGTCGCAGCCAGCGACGACATCGATATTCAGAAAAGCGGCGGATTTGACGAAATTCGCGCCCCGTCCCAGTCCCCAGATCCCCAGTTTGATGCGCTTGTCCGTGTCGAAAATCTTTTTCATGATACAGTTCCTTTCCTTGCCGGTTTTTTTCAATACTATACCGACATAATTACAGATTTGCAATTTCAAAAACCGGTGATATATTTACATAAAACGGATAAATGATTATAAAAAACAGACTTTTATGGATATTGAATTGATTTACGCCCGGCGCTTCACTTACGAGCAATGTGCCAGGCAGATCACCCATGCGTGTTTCCTTTCGCTGGTGGTGTCAGGACAGATTTACAGCCATGTGTATGCTCCGAACGGAAAGAAATATCTGGACAGCGGCAACCGGTCGCTCCGGCTGATCCCGCCTGGGTTCAAGATCGACTTTTCCTACGGCGCCGGCCGGGAAAACATCGTGGCGGTCTGCAACATTCCCGGACTGCATTACGACGAAGCCGCCGACCGTCTGCTCCTGAACAGTCACGGCACGGAAATCCCTTTGGAACGGAGCCTCTCGCTGACCTGGGAACAGACGGTCCATTTCCGCCATATTTTCGAGCGGATCATCGATCTGAACCAGTCGCAGCTGCCGTCGAATGTTTTTGCGGCGGAGTGTCTGGCCGGTTCAGTGCTGTCCGAACTGGCGGTCAATAACATCGGCACACAATCGGATATCCGCACGGTTCCGGATCTGGCGGACCGGCTCAAACAACTGCTGGATGAGGATCGCGGGATGCGTCTGACGCTGGGCGAACATTGCCGGAACCTCGGCTATTGTCCGGAATACGCCCGGCGGTGTTTCCGGCGCAAATTTTCCATCGATCCGAAGGAATACCGGCAGCGCCGCCGTCTGGAATACATTTACCAGCTGATGAACCTGCATTGCTACACGGCCAAGGAGATCGCCGACCTGGCCGGGATGAAGACCGTGAACCATCTTCACAGTTTCATCCGGCAGCGCTGCGGCATGACCCCGCGTGAACTGGCAGGAAAATTCCCCGGCTGACCCGCTTACTGCGCGGTGAAGTGGACCGTGAATCTTTTGCTGCCGCAGGTGAATATGACATCCGTCCGGCCGGGACGCAGGGCTTTCAGTTCGATTTCCGCTTTGTCGCGGCGGAGCGGCCAGACACCGTCCTGGTCGTGTTCGAGCTTGACCCGGCAGATGCTCGGATCATAACTGAACACTTTCCAATAGTAGCCGCTGGAAGGAACTTCACCGAGATCGAAATCGATATCCGATCCCACCGGGAGAATAGTTTCGTAATGTTCATCCTGCCCCAGGAAAGAATAGGAGAAATATCTGTCATTCTGCAGCAGTCTGGTTCCCGGAGGAGGTGCGGCTGCGGGAGCCGGAGCAGGCGCAGGCGCGGCGACTGCGGGCTGTGCAGCCGGAGCAGGTGCGGCAACTGGAGCAGGTGCAGGCGCGGCGATCGTTCCAGAGGCGGCCGGAGCAGGGGCGGCAATCATCCCGGGAGCGGCGGCAGGCTGGGCCGCGGCAATGACCGGGCCGGAGAGATCGGCATCGACATCGCGGAACCGGGCGGTGGAACCAGGTCCGGCGGTCAGCCGGATGCGGATGTACCTGGCCGGAACGTTCAGCGGGAAATACCATTTGCATTTCTGATCGTAAGCGCTCAGCTGAACGGCCTGCCGGTTGGCGGAAATCACTCTCGTCCGGGTGTCGTCCAGAGTTTCATATCCGGCCATCGCCGTTCCGGCGCCGGACACTTTCAACTCCAGCTTGAGCGTGCTTCCGGACAGCTGATAAAGATCGGATACGACCGACTGTTCCCGGTTCGGAACAGACCGCAGTTCAAGACAGAAATCATCGCGGTCCGTCGTCGGCAGGATACGAGCTCCGCCGCCGTCCGCTGTCAACGTCCATCCCGGCGCGGGGGAATATCCCGACGGACTGCCGCGGAAATCTCCGTTGATCGGCAGATCGATATCGTTGTCCGCAACGGCGGGGACGGTTCCCAGCGCCGTCAGCATTGCCGCCGCCAGGGAAACTTTCAAAAGATTTATTTTCATCATCAACCTCCATATAGTTGTTCAAAAAATGCTTTGTGTTCAATATATTCCCAAATGATGCCGTTTTCAAACCGATTCCGATCATTCCGCCGAAGATTTTTCCTGACCGGAGGCAAGATCACAGCGCATGATGTAATCATCCTTGAAAAAGCCATGGCCGACCTCTTCCTTTTCGCTGCGCCAGCGGAAAAAACCGGCCCGGCAGTAAGCATTCTGCGCCCGGAGATTCTGTTTGTTCACGTTCAGCGAGATATAAGAAGCACCTGCCTGTCTGGACTTTTCGATCACATAGTTCAGCCCCATATTCCCGATCGAACGGCCGTGATAGGAAAAATCCAGATACAGCTTTTCCAGCCGCATGAATTTGCCGCCGTCTTCCTCCTTCAGATGCCAGCTGATGTAGCCGATCGGGGTTTCCGCATCGGAGATGATGGCAAATTTCATGCCTTCGGACCATTCCTTCCGCAGCACTTCCTGGTCATACATCATCCCCATCATATAGGGAATCTGTGCGGACGGGATCAGGTCCCGGTAGGTTTCCGGGAAGATCTTCCACGCCAGGGATTCGATGGTTTTCAGCTGTCCGGCATCCGTAATTTCGCGGATCGTGATTCTGTCATTGTCCGGTTTCATGGATCATTTCTCCTGTGAGCTTTTTTTCGGCGCCGGGGCTTTTTTCCGGATTTTGACCTGATCGCCATAGATCGTTTTCCAGTCGTTGCGCATGGAAACGGGGATCCAGCCGTACTTTTTGCAGTCGCGCCGCATCTGGTCCGCCTTCTTCAGGTTGCCGTATTCGCGTTCCAGGTCATCGCAGAGGAGCATGAACCCGAGCGCGCGGTAAGGGTTGCCGCTGATCGTGTAATTGAGCATGCCTGCATCGCTCATCGCATTGCCGAACGCCAGCACCGGCTGAACTCCGATTTCACGCACAATCGCCGAAACCTTGTTCATCTGCAGGTCCTTGACCAGATTTTTCCCGCCCAGCACCAGCTTGTCGCCGCGGGTATAAATATAATCCAGCGCATCACGGTTCCCCTGCCTGTCGGATACGATCGTGCTGTCGGAACCGATGATCTGATGCGGCGGCAGACGCAGAATCTTCGTCAGCGGACGCACGGTCAGCCGGTCCGTGCCGCTGATGACATACACCGTGAAACCGTTTTTCCGCAGATAATCCACGATCTCAAGCATCGGCAGGTAGAAGGCATCCCCGCGTTTCAGGTTGGTGAATCCCGGCTGGTCTTCCTGCATGAATTTGCGGACGAAAGCGTCGAATTCGGCCAGCGTCATGCCGCGGTAAGCCTCCGACACCATCCGTTCCCGGTTCTTGTCCAGTTTCGGGAATTTCCCTTTTCTCGATGCTTTCGCGGCGGCGGTCTGTTCGGCGGTCGCGCGGTAATTCGGATCTTCCAGCACCCGGTGTTCGAACAGGAGCCAATCGAAATAGGTCGGATCCGTTTCCAGGAAAAGCGTGCCGTCCAGGTCAAAGACTGCGATCCGCCTTTCAACGGGGATGTAATCGGCGGAACCCCGGGCCGTGACGGCGTTCACATATTCGACCAGGGCGACCCTGGCCGGCGCTTTCTCGTGCCACAGCGACAAAGGCGCCGAGGCGCATCCCGTTACGACTATCGCAAACAGAACACAGACCACGATCCGGCAGCAATGGATTTTCATTTCGTCTCCTTTTTTCAACGTTATTTTTGACATTCGTTTCAGCTGATTCAGCAAAACGCAGGAAATATATACCGCGGAGACGAAAAATCAAGTCGTAAATACGGGGAAAGAGATCATCGGTAAAAGGATTTTGAGGATGTACTGCGTCAACGTGAAACCAACAGTTTCCGCGGACTGTGGGTATACTGGGTTGCATAGGCTGAATGGGTAAAACGCGGAAGACATACGCTGGCGCGAGATCACATGGAATGAACACGTGCCTGGGACACCTGTCTTCAAAGCCTGGCACCAGACGTTCCCGGAAAACTCAGAACACCCAGAGCACCCATAATACCCAATGATTTTTATCACTGCCCGTTCGTTTTATTCCGTTTCCGTCACGACCATGCAGTACCCGCTCATCTCCGGCACCGTGAAATGGACATAACCGTCCGCGGTCCTGAACGGCAGTTCCGTCCGGCCCGGCGCCAGATAAACTTTCTTTACCGCAGCTCCATCCAGGCGCAGGGAAACTTCCACCTCTTTCGCCGGGATCTCTTCCTCGATCAGCAGCGTTTTGCCGCGCAGTTCCGGCACGTAATTCAGCAGATGCACGATCCGCTGCGGTCCTTTCCGGGTCACGAAAGCGCGGGCAAACGATGGCAGATTCTTCCCCGTTTTCAGCAGCGGAGTCCCGAAAACATGCCGCAGCATGATCTCCAGCACTTTCCGCAGGTCCGGCGAGGCATGTTCGTAATAACTTTCGCACAACGGATACGTACAATATGCACATTGCCCGTTCAGAATCAGGAACGGCAGGTCGGTCAGCTTATCCGGCGGCGTGTAGAAGTAAGAATACATGCCGTCCCAATGCCGGTTGTAATACGGCGCGACGATTTTCCCGGCGACATTGGCCGGATCCAGCGCACGCACCTGAAGACCCTTGGAATAAGTCGCCAGCGGCATTGCCGGGATTTCGTCCGCATGATCCCCGGTCAGGCGGAAATACGCCGGATCGTAATCGCAGGGACCCAGATATTCCGCTCCCCAGACTTTGTCGAAACGGAATTGTTTTTCCGCGGGATCGAGGCCGGATTTTCCGGTGGCGATCAGCTTCTTCCCGGCTCGCAGATGCGCTTCCGTTTTCGCGGCCAGAACATCGTCCAGCAGAATGTCGTCCGGCAGGATCAGGATCTCATACTTGCTCCAGTCGCTGTCCCGGTCGATGAACTCGAACTGCATTTTGAGTTCGGAAAGCATGCGGGTGGCTCCGATCAGCCCATGCGACCCGGTCAACGCACCGGAAAACACCACGCCGATGTCGGCCAGATTTTCCGCGCCGTCGAACCATTCGTCATACTGTTTGATCTTGCGGTAGATTTTCCCGATCCGTTCGAACACGCATCCATTCAGGTCGCCGCGCGGATGCAGATGGTCGCCGATATTCGGCCTCATGCCGTTCGCCAGTCCGAAAAAGAGATCGTATTCCACCGCGGTCTGCGGTCTCAGGCTGCCGAAATCCCCCCAGTTGTTGAAACGACCGGTCATATTGAGCACGGGTCCTTCCGTCAGCGTCCGGTAATAACGCGAGGTCAGCGGCAGATAATCATATCCCCACGAAGGATTGGTCGGCAGACATTCGCATTCCAGATACGAGCCGATCCGGGCATTGTCCTTGGCGGAGATGCCGAGGAAATAGGTCAGCAGGCCGTTTTTCTTCGGCTGGATCAGTTCGGAAATGTCGGTCGCCATCCGGAGCGTGGTCTGGCGCGCGAACTTCATCACCTCGGCCTCGCAGTTCGGATCCAGCCCCTGCTCCCGCATCATCGCAGTGCACACGGGACAAACGCACGGGAACACGTTGAAGCTGTCGAACAGGAAACCCGCCACCGGATAACGGTCCCGCACCTCGCGGATCAGCCCCAGCAGATGGTCGTGCCAGGGGGAATTCATGCACATGGTACGCATGTAAGGCGTGACCCAACCGAGGTCGTAAATCTCGGGATGGAGCGCCTCGCCGCGCATTCCGATCCGGGACCATTCCGGATGCCGGACCGCGTCCTCGTTGGAAAGGCCGCAGTTGAAATAAGCCGAGACCTGAATGCCCCGCTTATTGCAGGCGGCAACGACTTCTCCGAACAGGTCGCGCCCTTCCGGCAGGGAAGGATGCCGGATGCCGGTTTTCGTGTCGAAGTAACAGAATCCCTGATTGCATTTGGCATGGAAACCGACCAGGTCGGCCCCGGCGTTGTGAAGTTGTTCGGCGAATTTCTCCGCATCGAAAGCATGGCCCACGTCGGGACACGCCTGCATCGTGTGGAGATCGAAAAACATTGCATATTTCGGGCGGTACATTTCTTATCCTCAGATTTGCATCCCAAGTTGATTTCGTCGTATTTTGTCAGCCGCGCATATTAGATTACAACTCATCCGCACCGGCTGCACGGTTTCAGTATTATACTTCCGATTCCGACCCTTTACAAGCAGGAATCAGAGGTTTATCAATCAAATACTGGCTTTCAATTACTTTTTCTGACCAGGATGACCAGATGGTCGCTGGGAATCCTGACATCGAACAGGAATTTGCCGTCCGCCCAGCAGCGTTATGGAGTTGTTCGGCGAATTTCTCCGCATCAAAAGCATGCCAAACATCGTGACACACCTGCATTGCGTGGAGATCGAAAAACATCGAATATTTCGGGCGGTACATTTTTTTGGATCCCATCTATTCCTGTTCAGATTTTATTTTTTTTCGTTAAGCTTCCGCTCCAAGGCTTTTTTCCACCTGACAAATCGTGTCATGTCAAAGGGATATTTGTGTTTTATGCGCAATGTCTGTATATATTTCTCCAGAGATTCAATTTTCATTTCTGTCTCCTGCCGGTTCTCTGGAGAAGCCGTTACCGTAATATAGGCTGCATCAACTGAAATTCTAGCCAATTTCACATGAAATAGTGTTTTGGCATTATCTGATGCCAATTTTTCCATTTCATCAAATTTACGAGACCATCGGTTCAGGTTTTCCGGATTCAGGTATGGAAAATCGCAAGTATTAAAAACTGAGCGGATACCAGCTTTGGCTGCATCCTGACAGCCTTGTTCGACTTCATGCAGATATTCTCTGAACAATGGGGCGGCTTTACCATAATAAAAGTCAGTAAAATCGTGAATGATATGATTAATGTCTTCGTCCGGGTTACGGTAAAGCCTGAGCAGCAAATATGATTGCAATTCAAAAAAACCGCTTCTATCCCTGCCGCTGGAATCATGTTCAAAATATGTTCCGGAAATACCCATGTCCCGCATCGTAAGAATATCACGGGAAATACGTTTCAAATTGCTAATCGGGGGACATGTCAGATAGAGTCGATCAGGATACGGCAGAGTATAATACCAATACCATACTTCTGTTTTTGCCGCAATCCATTTCTGCAGACATTTCAAAGTTTTCTGCTGTTTTTCCTGTTCAAGGGGGGCGATAAAGCTTGAATAGATTGGACAAAAAATAATTATCAGATTATCTGGAATTTCCAGATTTTGCGGCATGTAAATTGCTGACAAATATGCAAAAGCGGAAATTTTTACATCCGGATACAGTTGTTTCACCGTTTTGCAGAAATCGAACAAATATTTATAATACGCGCCTGCACCTCTGTGCTGATACTTGATTCCTGCCTTACGGCACTCCGGACAACAGCAGAATTCCTGGTAAGTAATATCATTCATGGACATGGAAAAAATACCGTCTTTCCGCCCGGTCCGGGCAATTTCCCGTTCCAGCTGACCCAACGCATTTTTGGTCAATTCCGCTTGAAGTTCCAAATTGCTGAAGCAAAGTTGCCCATGAGGGTAGCGCACACCTTTTTCATTCATGGGAAACCATTCAGGATGCTTCTTGAAGTAATTTTGTTCTTTGATCCATTTTAATTGAGGATTCAATCTGCGATGATGAATACCAGGATGGAGATAATAAGACAATGCGTGAATGGAGGGGCGGTATTCTGTTCTTGCATTTCTGATGCCAGGGTATTCCGACAGGAGAATATTTTGCCGATTGCGGCAGTGATACAATGCAACAGGTTTGCGGTAAGAATCAATGCCACGGCTCAAAAAAGCTGTTTGCATACCCCGTATCTGAAAAGGATAATTTTTGCATATTTCACCGGTATTCACAGTCAATTTTGACTGACGGGGTATTCGGATGTCTCCATAAGCTGAAAACCATCTAAATCCAATTGTTTCAAGAAACTCATAAACAGCATTCAGCCGTCCATTTGTCCCGGAACCGTTCAGATAGAGATCATTTTCTTTATTCTGAATACGGCAGGATTTTTTTTCAATTCCTGTGCCCAGAAAAATATTTTTATGCCCCGGAGTTTCAGAAATTTTGAATTCAGCTCCAGATGCGGCATTCAGGAAATAGCGCAGTTCTTCTGCTGCCTGCCGGTCAATTTCATGATTGGACGTATTGACAATGACATAATCCGTTTTTTGGTTTTCCGCCAATGTCAGGGTTTCCGCACCTGCATAAAGCGGAAATCCCAAAGCACAGATGAGTCTGGCCATTGTTTTCATTTGTGAAAATCCTTCCACTAAAAAGTTGAAATCCAAAAAGGCTGATTAGCTGCGGGAATATCTATCCATCGAAAAGTTCCTGCATGTCCATCCATATAATTGCAGGTAAAGGTTCCATTATGCCGTTCTATGTTCAAATACTTGTCAAATTGGCTTTTCGACGTGTAATGCCATTGGCGGTTCCAGCAGACGACCTCATGCATAGCCGAGGGGGATTTGATTTTACTCCTGCGCAGCCAGTTGGAAATTTCATTTCCCACTTGCCCATTAATCGCAAAATGATAAGTTGCATAATTAATGACAGAACATCTCAAAGATCCTCCGACTGGAGTGCGGACCGCCGGACAATTCATCATGGCCGAGCGGAATGACTCACCATCGCCATCGACTCCGGTTTTTTCAAGAAAACCATTCATAGATAAACGGCTTCCCCAGAGTGTTTTTTTTGCACTTCCGTTTCCATCGGCCGGTACACACCATTGATTATAGGTATCGGCATAATTGGCGGTGGAATGCGCCAAGCCTCTCATTTGGTTCAAACAAGATGTTTTCAGCGCCATATTTTTGGCGTTCTGAAGCGCCGGCAGCAGCATGGACGCCAGAATCGCGATGATCGCGATCACGACCAGGAGCTCGATCAGTGTAAACAGCTTACTGCTTTTCATTACTTTTTGTTTTGATTTTTTCATACCGGTCCTTTCTCTTTTTGGTTTCTATTTCAATGGAGAATAACTTCGACTGTTTCTTCTTTGCCGGTGCGGTTTTCCCAAGCCAGGCGGTATCTTCCGCGGAATCCGCGGAACTCGACCGAACCATTCTTGCCGGCTTTCACTGCCGTCCGGGTTTTCCATTCCCGGTTGATCAGATCCTCCAAAGCATGATAGACCGGTTTGGGCTCCATATTGCGGGAGAAGAGTCCGGAAACGGAGGGTTCGCCGGGCGCCCCGCAGTCATCTACCACATTCCACCAGGTTATGCCCATCATCGGTTTCAGACTGAACCAGAGCCGGTAGAGGTTCCGGGCAATGACCGCCTGAATGGCCTGTCCGCGTTCATCATTGTTCGGAGCAGTGATCGTGATTTCGGAAAGATGTATCGGGAGCCCGGCTTCCGCCAGCATGGACATCGTCTTCCGGACCTGTCCGGGCGACTGCAAGTCGGAAATGCCGTCCGCGATATCCAGACACATCTGCGGCTCGAACAGGTGCATCTGCGCACCGAGGATGTCGATTTTGCAGCCGCGCGCCAGCAAGTCCTTGACTTGTTTGAGATAATTCGGCTTCAGATGCCAGTCGTTGATATTCAGCCGGACCTCCGGCGGGAAAGCCTTCTGAGCGGTTTGAAACGCCCGGAACGTATAATCCGCAGGCATGGGACGCCCCTGATATCCAAGGCAGATTTTGGCTCCGGGCCGGAAATTCCCGGCGGTGACGTCATAAGCGCTCTCATTGCAGACATCCCAGCTTTGAATCTGATTGCCGTAATGTTCCGCCAGGACCCGGATCCGTTCATCGAATTTCTTTTCCAGGTATTCGACGAACTCCGGACACTGTTCCGCCAACGCATCCCCCTGTTTCATGATGTTGCTGCCGCAGCGGACATCGGTCAGCATTTGAACCAGGATGGTCTTCGGAAGCTTCTCAAGAATGAAACGGGGATAATGCCAGACGGAACTGCCCCAGATCAGCGGATGTCCATGACAGCGGATCCCTTTTTCCCGGCAGAATTTAACGACGGCGTCCGGTGCGGGCCGACGCCAGTGCGGCTGCATCTTCGGATCGGGACACGCATTCCAAAATGCCTCGCCGTCTTTCTCTCCGGGACTGAAGCGGCATTTCCCCTCCTCCGGTTCGAACGGCTGCCAGTAAAAGGCAATCGTCGCAGAATTGAACAGTTCCCCATACAATGCGCGGTAGCGTGAATTTGCCTCCGGACTGCCCAACTGGTCGAAATTGAAAATCTGCGCACCGAAAACAAAATCATGGGAGGTCTGCTCGACTTTGACTTCGGTCCCGGCTGGAATGCCGGGAATCCGGAACCGACCGTCCGCTTTCCGGTTCTTTTCGATATCATTGTCGATCCGGGTCTGTTCCTCCGCATTCCAGCGGTCGAAATATCCAGGCTTCATTGCCTGTTCATATTCGCTCATATTCAGCATGATTCACCTTTGATTTGCTTGTCTGTCGAACCGCGCTGAATGAACGAGGTCGGGATAAAACAGTCGCGGGCGGCGGCCGTTTTCTTTTCTATAATATCGGCCAGCCAGTTGACCGTGCGGCTGCCCATTTCCTCGAAATCCTGCGAAATCGTGCTCAGCGACGGATTGAAGGTTTCCGAGATCACCGAATTGCCGAAACCCACCAGCGAAAACGTTCCGGGGATCGAACCGCCAGTCATCTGGACGGCACGCCCCAGAGCCGCCGCCAGCTGGTCCGATTCGCAGACCACGGCATCCGCCTTTCCCCGCAGCTGCGGCAGGAACCGCTCCGTCAAATACGCCATGTCATTCATTTTTTCAGGTTCGGAAAGACGCAGGACATGCGGCGTCTCTTCCGGAAGATATTTTTTCATGCCGTCCAGATAACCCGTCTCACGGTTGATCTGAAACTCCTTCTTTGCAGGTGTGCCGATGCCGGCGAAAGCGATTTTCCGATGTCCGCGTTCCGCCAGCAGCCGGACCGCATTTTCGATTCCCGTCCGGTCATCGGTGGTGACGCCGATGCCGCCGGGATTGCTCAGGTTGACCGTGCCCCACGGAATGTTGTTTTTATCGAGAACGGCAGAGATTTCCTGAATGGCAGCAAGCTCAGCCACGTGGAAGATCACCCCGGCGGCGCGCCAGCCGAGGATCTTGCGGATGATCTCCGCATTGGTGTTTTTTTTCAGACGGTGGACCGTGACGGTATAACCCCGTTCGCTGGCAGCGTCCAATACGCCGTTCTGGATGCGGCCGGTATACTCCACCGAACCCATGTCGGCGGTCACGAACGCCAGCACCTGGCTGTGTTTTTTGCCGATGGACGCGGCCAGCTCATTGCGGCAGTAGCCGATCTCGCGTGCCACCCGCAGGATCTGGTCACGCGTGGACGCGGCGATCCCCAGTTCCTTGTCCCGCCCGTTCAGCACGAGCGACACCACCGAACGGCTGATCCCGCATTCCACCGCTATATCGGTCATCGTAGGCATAAATCAATTATCTCCTAACACGAGTTAGGAATAATGTATAACCGAAAAGCACGTTTGTCAAATGAAAACCGGAAAAAAGATTGTGATTTTTAAAAATCCGGGGTAACCGATCAGTTTAAAGTTTGAATGGTGATTTTTTGTCCAGTTCCTGGATTTCCTGCTCGGTCAGCGGCCGGTCGAAGGCCATGAACAGCGCAATTTCGCCGTCAAGGTGCCAGTTCCAGCCGAATCCCCGCCCGAACGTAACATCCTGAGCGGTCTGATAATAATCCAGTTTTTTGAAGA
Source organism: Lentisphaerota bacterium (assembly GCA_015061565.1). Lineage (GTDB taxonomy): Bacteria > Verrucomicrobiota > Lentisphaeria > Victivallales > UBA1829 > SIG94. Next base: position 47,122 of record SUWI01000012.1, read on the forward strand.
CCCGTTTCACCGGTTTCGAGCCGGAGGCATAAAGCGTCACATGATAATCGCCGTCCTTCACCTGGACGGAAACCGCATAGGAAGTCCAGACACCGCGCCGGACCTTGCGGAGCAGAAGATACGCCCCGAATTTCTGTTTCTGCTGTGTCCCCATATTGTAATACAGATTGTCCTTCTGATAGATCCCGAACAGGAATTCATCGGGTTTGAAAAACATCATGCCGAAATCTTCTTTGTCACTGATATTCGCCACGGCGTAAAGCGTGCCGCCGTTTTTCAATGTAAAGGCTCCGCTCCCAGGGATCGTTATAAATGAGTTCTTCCCGTTCAGTTTCAGCGCGGAAGGCTTGCCCGCCAGCATGGTGCTTTCACCCTCCAGGACCGGCAGCGAAAATTTGCTTTTCAACACCGGCACCTCCCCCGTATAATCGCGTAAGCGCCCAGCGGGATACATCTTTTCCAGAAACGAACCGTGTGCTAAATTACCTCTGAACCCTGAACCAGGAACAGGAGGAATTTATGACAGGCAGGGAAACGCGTCAATATTGGATCAATCA